>JAJTGH010000122.1 GCA_021299555.1 Comamonadaceae bacterium
GCAGACCGGTCTGGTAGCCGCCAATCATCACGCTGTTGGCCACCAGGGCTTGGTGATTGCGAACCACGCCGGCCTTGGCGGTGGTGCCACCCATGTCGAAGGCAATCGCGTTGTCGATGCCCAGCGCCGCGCACAGGGCCTGGGTGCCGATCACCCCGGCCGCCGGTCCCGATTCCATCATGCGAACACAGTCTTGGCGGGCCTCCTGCAGGGCATACAGACCGCCGGTGGACTGAACCACCAGGAACTGGCCGTCGAATTTGACCTGCTTGAGCGTTTTTTCAATCTCGCCCAAATAGCGGTCCACCCGTGGGCCAATGTAGGCATTGGCCACGGTGGTCGAGGTGCGCTCGTATTCGCGGTATTCCTGGGACAGGTCTGACGAGATGGAAACAAAGGCCCGCGGCAGATGTTGGCTGAGCAACTCGCGCACCCGGCGCTCGTGCTGCGGGTTGCGGTAGGCATGAAGGAACACCACCGCCACCGCTGCGATGCGCTTTTGCTTCAGGCGCCGGGCCAGGGCCAGTACCTCGTCCTCGTCCAGCGGGATGTGCACCTCGCCGCTGGCGAGCATGCGTTCGGTGACCTCAAAGCGCAGGTCGCGCTCGACCAGCGGTGTGTGTTTGTGATGGCGCAGATTGAAGGAGTCGGGCCGGTTGATGCGCCCGATCTCATAGATGTCACGAAAGCCGCGGGTGGTGATCAGTGCGGTGTGTGCGCCGCTGCGCTCAAGCATGGTGTTGATGGCCACCGTCGAGCCGTGCAGGAACAGATCGGCCTGCGGCAGTGCCACCCCGGCCTTGTCCAGACCGGTGAGGATGCCACCTACCAGCTTGTCCGGGGTGGTCAGGGTCTTGCCCAGGAGCAAACGCCCCTGGCGTTCATCGAAGGCCGCCACATCGGTGAAGGTACCGCCGATGTCGGCTGCGGCGCGAAGGCGTGCGTTGGAGCTCATGGGCCGGGATGCTAGGCGCCGCTCGGGTATGCTGTCAATGATGATTTAGGCAATTGAGACATAACTAAAACAACATAACTTGAAAGGCGGCTTATGAACACCCTGTCCCTCATGAGGCCGGCGCTCTGGCAGCTGTTTGTGGATCTGTCCGAAGAGGGCAGTCTGAGCCGGCTGGCGCTGCGCAGCGGCCGCGCTCAGCCCCAGCTCAGCCGGCAATTGGCCGATTTGGAATCGTCTTGCGGCACGCCGCTTTTTCAGCGCCATGCGCGTGGCCTGCAACTGAGCGAATACGGCCAGTGGGTGCTGCCGCAGGTGCGCGCCTGGCTGGCGCAGACCCAGTCCTTGCAAGACGAGATCCGCCATGGTGCAGGTGTGGCCGTCGGTGAGGTCAGGCTCGCAGCCATTCCCTCGGCGGTGGGGCCCTGGGTCATGCCGGCGCTGGCCGAGCTGCGCCGCAGCCATCCGCTGGTGCGCCTGGTGGTCAGTGAGGCGCTGGACAGCCAGATGGACCGCAGTCTGCAGAGCGCCAGCATCGATATGGCAGTGCGCTATGTGCATTCGACCCGGCTGCGCCCGAGTGACCAGGTCCTGCAAACGGTGGGCACCTACCTGGTCGGCCCGGTCGGCGACAGGCTCACCCGCAAGCGCACCGTGCCTTTTTCGGCCCTGCAGGGTCTGCCCCTGGTCCTGCCATGCCGACCCAGCGCCTGGCGCGACGCGCTCGACGCCCTGGCCCGTCAGCATGGCTTTGAGCTGACCGTGGCCATGGAGGCCGACTCCCTGCAGGTACAAAAACAAGCGGCGATTCAGGGTCTGGCGCACACCCTGCTGGGCCCGCTGGCAATCGATGTCGAGCAGCAAGGTTTGCAGAAGGCGCTCATCACCGACCCACCCCTGCCGCGCGCCATGGTGCTGACCCTGCGCCCGGGTCTGTCGGTGCGACGAGCCCACGAGGTGGTGGCACAGTCCATCATGGCGAGGGTGCACGCGGCGCGCTAAGACGCCTTGTGTCCGCGCCGGATCACGGCTGATGCGACGCAGGCTTGAACAGGCTGCCAAAGTGGCTTGCGCGTATCATTGTCTGTCCTTTTTAAAACGACTGCTAACAGGGGAAGGCGCCATGATCCGGAATTTGCTGAAATTTTTTGTCGCATCTGCGCTGTGTTGGCTCGCTCCCGCAAGCCTGGCCGAACAGTTGCCCGCCAACAGCCCTGAGTTGCAGCAACTGCGGGCCATGGGCTATGACGTCGAGCAGCCCGATGCGGGGGACGCCTTTACCGTGGTGTCCAATGGGTCGATCAAACTCACGCTGATCAAGGGCGACGACAACGTTGCGGTGGTGCGGTTTTTTACGCGCAAGTCGGGCTTGACGTCGCGCCAGGAAACCGAGCTGATGAAGATCGTCAACAAAATGAATATTGACTTGTCGTATCAGATTTACCTGACGCAGGAGCACATCGCTTTCGCCTTGTACGCCCATGGTCCGTATCAGCGCCGCACCCTTGCGTCGATCATTCGGCTCACAGAAAAAGCCAACGATCAATTTGACTCTTATCCGGGCTTGTTGGATTTGCTCAATTGATCGCAGCGCGGGCCGCTTGGCACCCGTTGGCCGTTCCACCCAATTAAGGATTCATCATGTTGTTTTCAATCCGTTTGTTGAGATTCGCGATGTTCGCGTTGATCTCGCTGGTCAGTCTGAGCGCTTTTTCGGCCTCCTTTGACTGCAAACGGGCCACGGCCAGGGTGGAAAAGCTTGTGTGCGGATCGTCTCAACTGGGCAAGCTCGACGTCGAGTTGGCCGAGCTTTATAAGGAGGCCTTTCAAAAAGATCCATCGGTCAGGCAGGAGCAGCTCGCCTGGTTGCGCCAGCGCAACCAATGCAGTGATACGAAGTGTGTCGAGAGCGCGTATCAGGACCGGATCGAGGACCTGACGAACCTCATTGTCCGATTTGACCGGCAGGCGTTGGCCAGCGAGCAGGAGAGCAAGCAGCCCGCCGCGCCCGAGTGCGACGCAAACCTTCTGGCCCGTGGCTGCCCGCTATCTTTTCTCGCGTCCGAGGGTTTGTTTTGGACTGAGGGCAAGGCGGCCAATCAAACCTGTGCGTCTTTCCTCAAGAAAAATCCGGATCAGGCGTTTTTTGTTTTTGCGGGCAATGCCTACACCGTACTTTCGGCGCGCTACGAGGTCGTCAGTCAGTCCCCTGTGCTGCGTTTTCAGGTGACCAAGAAAGTCAATCAGGCAACCATGGTCACACCTTATCAGTACGACAAGGCCCGCAAGACTTTGGTGCAAACCCGAAAATCCGATTGCATCAACTGTTCGAAAGCCCAGCAGCTGGCCAACGATCAAGGCCTCGAGACACTGGTCGAGTGCTCGATCTGAATCAAGGTCTGTAATCGACCGCCGCGCGCAGTGGACCTGTGTGCTGGGCGAACCGTCGCGCCAAAGAATTGCGCAGCGGGTTCGTTGGTGTGCGATCTGCTGTGTGCCTCGGAAAACCCGCAATACAGCCGCCAAATCGCAATAGTGCATGAATGTGCGCCTGAGCAGCTCTTATTGGCAATGGACGGTTTTGACGTAACGTAACCCCTGAGGCCCGCATGGCGACTTGCCCAATGGCTTTGTGTATAGTGCCTCTGCTCCCGATGGGAGTCGGTGGCTGCATGAGGGATCTGCGGGTCCCGTTTTAAACATCAACCGTACAGCTGCGCATGGAACTTTCCGTTCATTTCAATTCCAGTGGCCTCAAGATTGCAGGGCTGCTGTACATTCCCGATGACCTGCCGGCCGGTCACAGGCGCGCTGCCGTGGTGGTGCTCCACGGTTTTGGCAGCAACAAAGATGGGGGAATTTCCAAGGCGGCCAGTGAACTGTTCGCCTCGCTGGGCTACATCACCTTGCGTTTTGACATGCGTGGCTGCGGCCAGAGCGAAGGCCCCAGGGGCAAGGTCATCTGCATGGAGCAGGTGCAAGATACCCAGGCAGCGATGGACTTTTTGCAGACCCGCCCTGAGGTCGACACCTCGCGCATCGGCGTCATGGGGCACAGTTTTGGCGCGGCGGTGGCGATCTATACCGCCGGTGTCGATGCCCGGGTGGCCGCCTGCATCTCCACCGGCGGCTGGGGCGACGGTGAAAAGAAATTTCGCAAGCAGCATGCCTCCGACGAAGCGTGGAAGAAATTCACCGACATGATGGCTGAGGGACGCCGTCGTCTGGCCCGCGGAGAGTCGATGATGGTGCCTCGCTATGACATCGTGCCGATTCAGCCAGGCCTGCGCAATCAGCTGGCGGCCGGCTCGATCACCGAGTTCCCCTACGAGGTGGTAGAGAGCATGTTCAACTTCCGGGCCAACGAAGTGGTGGGTCGAATTGCGCCCAGGCCCTTGCTGTTGCTCCACCCGTCCAACGACACGGTCACGCCCACCGAGCAGTCACTCGATCTGTTCGCCCATGCCGGTCAGCCGACCGATCTGCATCTGTTTGCCAATACCGACCACTTCATCCTGGGCGAAGGCAATGCCCTGGTGATTGGCCTGGTCAGCGGCTGGCTTGAAAAGAACTTGCCCTTGCAAGGCTGAATTTCCCGCGACTGAACCCTGGAGTCCCACATGCTTCACAAACGGCGTCTGTTCAAAACACTGTCTTTTTGCCTTGCTGCAGGCTTGGGCCTGAGCTATGCCACGGGCGCATTGGCCCAAAGTGGCCCCTACCCGAATCGCCCCATCAAGCTGGTGGTTCCCTTTGTGCCCGGCGGCACACTCGATGTGGTGGCCCGGATGCTGGCGCGTCAGTTGCAAGAGGGCTTCAAGCAGGCAGTGGTGGTGGACAACCGGGCCGGTGCGGGCAGTGCCGTGGGCGTGGACCATGTGGCCAAGAGCCCGGCCGACGGGTACACCATCGTGCTCAATGCGGCCACGCCCATGGTCACGGTGGTCAGCCTTCAGTCCACGCCCTACGACCTGATGCGCGATCTGGCGCCGGTGGCCCAGGTCAGCACCTTTGACTATGTGCTGGCGGTCAATGCCAAGTCGAGCATCAACAGCATGCAAGAGTTGGTGCAGCAAGCGCGCAAGCAGCCGGGCAAGCTCAATTACGCCAGCGCCGGGACGGGATCGGGCCAACACATGTTCATGGAACTGGCGCGCAGCTCAGCGGGTGTGCAGATCCAGCACATCCCCTACAAGGGCAATGCACCGGCCCCCAGGTGCAAGGCGGTCGGCTGCGGCCCCTGATGACCAGCAGTGCCAAGCCGCTGGCCGCGATGCCGCAGGTGCCGACCATGGACAGCCTGTTTCCCGGCTCGAGCATCGGTGGATGGCATGGGATTTTCGCACCCGCAGCCACGCCCAAGGAGGTGCTCGCCACTTTGGCCGAGGCCATACGCAAGGCGGTCAACAGCCCGGAGATGGCCACCAAGCTGCGCGAGCTCGGCCTGGAGCCCTCGGGCTTGGCCCCCGAGCGTTTTGCGGATGTGGTGCGTCGCGATCATGAGCGCTGGGGCAAGCTGATTCGCGACAACAACATCAAGGCCGACTGAAGCGAGCACCCGGGCGTCGGCACGAAAACCCGGCGCCTTCAACACGCCTGAGACCCAGCACCATGACAACGCCGCCTGCCGCTATCCAGACCTGCGATCTGCTGGTCGTCCATATTGAATGGCTGATCAGTGTGGATGCCGAGCGGCGCGTGATCAGCGATGCCGCTCTGGCTGTGAAGGACGGGCTGTTTGTTGCGGTGGGAAAGACCGCCGACCTCTTGGCCAGCTGGCAGGCTGCGCGCGTGATTCAGGCCCGTGGCTCGGTGGTCACGCCCGGTTTGATCGACAACCACCTGCACGCTTCCTTTCAGCTCTCGCGCGGTCTGGCCGACGAGGCCAATGCTCAGCAGTTCCTGTTTGAGCACATGTACCCGTATGAGGCGGCCAACACCCGCGAGGATGTGCAGGTCAGCTCCGCGTTTGCGGCGCTCGAGCTCATGCGCCATGGCGTCACCTGCTTTACCGATCCGGGCAATTACCACCCGGACGCCACCATCTCTTCGGTGCTGGCCACCGGCATGCGCCTGGTGGCAGCCTGTTCGTGCTTTGACAAGACCAAGTCGGTGATGGGGCTGCTGCCCGCGAGCATGATCGAGTCCACTGGTGCTTGTATTGAAAAAACCGAAGCCCTGTTTGAGCGCTACCTCGGCCATCACCACGGCCGGCTCACGCTGTCGGCCTCCTTTCGCGGCATGAACAATGCCAGTGATGAACTCATCACGGGCCTCAAGGACCTGGCCAACAAGTACCAGGTCAAGCTGCAGACCCATGCCTGCTTCAGCTATCAGACCCACGATGCCAGCGTGGGTGCATATGGCAAGCCCGAAATCGAACGGCTTGAATCTCTGGGCGTGCTCGACGAAAACATGATCCTGGTGCATTCGGGCTGGCTCGAACCGCAGGAGATGGCCCTGCTGGTCAAGCGCAAGCCCACGTTGGTGTGCAGCCCGTCGTCGTCCCTGCACAACGGCTATGGCTACATGGCCGCCGGCAAGCATCCGGAGCTGATGGCCATGGGGGTCAACGTCAGCCTGGGATCTGACCATGCGTCGTCGGGGGTGGTCGATATGGTGCAGGAAATGCGGATGGCCGCCTGCATGTACAAAGAAGTGCGGATGAACCCGCGCGTCATGCCGCCCGAACACGCGATCGAGATGGCTACCCTCAACGGCGCCAGGGGTGTGGGACTGGCCCACCGCATCGGCTCGATCGAGGTGGGCAAGGAGGCCGACTTCGTGGTCTTTGACGCCACCCAGCCAGAGTGGCAGCCCATGTACAACCCGGTGTCCAATCTGATTTACAGCGCCACGGGCAGCAGCGTCAAGGACGTGTTCATAGCCGGCGAGCAGGTGCTCAGGGACGGCAAACTCACCCGCATCGACCACGATGCGCTGATGCGCCAGGTTGGCGAGGTGGCACAGCGCATCGCCGCCAGGCTGGACATGAAAAAGCTGCTCAAGGGGCTCTGGCCGGTGAGCTGAGCCCAGGCCATGCAACCTGGCCCTCGCGCCCAGAGGCCGGCGTGCAAAGACCTAGCCTACGCTGCCGTTGCTGGCTCTCCTGAGCACCCGCCCGGGCAGCTCGCCCGTGTGCTGGGCCTGATCGATCACCACCACACCATTGACCAGTACCGTGGTGCGCTGGCCGGCCGGATAACGGTGCGGGTCTTCGTAGGTCGACAGGTCCAAAAATACATCCGGTTCAAACACGGTCACATCGGCCGCCATGCCCGGTCGCAGCAGACCGCGGTCGTGCAGGCGCAGGGCCCTGGCGGTTGCACCGGTCATCTTGAAGATCGCACGGGCCAGGCTGGTGACCTGCTCCCGATGCACGTAGCGTCCGAGCACGCGCGGGAAGGTGCCATAAAAACGCGGATGCGGCATCCCCTGGCTGACGGTGCCGTAGTCGGCCACGCAATTGCCGTCTGAGCCGACCATGGCGTTGGGCGATCGCAGCAGGGTGCGCACGTCGTCTTCGGAGATTGAGGTGACCAGCACGCGGGTGCCACCGCGGTCTTCGATCAGAAAGTCGCACAGCGCGTCGATGGGGCTGATGCCCCGCTCGGCCGCCAGCGCAGCAATGGTCTTGCCTGCATGCTGGGGCAGGTGCGGCGTGATCGAGATGCGCACTGCCTCCCAGGATTGAATTCGTCCCCAGTTGTTCAGGCCTTCGCGGTCGATGTCTTGCGCGATCCGCTGGCGCGTCTCGGGCAGGGCCAGGCGCTCGAGCATGGCCTCGACGCCGCCGGCTTGCACCCATTGGGGCAGGATGTTTTTCAGCGGGTTGCTGCCGGCCGTATAGGGGTAGGCGTCGCAGTCGATGTCCACGCCCTGCTCGCGCGCCGCTTGCATGCGCTCGAGCGCAGTGGCGGTTTGACCCCAGTTGTCCAGGCCCGAGCATTTGAAGTGCACCACCTGCACATGCACCTTGCAGGCGCGGCCTATGTCTATGGCCTCTTGCAGCGCCGCCAGCACACCGTTCGATTCATCGCGCAGGTGGGTGAAGTAAGCGCCCTTGCAGGGCTCGAGCTGGTGCACCAAGCGCAGCATTTCCCCGGGCTGCGCGTAAGAGCCTGGCGAGGTGAACAGGCCGCTGGACAGACCCAGCGCGCCGGCCCGCAGGCCCTCATCAAGCAGATCGACCATGGCCTGCATTTCGGCTTCAGTCGGCTCGCGCTGGTCCATGCCCATGACCATCAGGCGCAAGGTGTTGTGCCCGACCAGCATGCCGGCATTGACCGCCGTGGCGGGAAAGCTGTCGAGGTACTGACCAAACCCCATTTCGCGAAATGGCAGCCAGGGCGCGCTGGGCTTGAGGTAGTCGGCCAGCAACTGGACCTTGCCGGGCAGGCAGGGCGCGACCGAAAAACCGCAATGGCCAATGATCTCGGTGGTCACGCCCTGGCGCAGCTTGCTCTCAGCCTTGGGGTTGATGGGCAGGGTGAAGTCCGAGTGGGTTTTGATGTCGATGAAGCCGGGTGCCACCACCATGCCGCTGGCGTCGATCACGCGCCGCGCTGTTGCACCGAGGTCGGTGCCTATGGCGAGCAAGCGGCCTTGTGCAATGGCCACATCGGCCAGCATGCCCGGTGCACCGGAGCCGTCGTAGACCGTGCCGCCCCGGATGAGGACATCGCATTGCATCGGGGTCAGCCCAACGGACCGAGGAACACCTCGCCCATGCAGCTGTCGGTCTGTGCATCGATCTGCTCCGGCCATTGGCTTGGATCACTGGGCCAGACCCGGCGCTGCTGCGCCGGGCGCGGCAGACCGCTCCAGCCGATCTGCTCCATCTCCCAATACAGCTGCACCGCGTTGCCGTCCGGGTCGCGCAGCCAGACATGGTGGCCGATGCCCGGCGAGAGGGCCTGTGGCAGATCCATCGGCGCGTAGCCGGCCTCTTGCATGAAGGCCACCGCTGCGCGCAACTGTTCGTAGCTGCCCAACTGCAGGCCAAAGCCCAGCAGGCTGCGATCGTGGCTCATGCCCAGTTCGCTGCGCAGCGCCTGCGGGTAGATGGCCAGGGCGTGGTGCTCGGTGTTGGCTCGAAAGAAGCAGCAGCGATGGCCCATCACCTCGCTCGTTTCGGTCAGGGCCAGGCCGAGCGTGTGCTGGTAAAAGCGGGTCACTTCTTCGACGTTGCTTGCAAACAGGCGCACCGGCCCGACCTTGATCACCTTGAACGGTCGGGCCAGCAGCACGCCGCCGACGTCAAAGCGCTCTTCGCTCTCGCCCTGGTGTCTGTGGCCCGCATCCATTGGCACGCCTTGCGCGATCGCTTGGTTGACTTCGGCATGTTCCGATCGGTGCGGCAACTGGGGTGGCTGCATGTAACGGATGCCGTGCATGGCCATGGGCTTGGAGTGCCCGAACCAGCCGATTTGCTCGATCCCGTAGTACAGCTCGTTGATGTGGCCGGCCGGATCGACCGGGTAGATGTGCCAGTTGGAGCCCGGCGTATCGCGCCCAGAACGCAGCACTTTGGAGCCCCGAGACTCAAACCAATTTAGCCCCTGGACGACTTCGCGCAGGGACGAAACCTGCCAGGTCAGCTGGTTGACATTCAGATGTGGGTGGGACTTGTAGTGGGGATTGCTTGCATGCAAGGCCGCCTGCGGGAAGAGCACGAATGAATGGTGGTCTGTGCCATGGCGCGTGAAGTAGCCCACCGTCGGGCCCACCTGCGCCTTGAGTGCTTCGGGCACGCGCGGCCCGAAATCGAGTTGATCTGAAATTTCGAAACCCAGCAGCCGGCCGTAGAAGTCCAAGGCCCGCTCGACCGAGGCCACATTGATGCCAAAGTGCCCGAGCCGGCGCACTTGAAAAGGACGGGGCAGGCGCAGGCCTTCGACCCCATGCGTTGTTATTTTGGTTCCCATAAATCTCCTGGTGGCAAGCGTAGAACCGCTCACACGGCGTGCTTTTGGATGCTTTATCCTACCGCTTTATCTTCTTCGATCCCCCTCTTGCATGACCACCCGACATCCTTTCGTGCCCCACGGTGTGATCCCCGCCGTGCTCTTGCCTTTTTTTGAAGATTTTTCGATCGATGAAGCGAGCTTTCGCTCGCACCTTCGCGATGTGGCCAGCGTGCCGGGCATCAGCGCGCTGACCCTCAATGCCCACTCCACCGAAGCGGCGTCTTGCACCTTCGAGGAGCAAAAGCGGGTGCTCGCCATTGCCCAAGACGAGGTGGGCGAGCGATTGCCCATCGTCAACGGCATTTATGCCGAGGGCAGCCTGGAGGCGCAGCGCTTGGCCAAGATGGCCGACGAGGGCGGTGCCAGCGCCCTGCTGGTTTTTCCGCCGGCCATCTACACCATGGGCCAACGGCCCGAGATGGCCATCGAGCATGTCAAGCGCATTGCCGATGTCACCGACCTGCCGCTGATCGTTTTTCAGTACAACCCGGCGGGTGGACAGGGCTACCCCCTTTCTACCCTGTTGCGCATGGTCGAGGCGGTGCCCACCATTGCCGCCATCAAGGACTGGTGCGGCAGTGCGCAACTGGCAGACCGTCAGATTCGGGCCCTGCATGCCCGCCAGCCACCGGTCAACGTGCTGAGCACGCACAGCGCCTGGCTGTTTAGCTCCCTCGTGCTCGGTTGCAAGGGCCTGCTCTCGGGCAGCGGATCGGTGATCGCCGACTTGCAAGCCCAGCTTTTCCAGGCGGTGCAAAACAAGGACCTGGCCCAGGCTCAGACCATCCACGAGCGCATTCATCACACCGCCGAAGTGTTTTACACCGATCCGTTTGTTGACATGCACAACCGCATGAAGGAGGCCCTGGTGCTCATGGGCAAGCTGCCGCGGGCCGTGGTGCGCCCGCCCCTGGTCAAGATCCCTGCCCCTGAAATCGAGCGCATCCGGCGGGCGCTGATCGCCGCTGGGCTGTTGCCTTCCTGACGGGTGTTTGTGATCGTTGCCACTTTTCTTCCATCATGACCATGATCTTTCCTATGTCCAATCTTCTGACTGTAACGAACCGCTTGGCTTGTCATCTGCGGCAACTTGTCGCGGCAAAGCTTCGCTTTGCGGCCCTGAGCTGCCTGGCTCTGACCCTGTGGGGCCCGGCACTGGCTCAGGTCCAGGCACCGGCTGCTTACCCTGCACGCCCCCTGACCCTGGTCTGCCCGTTTGCGGCCGGCGGTTCGGCCGACATCATGGCCCGCTTGCTGGCGCAAAAGCTCGGCGAGGCGATTGGTACACCCGTGGTGGTTGAGAATCGGCCGGGTGCCGGTGGCATGGTCGGCGCTGCTTTTGTGGCCAAGGCCAAACCAGACGGCCACACATTGCTCCTGGTCACTGGCGCTTACCCGGCCGCCGCCGCGCTGGCTTCGACGCCCAGTTTCGATCACCTCAAAGACGTCACCATGATCTCTTCGGTGACCTCTTATCCCTTCATCCTCACCGTGCCGGCGAACTCACCGTTTAAAACTTTTGCCGAGCTGCTGACCCATGCCAAAAAGAACCCCGGCGCACTCAATTACGCCAGCTCCGGGGTGGGTTCGATCGGCCATCTCACCGCAGAGCTGATGAGCGCCATGGCCGGCATCGAGACGGTGCACATTCCGACCCGCGGCGGCAACACGGCCCTCGGCGAGGCACTGGCCGGACGGATTGACTACCTGTTCGAGGCGCCCACCCTGGCGCTGCCCTTCATCAAGAGCGGCAAGCTCAGGGCATTGGCTGCGACCGGGCGTGAGCGTTACAAGCCCATGGCCGAGTTGCCCAGCATGGCCGAAGCCCTGCCAGGCTATGAGGTCTATTCCTTCATCGGACTGGGGGTCACCGGCGGCACGAGCGATACAGTGGTGCAATACCTCAACGCGCAGCTG
>JAJTGH010000006.1 GCA_021299555.1 Comamonadaceae bacterium
CAAGCGCCCCCTGGCCAGCAGCGGCTGGGCGCGCGACTGGGTGCTCACCACCAACGCCACGCTCCTGCAATCGCGCATGACCGACGGCGCGCGCGAAGGCATGGCCATACCGGGCCAGCCCAACTATACGGCCAGTGTGGGCGCGGCCAAGCCCATGCGTCGCACCGGCGGCACGTTCGGCGGCTTTTCGGTCTCGCTCAACGGACCGGCATCTCTGAGCACCCCGGGCATCAGTGGACGCGAGCGTTCGCGCATCACGCTGGACATGCACGTCGGCCACTCGGTGCCGCGCACCGGTTTTTGGCGCGTGGGCATCTACAACCTGGGCGATGCGCCCATTGAGCGCACGCGCACCTACCAAGACTCTGGCAGCAGCATCAGTGAGCGCACCAAGACCTTGTACGCGCCGCGCATCTACGCCTCGATCGGCGCCCAGTTCTGACGCTGCCCCAAGGCAGAGCCCGCCCCATGCCAGCCCTGCTGTATTTCTTCGCGCTTTGCAATCTGATCATCGGCAGCAGTGCCTTTGTGCTGGGGGGCATCCTTGAGCCCGTCAGCCGAGCGCTGGGGGTGAGCCTGGCGGCCAGCGGGCAAGCCATGACCGCCTACGCCCTGGCCACCGCCTTGCTGGCACCGCTTCTGATCATGATGACGGTGCGGTGGTCCCGGCATCACAGCATCGCACTGGCCCTGGGTCTGTTCAGCCTGGGCTGCCTGGTTTCGGCTCTGGCCAGTTCTCTGACCGGACTCATAGTCGGGCGGATCATCATGGGTGCAGGGGCCATGTTCAGTGCAGTGGCGTCGGCCACGGCCGTCGGGCTGGTAGCGCCCCTGCAACGCGGCCGAGCCCTGTCGCTGACCAATGTCGGGCAAGGCGTGAGCTATGCGGTGGGCGTGCCCGTGGGCACCTGGCTGGGGCTGGAATACGGCTGGCGCCTGCCCCTGTGGCTGGCCACCGGCGCCAGCCTGGTGATCTGGCTGCTGGCCTGGCGCTGGGTACCACGGCGTCTGCACGACACACCTGCCAGCGGCAGCTTGCGCGCGGCCGCCGGCCAGTGGGCGGTGCTGCGGGTCTGGCTGCGCACCCTGCTGCTGTTTGTGGCCATCTTCGGTATGTTCACCTACATCGGGCCGGTGCTTGTGGCTCTGGGGCAGCTCAGCTCGACCGGACTGGCGGTGGTACTGGCCTGCTTTGGCGTGGCCGGCGTCGCCGGCACCCTCGCTGGGGGCTGGGCCAGCGATCAATTTGGATCGGTGCGGGTACTGACCTACCAGCTGGTCGTGGTCGGTCTCATGATGGTGCTGCTGCCCATGACACAAGGCCGTATCGGCCTGACCGTGGCAGCCCTGATGACCTGGGGCCTGCACAGCTTTGGCACCATGGCCCCGCAGCAAAGTCGCTTGGTGTCGCTCGCGCCCTCGCAGGCACCCATGCTCATGAGCCTGAACAGTTCCATGCTCTACATTGGCTCGGCGCTGGGCGCGATCGTCGGCGGTCTGGCCATGTCGCACGTGGGCGTGGCCAAGCTGTCATGGGTCGGTGCTCCCTTCGTGGCCCTGTCGCTGCTGACCCTGCTGCCCGACTGGCTGCAAGAAAAACGCCGCACCGACCCCGCATGAACACCGCCACCGAACAACTCGAACAACTGAGCCAGTTGCTGCAAGGCCTGCGCGAAGGCCGCGCCCGCCTGGAGACTTTGTGCGACCACGCCTCGGCCGCCGCGCTGCGCCAGGCCTTGCCGCCGCAGTTTTCGGTGGTGCTCGACAAGTTGATCGACAGTCTGCAGTCGTCGGCCCTGTTGACCGAAGAAAGCTGCTCCTTCAGCCGCGAAGACCTGCTCGACAGCCTGCAAACCTGGATCGACAAGGCGCGCGCCAGACTGGCCACCGGCGGGCCCTAAGCGGCACAGCCTCAAATCTGCAATTGGCGCCAGCCCTGCAGCCCGAGATCCTCGAGCTTTCGGATGTTGTCGCGGTAAATCACATCCGGATCGGCCATGCTGGCCACCGCGCGCTCCACACTGTCCTCACGCAGCAGGTGTAGGGTGGGATACGGCGACCGATTGGTGTAGTTGCCCATGTCCTCAGGCTCGGTGCCCTCGAACTGAAAATTCGGGTGGAAGCTGGCGATCTGGATCACGCCCTCAAGCCCGTGCTCGGCCAGCACGCCCTCGGCGATCTCCAGAAAATCATTGAAATCCAAGAAATCCGGAAACAGCGTGGGGTGGACGATCAGCGTGGTGTCGATCTGCTCGGCCGGCGTGGCCACCAGCAGTTCGAGTTCACGGTCGAGCTCTTCGAGCAGGTCGTCGATGTGACGGGCCCGACTGAGCACCAGGCGCACCTGGTCGCGGGTGTAGACCGCCTTGGCAAACGGGCACAAATTCAGCCCGATGACTGCCTTTTCAAGCCAGCTTCGGGTGCGAGCGAGCACCGCATCGTCGCCCGCTGGCGCTGAATCGGCCCCTGGGCTCACTTCAAGGCCTTAAAACGCACGCGCTTGGGCTTGGCACCTTCCTCGCCCAGGCGTTTTTTCTTGTCGGCTTCGTACTCCTGGTAATTGCCGTCAAAAAACACCCACTGGCTGTCGCCCTCTGCCGCCAGAATGTGGGTGGCAATGCGGTCCAGAAACCAGCGGTCGTGGCTGATGACCATGACAGCGCCGGCATATTCGAGCAATGCATCTTCAAGCGCGCGCAGGGTTTCTACGTCCAGATCGTTGGACGGCTCGTCCAACATCAGCACGTTGGCGCCCTGCATCAGGGTCTTGGCCAGGTGCAAGCGGCCGCGCTCACCGCCGGAGAGCAAGCCCACCTTTTTTTGCTGGTCACCGCCATTGAAGTTAAAGCGCCCGCAGTAGGCGCGACTGGGCATCTGGAACTTGCCCACGGTGATCATGTCCAGGCCGCCCGAGACGTCCTCCCAGACAGTCTTCTCGTCGGCCAGGGCATCACGGCTCTGGTCCACAAAAGCGAGCTGGACGGTCTTGCCGAGCTTGACCGTGCCGGCATCGGGCTTCTCGCGGCCAGCGATCAGCTTAAAGAGTGTGGACTTGCCGGCGCCATTGGGGCCGATGATGCCGACGATGGCGCCGGCCGGGACTTTGAAAGACAAATTATCAATGAGCAGACGGTCGCCAAAGGATTTGGAGACCCCCTCGAACTCAATGACCTCCGTGCCCAAGCGCTCGGCCACCGGAATGAAGATCTCGTTGGTTTCGTTGCGCTTTTGGTACTCGATGTCGCTCAGCTCCTCAAAGCGCGCAAGGCGGGCCTTGCTCTTGGCCTGACGGCCCTTGGCGTTCTTGCGCACCCATTCGAGCTCGGCCTTCATGGCCTTGGCGTGGGCTTCCTCACCCTTTTGCTCAGCCTCCAGACGGGCTTCTTTTTGCTCCAGCCAGGTGCTGTAGTTGCCCTTCCAGGGAATGCCACGGCCGCGGTCAAGCTCCAGGATCCACTCGGCGGCGTTGTCCAGGAAATAGCGGTCGTGGGTGATCGCCACCACGGTTCCGGGGAAACGCTGCAGGAACTGCTCGAGCCATTCCACGCTTTCAGCATCGAGGTGGTTGGTCGGCTCGTCGAGCAGCAGCATATCGGGCTTGGACAGCAGCAATTGGCACAGGGCCACACGGCGCTTTTCGCCGCCGCTCAGATGCTCGATGGTCGCCTCCCAGGGTGGCAGGCGCAGCGCATCGGCCGCAATGTCGAGCAAATGGTCACCGCCGTCGCCGGCTGCGGCAATGATGGCCTCGAGTTCGGCCTGCTCGGCTGCGAGCTTGTCAAAGTCGGCATCGGGCTCGGCATAGGCCGCATAGACTTCATCGAGCCGTTGCTGCGCGGCCTTGACCTGACCCATGCCACTTTCGACCGCCTCGCGCACCGAGGCCTTGGGGTCGAGCTTGGGCTCCTGCGGCAAATAGCCGATCTTCAGATTGGCCATGGGCGTGGCCTCGCCCTCGATCTCCTTGTCGATGCCGGCCATGATCTTGAGCAGCGTGGACTTGCCCGAGCCATTGAGACCGAGCACGCCGATCTTGGCGCCCGGGAAAAAGGACAGAGAAATGTCCTTGAGAATCTGGCGCTTGGGCGGCACGATCTTGCCGACCCGGTTCATGGTGAAAACGTATTGGGACATGGTGTGGTGAAAATGTGGTGCTCTTCAGGCCAGGGGACGCGCCGTGTACCAGGAGGCGCAAAGCAGGAACCGCCTGCTCACGCGTCAACGCGCCATTATCCCCTTTCAGTGATTCCCGCTCAGTGATCCACGTTCAGCGCGGCGGGGGCCTGGGGCGGCTACTTGAACGCATGCACGCCCTACACCGGCAGCATGCCCAGCATGTGTTGCAAAAACACCTGCATGTTGGCGTGGTCACCCTCGCCGGCTTCACGCGGGACCAGCAGCAGGTACACGCCGGTTTGCTGCAGCTCGGGCCGGGTGCTGACCCTGACCCAGATTCCTTATCGCTCAAAAGTAGGAATTTCCGAACAAATCGGCTTGTCTTAGAGAGCTCATCGTTCAACTTCTTCAATAAATGTGCCTAAGATCGGCTGCCACCCATTCCGTGTCACAATGCGTCACCGCCGGCCTCCAGTTGCCGCGGCATCAGCACTCGTGCTGGGAGATGCGGACCACGTCCGCGCAAGCCCTCCCTCCCTTGACCCCTTCGGCCTGGACTGGCGACCGCTGCAAAACGGTTGACAAGCCGAACCCTGCGCCCGGTGGGCGCTTTTAAATCAATGACTTTTGAAGAACTGAACTTGGCTCCGGCCATCGTCAAGGCCGTGCGCGAGCAAGGCTATGACACCCCCACCCCCATTCAGGCACAGGCCATTCCGGCCGTGCTCAAGGGCGGTGACTTGCTTGGCGGTGCACAAACCGGCACCGGCAAGACAGCAGCCTTTACGCTGCCGATGCTGCAATTGCTGTCAAGCCGCGAACGCACCAAGGACAGGCGCGGTGCCAATGCGGTGCGCGCGCTCATTCTCACTCCCACCCGCGAGCTCGCCGCTCAGGTTGAAGAGAGCGTACGCACCTACGGCAAATACCTGGATTTGAAGTCCATGGTGATGTTTGGCGGCGTGGGCATGAGCCCGCAGATCTCGCAACTGCGCAGCGGCGTGGACATTCTGGTGGCCACCCCCGGCCGCTTGCTCGATCATGCTGGCCAAGGCACGCTGGACCTGAGCAAGGTCGAGATCCTGGTGCTCGATGAGGCCGACCGCATGCTCGACATGGGCTTCATCCATGACATCAAGAAGGTGCTGGCGCTGGTGCCCAAACAGAAGCAGTCGCTGCTGTTTTCCGCCACCTTCAGCGACGAGATCCGCGATCTGGCCAATGGCCTGCTGCGTGATCCCGAGCATATTCAAGTCACGCCACGCAACACCACGGTGCAGCGCATCGAGCAGACCATACACCCGGTCGGGCGCGGCAAGAAAAAAGCGCTGCTGGCACACATCATCAACGAGCGCAACTGGAGCCAGGTGCTGGTGTTCACCCGCACCAAGTTTGGCGCCAACAATGTGGCCGAGTACCTGACGAAAAACGGCATCACCGCGATGGCGCTGCACGGCAACAAGAGCCAGACTGCACGCACGCAGGCGCTCGGCGGCTTCAAGAGCGGCGATATCCGCGCGCTGGTGGCGACTGACATTGCAGCCCGTGGCATTGATATTGACGAATTGCCACACGTGGTCAACTACGAGATCCCGAACATCAGCGAGGACTATGTCCACCGCATCGGTCGAACCGGCCGTGCGGGTAACAGCGGCCAGGCCATCAGCTTCGTTTGTCTGGACGAAGAGGGTTTCATGCAGGACATTGAGCGCTTTACCCGCCAGACCATCGAAAAAGTGGTCGTGCCGGGCTTTGAGGCCGAGCCCGATGAGCGGGCCGAGCCGATCGCCATGGGGCGACAGACCCTGTGGGGCGGGCTGGGCAAGCCACCGAGCCGCGAGGTGATGGCTGCGGCAGCCAAAGCAGCGCGCAGTGAGATGATGGAGCGCATCCGCGCCAACAAGGGCGCAGCCGGTGGCTCTGGTGGAACAGGGCGGGGTCAAGCCAGGCCCGCTCAGGGATCGGGCGGGCGCAGTGGTGGCGGCCAGGCGCAGCGCAGCGGTGCAGGTGGGTCAAGCGGCCAGCGCTCGCCCCATGCGCCGCGACAAGGCCAAGGGCTGGGGCAAGGACATTCGGCGGGGCAAGGCGCGGCGCGCAGCGCCAATGTGGCACCGCGCCAGCAGCGCAGCCACGACGACGAGGCTCAGCCACGCTCGCACCTGTCATCGGGCTTTCCGTCGTCGGGCTTGCCGGCAAGCCGTGGCGGTTATCGGGGCGGCGGTGGCGGTGGTGGTGGTGGCCGCAGCGGCGGCGGCGGCAATCGCAGCGGCCGATCGGGCGGCGGTGGTCGCTCAGGTGGCGGCGGCTACGGCTACTGAGCTTGCTGCCTCTGCCTTCAGGCAGACGGTTGCGCCGAGGGCTCAGCCCCGGCTCACTCGCCCAGGTAGGCGGCGCGCACCCTCGGGTCGACGAGCAGGTCTTTGGCTGGGCCAGTCATGGTCAGCAGGCCCGACTCCATGACGTAGGCGCGGTCTGCGATCTTCAGGGCCCGACTGGCGTTTTGCTCGACCAACAAGACCGTCACGCCTTGCGTGTACACGTCTTTGACCACCTCAAAGATCTTGTCGACCATGATGGGCGACAGTCCCATGGAAGGCTCGTCGAGCAGCAACACCTTGGGCCGACTCATCAAAGCGCGGCCCATGGCCAGCATCTGCTGCTCGCCACCCGACATGGTGCCCGCAAGCTGATCACGGCGCTCCTTGAGCCGAGGAAACAGCGTGAACACCTTGTCAATGTCAGCGTCAACGCCTGCACCGTCTGCACGGATATAGGCACCCATTTGCAGGTTTTCGGTGATGGTCATGCGCGTGAACACGCCCCGACCTTCGGGCACCATGGCCAGGCCAGACTTAACCAAATCCCAGGCCCCCTGGCCGCGGATGCTCTGGCCCAGATACTCGATGTCACCCTCAAGCAGGGGCAAAGAGCCGGTGATGGCTTTCATGGTGGAGGTCTTGCCCGCACCGTTGGAGCCAATGAGGGTCACCAGCTCTCCCTCGCGAACCTCAAGGTCCACACCCTTGACGGCCTGTATGCCGCCGTAGGCCACTTTCAAGCCTTTGACTTTGAGCAGTGTCTGTGGCATTTCAGTGGCCCCCCGTGCCCAAGTAGGCTTCGATGACTTTTTGATCTTTCTGCACGTCGGCCGGCACGCCTTCGGCAATCTGCTTTCCGTAATCGAGCACCGTGACCCGGTCACACAACCCCATGACGAGCTTGACGTCGTGTTCAATGATCAGCACTGTGCGCTGATCGCGGCGGATGCGATCAATCAGCTCGCGCAGTTGCACTTTTTCCGTGGCATTCATGCCAGCGGCCGGCTCGTCCAAGGCAACGAGTTCGGGGTCGGTGGCCAGGGCGCGGGCGATTTCAAGACGCCGCTGATCGCCATAACTCAGGGTGCGGGCTTTGTAGTCGGCGTAGCGGCCGATGCCCACATAGTCAAGCAATTCGTGGGCGCGCTGCGCAATGGCCTCCTCCTCGGCGCGAAAGCCGGAGGTGCGCAAAATCGCCCCGACCAGGCCCGAGTGGGTGCGCACGTGGCGCCCGACCATGACGTTTTCCAGCGCAGTCATATCGGCAAACAATCTGATGTTCTGGAAAGTGCGGGCAATACCGGCCCTGGCCACCTCGTGCACAGCCGTCGGCGTGTAAGGCTTGCCAGCGAGCATGAAGCTGCCCGAATCGGGGGCATACAAACCGGTGAGCACATTGAAAAACGTGGTCTTGCCGGCGCCATTGGGACCAATGAGCCCATAGACCTGACCGCGCTCGATGCGGATGCCGACATCGGAGAGCGCTTGCAAGCCGCCAAAGCGCTTGGAGGCGCCTTTGACTTCAAGAATGGGATGGTTCATGTTCAGACCCCCCCTTGACGATCGACTTTGCTCAGCGACTGCCCGTGCTCGGGCGCAGGCCACAGACCGCGCGGTCGCACGAGCATGATGGCAATCATGGCCAAGGCGATGAGCAGTTGGCGCAAGATGGCTGAATCGAGCCGTCCGTCGGTCATGGCCTGCAAGGGCCCGGCCACATGACGCAGCACCTCGGGCAGGGCAGAGAGCAAGAGCGCTCCCAAAATCACGCCGGGCAAGTGGCCGATGCCACCGAGCACCACCATGGCCACGATCATCACCGACTCCATCAGGCTGAAGGACTCGGGCGAGACAAAGCCCTGGAAGGCGGCAAACATGGCGCCCGAAACGCCGCCAAATGTGGCTCCCATGCCAAAGGCCAACAGCTTGAGGTTGCGGGTGTTGATGCCCATGGCCTTGGCCGCTGTCTCGTCTTCACGTATGGCCATCCAGGCCCGCCCGATGCGCGATTGCTCAAGCCGGTGACAGATGATGACCGAGACCACCACCAGCGCCAAAAACAGGTAGTAGTAGAGGCTGACCGAGTTGATGGTCACAGGGCCAATTTCCAGCGCCCGACTCATCTTGACGCCAAACAAGGTGATCCCATCAATCTGGCTGATGCCCTTGGGGCCGTTGGTCAGGTTGATCGGACGATCCAGGTTGTTGAGAAACACCCGGATGATCTCTCCAAAGCCCAGGGTGACGATGGCCAGATAGTCACCGCGCAACTTGAGTGTGGGCGCACCAAGAAGCACCCCGAACACGGCCGCCAGCACGGCGGCCAAAGGGATCACCACCCAGATGGGCAAATGCAATCCGTTGGGAAAGTTCGCTGCAATGAAGGGGAAGGCATCGGCCAGGTGGGGCGATGCGAGCAGCGCAAACAAATAACCGCCGACCGCAAAAAACGCCACATAGCCCAGATCGAGCAAGCCTGCGTAGCCCACCACAATGTTGAGCCCCAGAGCCAGCAAAATATAGAGCAAGGCCATGTCCACGATGCGCACCCATGCATTGCCGAAGGGCTGCAATGCCAAAGGAAGCACCAGCAGCAAAACGGCTGCGACGATGAAGGTCAGGAGACGATGTTGTTTCATCATGATCGGCTCTCCTCAGGCTCGGTCGGCCACACGCTCACCGAGCAAGCCCGACGGTCGCAAGGTCAAGACGACGATGAGCACCATGAACGCAAAGATGTCGACATACTGGCTGCCCAGAAAACCACCGGTCAGTGGACCTATGTAGCCCGCGCCGATCGACTCGATCAGACCCAACAAGATGCCACCGATCACCGCACCCTGCAAATTGCCTATGCCTCCAAAGACAGCGGCCGTGAAAGCCTTCAAGCCGGGCAAGAACCCCATGGTGTGCTGGGCCGTTCCGTAGTTCGAGGCGTACATCACGCCGGCAATGGCCGCCAGCACCGCCCCGATGATGAAGGTGGCCGAAATCACGGTGTCGGGTCGCACACCCATGAGGGCAGCAACCCGCGGGTTCTCGGCGGTGGCCCGCATGGCTCGCCCCAAGCGGGTGTGATTGACGATGTACATCAAAATGGCCAGCGAGATGGCAGTGAGCGCCAAGATGCAGATCTGAGTGACCGTGATGACCGCACCTGCAATCTCAATGGGCGCACTGGGCAAGAGCGTCGGGTAAGACTTGTAGTTGGGCTTCCAGATCATCATGGCCAGAGTCTGCAGCAAGATGGACATGCCGATGGCGGTGATCAAGGGAGCCAGCTTGGTCGAGTTGCGCAGGGGGCGGTAGGCAATTTTTTCGATTGCGAAATTGAGCGCAGCGCACACCACGCAGGCAATGCAAAGTGCGATCAGCAGAATCAGCCAGCCGGGCGTGCCAGTCATCGACTCCTGCATCCAAACGATGATGGTCCAGCTGGTCAGGGCACCGACCATGAGCACTTCACCATGGGCAAAGTTGATCAGGTTGATGATGCCGTAGACCATGGTGTAGCCCAGCGCGATCAGGGCGTACATGCTGCCGAGCACCAGACCATTGATGATCTGCTGTAGCAATACTTCCATAAAATCTTCTCCGACTTGGGTAGGCGATGTATTGCCAGGTCCAGCCGCGCCTTGTGGGCACCGGCCTTTCAGCTGGCAAAAAGCCCGTCTTTGAACCACCCGCGTGGGCCGGCGGTCAGACGAGCTACGCGCAAATTGTAGTGATTCAGCGCAAGCCATCCCATCAGGGCAGAAGGGGTTTACCCGGGGAGTTTGTGATATTGCTGCTCGCAACTCGACTCCATGAGTGCTATGCCTACGGCATCAGAGCAGCTAATGAAAAATTCCTCGGCTCGTTCGGGTAGGAATTTTTCTTAAGGTTGATCAGATTGTTGATCAAGTCGCCGCAGGAAAGCCATTTTCTCGGCGATCTTGGCTTCCAGACCGCGGTCGGTGGGCTGGTACCACGACGGCTCCTGCATCCCGTCGGGCAAATAGCTTTCTCCCGCCGCGTAGGCATGAGGCTCGTCATGCGCATACCGATAGGCCCTGCCATGGCCGAGGTCCTTCATCAACTGCGTGGGGGCATTGCGCAAGTGCGCGGGCACCTGACGCGAGCCGTCCGCCTTGACGAAGGCGCGGGCCGCGTTGTACGCCTCATAAGCGGCATTGCTCTTGGGTGCGAGCGAGAGATAGACCACCGCCTGGGCAATGGCCAATTCGCCCTCGGGAGATCCCAGCCGTTCGTAGGTGCTGGCCGCGTCGCTTGCGATTTGCGAGGCGCGAGGATCGGCCAGTCCGATGTCCTCCCATGCCATGCGCAAAACGCGTCGCATCAGGTAGCGCGGGTCGGCCCCGCCATCGAGCATGCGGCACAGCCAGTACAAGGCCGCATCGGGATGCGAGCCGCGCACCGATTTGTGCAAGGCAGAAATTTGGTCATAAAACTGATCGCCGCCTTTGTCAAAGCGGCGCGCACCCTGAGCCAGACATTGCTGTAAAAATGCGGCGTCCACTGCCACAAGCCCCGCGAACCGAGCGGCAGTAGCCACCTGCTCGAGCAGGTTGAGCAAGCGCCGTGCATCGCCATCGGCCAGATCGACCAATGCATCAATGGCTGCTTCGTCGAACTGCAAGTCGGGCAGTTGCTGCTGCCGGGCTCGCTCAAAAAGGTCTTTGAGTTCGTCCCGATTCAAAGAAGTCAGCACATAGACCTGAGTGCGCGACAGCAGTGCCGAGTTGACCTCGAACGAGGGATTTTCAGTGGTCGCGCCAATCAACACCACCAGACCCGACTCGACAAAGGGCAGCAAACTGTCTTGCTGGCTCTTGTTGAACCGGTGAATTTCGTCGACAAAGAGCAAAGTGCGGGCGCCACGGGTCAGGTGCTGCTGAGCCTGATCCATGGCCGCTCGAATTTCCTTGACGCCAGAAAAAACCGCAGACAGCGCAATGAATTCATGCCCGAAAGCGCGGGCCATGAGTCGGGCCAGGGTGGTTTTCCCCACCCCAGGCGGCCCCCATAGAATCATGGAATGGGGTTGGCCCGAATCGAAAGCCAGCCTCAAAGGCTTGCCAGGTCCGAGCAAGTGGGACTGACCGATCACCTCATCGACCGCAGCCGGCCGAAGCAACTCAGGCAAGGGCGCCTGGGGCTTGGATTCGAACAAGCCCCGCATGGCTTCAGGGCCGAAGGACATCGGCTCCCGCCGGCGGCGTGAACTGGAACTGGCTGGCGGCAATCACGGCCTGCGCTTCAAATCGACTGAACTCGATCAACGATCGCTGGCCCAAAGCGTCCGCAATGTCGAGGCTGACCAGCTCAGCCCCTTTGGGTAAGGCGCGCAGTCCGACCCGGATGCTTTGCAATTGCCCATCGCGGTTGCGCGGGGTGGCCAGAACCCACTGCAGGCCGCCTGAAGGCGCTTGCACGCTCAAATCAAAATCCGCCTGCAAGCCGCGCAGGTCGACGGCCGAGGCAATCACCGCAGCCGGTGTGCCCTGCAAGACCTGACTGAGCTTGCGGGCCGTGACCTGATTGAGGTCGGGGTCGTACAACCAAAGGGTTTGACCGTCGGCCACCAGAGTCTGCACATAGGGCTTGGTGTAGTTAAACCGAAAACGGTTGGGCCGGGAAAATTCAAAGACACCGCTGGAGACGCGTGTGCGTGCGATCTGCCCATCGCGCGCCGGCGAGGTGACTGTCTGTGTGAACTGGGCCCGCCCGGTCTGCACAGTTCGGATGAAGTCGCCGAGCAGCTGCAAACCATCGGCGTTGCTTTGCGCGCCGGCACTGCCCACGGCAATTGTCGTGAAGAAGGCAATCCAAAGGCGTCTGTACATGGTTTTCATTTGCATCAATCGGCCCGAGCCGGCACCAAGATCTCGCGCTGCCCCGCGCCCGACATGGCGCTGACCATGCCGGCGTTTTCCATGTCCTCAAGCAATCGGGCCGCGCGGTTGTAACCGATCTTCAGGTGCCGCTGCACCAGCGATATGGAAGCCTTGCGGTGCTTGAGCACCACCTCGACCGCCTGATCGTACATGGGGTCTTTCTCGCCACCGGCATCGCCCAGCAAGTCGGCACCGCCCTCGCCATCGACCGTACCGCCTTCGAGCACACCGTCGACATATTGGGGCTCGCCCTGAGATTTGAGATAAGCCACCACGCGATGGACCTCCTCGTCACTGACAAAAGCGCCATGAACGCGTATGGGCAGTCCCGTGCCACTGGGCAGGTAGAGCATGTCCCCCATGCCCAACAGGGCTTCGGCGCCCATCTGATCGAGGATGGTGCGGCTGTCGATCTTGCTGGAGACCTGGAAGGACAGCCGAGTGGGGATATTGGCCTTGATCAGGCCGGTGATCACGTCCACACTGGGCCGCTGGGTGGCCAGGATCAGGTGAATCCCAGCCGCTCGGGCCTTTTGCGCCAAGCGCGCGATGAGCTCTTCGATCTTTTTGCCCACGACCATCATCAGGTCGGCCAACTCGTCAATCACAACCACGATAAAGGGCAAGCGCTCCAGAGGCTCTGGCTCGTTGGGCGTCAGGCTAAACGGGTTGTAGATGAACTCGCCGCGGGCTTTGGCTTCGTCGATCTTCGCGTTGTAGCCGGCCAAGTTGCGAACGCCCAGCTTGCTCATCAGCCTGTAGCGTTTTTCCATTTCGGCCACGCACCAATTGAGGCCATGGGCCGCTTGCTTCATGTCGGTGACCACAGGCGCCAGAAGGTGAGCAATCCCCTCGTAGACGCTCATCTCAAGCATCTTGGGATCAATCAGCAGCAAGCGCACATCGCGCGGGTCGGCCTTGTAGAGCAGACTCAAGATCATGGCATTGATGCCCACCGACTTGCCCGAGCCGGTGGTGCCGGCCACCAGGCAATGCGGCATCTTGGCCAAGTCGGCCACCACAGCGTTGCCGCTGATGTCCTTGCCCAAGCCTAGAGTCAGCATGGACTTGGCTTCGTTGTAGGTTTGCGAGCCCAAAATCTCGCTGAGCTTGATGGACTGCCTCTTGGCGTTGGGCAATTCAAGCGCCATGTAGTTCTTGCCCGGGATGGTCTCGATGACGCGAATGGACACGAGGCTCAGCGCACGGGCCAGGTCCTTGGCCAGGTTGACCACCTGCGAGCCCTTAACACCGGTGGCTGGCTCGATTTCATAGCGGGTGATCACGGGCCCGGGGGCAGCGGCCACCACACGCACCTCGACGCCAAAGTCCTTGAGTTTCTTCTCGATCAGTCTGGAAGTCATCTCCAGCATCTCGGCCGATACGCCCTCCTGCCGAGAAATCGCACCATCGAGCAGATCGATCTGGGGCAAATTGGAGTCGGGCAGTTCATTGAAGAGCGGCTTTTGGCGCTCCTTGGCCACCCGCTCGCTTTTGGGAATTTCGACCGCAACGGGTTCAATCACCACAGCAATGGGATGACTGTCCTCAATGTCCACTCGCTCTTCGAGCAGCACCTCTTCGCGCTCACGTGCGGCCATGCGGCCTGCAGCCAAATCCTGGGCCACTTCACGTTTTTCGCGGCGCGTCTCGATCAAGCCGTCGATCCACCCTCCCAGACCTTGAGCCGCCTGCCCCCAGGAAAAAGAAAATGCCAAAGAGACACCAGCAACACCCACCACGATACACACTAGGGCCGAGCCGGCAAATCCCAGCCATTTCAGGGCGGCCGGCCCAACCCAGTAACCAAGCACGCCACCGGCATGCCCGGGCAAAAAGGCCTCAAACCGATAAAGCCGCGTCCATTCCAGCGCCGCACTGGCGACCATCAGGGCAAGCAAACCCAGGCCAACGGCCACGCGTTTGCGCCAGTTAGAAGGCGCTGCAGGTGCACCACTGAGCCATCGGCGCAGGCCGGTCAACCACAGACTGACGCCCAGAGCGACCAGCCACCAGACCGACAGGCCCAGCAAAAAATAGCTGTGATCGGCCAGCAAAGCGCCGAAACGGCCTCCCCAGTTGCGCACAGCCCCCGCCGCGCTGCCCGCAGCGCCACCCGTCGTGGACCAGGCGGGGTCATTGGCCGAATAACTCAGCAGGCAAAGCAGCCAGAACGACAATGCCAGCAGCCCGAAAATCAGGCTCAGCTCCTGGGCAAACCGACTCAGCCGCCCCGGGGCTTCGGGCCGATCGCTTTGAGCTTGTAAGGTGTCGATGGAGTAAGTCATGGATCAGACCGATAGCTTACCGCACTGGCGTCTTTCCCAGAGGGTGCACCGGGTTGGGCAGGCTGGCACAGCCCAAGCCCACAGGCCAAAGCGGTCCGCAGTTCTTACAATAGCGGCCAGCCCTCCTCCAACCGTCGCCTGCTTCTGCCTTTGCGGCATCGGTATGCTTTTGATCACCCACACGACATGAAACATTGCAAGGTCTTGATCCTGGGCTCCGGCCCAGCCGGCTACACAGCGGCCGTTTATGCGGCCCGCGCCAATCTCAACCCGGTCCTGATCACCGGCATTGCCCAGGGCGGTCAATTGATGACCACCACAGACGTGGACAACTGGCCGGCTGACGCTCAGGGCGTCCAAGGGCCCGAGCTCATGCAGCGGTTTCTTGAACACGCTGAGCGTTTCAAAACCGAGGTCATTTTTGATCACATCAACAAGGTCGACTTCAGCCAGCGCCCCTTCACCCTGACGGGCGACAGCGACACCTACACCTGCGACAGCCTGATCATCGCCACGGGCGCATCGGCCAAGTACCTGGGTCTGCCTTCAGAGACCGCTTTTATGGGCAAAGGGGTTTCAGGATGCGCCACCTGCGATGGTTTTTTCTACCGTCAGCAAACGGTTTGCGTGGTCGGTGGCGGCAACACCGCAGTGGAAGAGGCGCTGTATCTCTCCAACATCGCCAGCAAAGTGTTCATGGTGCACCGACGCGACAAATTCCGTGCCGAGCCGATCATGATCGACAAGATGATGGAAAAGGTGGCAACCGGCAAGATCGAGCTCAAGGTTAACCAGACGCTCGACGAGGTGCTCGGCGACAGCTCGGGGGTCACGGGCGTGCGCCTGCGATCGGTCGATGGCCAGCGCACTGAGGAATTGGCGCTTTCGGGATGCTTTATCGCCATCGGCCATCAACCCAACACCGACATCTTCAAGGGTCAGCTTGACATGAAAGACGGCTACATCGTCACGCGCAGCGGCCTGGCGGGTATGGCCACCATGACCAGCGTGCCCGGGGTGTTTGCCGCAGGCGACGTGCAGGACCATGTTTACCGACAGGCCATCACCAGCGCTGGGACCGGATGCATGGCCGCGCTCGACGCGCAGCGCTATCTGGAGCAACAGGACAGCTGACATGCCAGTTTTCAGCATGACGGGCTATGCAGCAGTGCAGGCGCCCCTGGAGGTTCAGGGACACAGCGACCAAGGCGCAGGCTCGCTGGGCCTGGAAATTCGATCGGTCAACAGCCGTTTCCTGGATCTGGCCCTGCGCCTGCCCGACGATTTGCGTCAGGCCGAGCCCGGCTTGCGCGAGCTCATTGGGCGCCAGCTCAAGCGCGGCAAGGTGGAGTTGCGTGCCGGTATCGAAAGCGCCAAAAGCAGCGCCTTGCCCAGAGCCTCTGTCGTCTTGCTCGAGCAGTTGCTGCAGGCACAAAAAAGCATACAAGCCCACTTGCCCGACGCCGCCGGCTTGAGCGTGGCCGAGGTGCTGCGCTTGAGCGACCAGCCAAGGAGCGCGCCGCAGGACCTGCAAGCCCAATTGCTCAAATTGGCCCAGCAGGCGCTGCGCGAGCTGTGCTCGGCCAGACAGCGCGAGGGGGAGCGGCTGGCTCAGATGCTCACAGACCGAACCGGCCAGCTTCGGGACCTGGCCCGTCAAGCCGAACCCTTGGTGCCGCAGCTGGTGGAGCAACAAAAAAATCGCTTCCTCGAGCGCTGGAGTGAAGCAATGGCGCTGACCGATGGCAGCACGCCGCCGCAAGCGGCGCAAGACCGTGCGCTGACCGAGGCAACCGCCTTTGCGATTCGCATCGACGTGGCGGAGGAGCTCACGCGCCTGGCTTCGCATCTGGACGAAATTGATCGCCTGGTGCAAGCTGGCGGAGAAATCGGTAAACGGCTGGACTTTCTGATTCAAGAACTGCACCGCGAAGCCAATACCCTGGGTTCGAAATCGCCCGCCCTGGAGTTGACCCGGATTTCAGTGGACATGAAGGTGCTGATCGAGCAAATGCGCGAGCAGGTACAAAACATCGAATAAGCTGTGAACGCTATGGACTACCCAGGAAACCTCTTCGTTGTTGCAGCGCCCAGTGGCGCTGGCAAGTCCAGCCTGGTCAAGGCTCTGATGGAGATCGACGCTGGAGTAGCTCCCTCGGTTTCTCACACCACCCGCCCGCCCCGCGGCCAGGAAAAGCACGGGCGTGAGTACTTTTTTCTATCCAACGATGAGTTCGACCGCATGGTGGAGCGTCAGTCGTTCCTTGAATGGGCCCATGTGCATGGTCACCGATACGGTACGTCCCGGCAGGCCATCGAAGACCGGATCAGAACCGGAGCCGATGTGATGCTGGAAATCGACTACCAAGGGGCGATCAACATCAAGAAAATCTTCGCCAACGCAGTGCTGATCTTTATCCTGCCGCCGAGCTGGGAGGAGCTGCGCGCCCGCCTGCAACGGCGCGGCGAAGACAGCGCGCAGGTGATCGAGCTGCGCCTGAGAAATGCGGCCGAGGAAATGGCACAGGTCCAGCATTTCGACTTCGTTATAATCAACGAACTCTTTGAACGGGCGCTCTTTGACCTCAAGAGCATCGTTCACGCTCAGCGGCTCAAGTACGCGGCCCAGCGCCGCAGCCGAGCCGCGACATTTGAAGCCCTGAATCTGACCTGATTTGACTGACTGGAGTTTGTGCCATGGCCCGCATCACCGTTGAAGACTGCCTGGAAAAGATCCCCAACCGCTTTCAGCTGGTGCTCGCCGCCACCTACCGTGCCCGCATGCTCAGCCAGGGGCACACGCCAAAAATTGAGAGCAGGAACAAGCCTGGGGTGACCGCCTTGCGTGAAATCGCTGCGGGACAAATTGGCCTGGAAATGCTTAAAAAAGTGCCCGGCTGACCTGATCGGCCCCCTTGAAAAGCACCGCCTGGCGGTGCTTTTTTGCTTTTTGGCGCGCCCGCTGTCACCCAAAAAAGCGCCCAGACGCCGCAAGCCTTGCCGCTCGCGCTACAGTCGGGTCATGGGCGCCCTGCAACCGACTGTCATGAACGCTCGCTCGAGCCCGGCCGCTGCCAACGCAGCAGCGGCCAGCTTTGCGGCGCTCACTGCAAAGCTGGGGTACCTGAGCCGATCCGACGTCGAACTGGTGCGCAAAGCCTACCGGTTTGCCGATGAGGCCCACCTGGGTCAACTTCGCAGCAGTGGCGAGCCGTACATCACTCACCCGATCGCGGTGGCAGCCCAGTGCGCCGATTGGAAGCTCGACGCACAGGCCCTGATGGCCGCTTTGCTGCACGACGCGATCGAGGACTGTGGCGTGAGCAAGCCCGAGCTGATTGAGCGATTTGGCGCGCCCGTGGCTGAACTGGTCGACGGACTGACCAAACTGGAAAAGCTGGCCTTCAACACCCGGGAAGAAAACCAAGCCGAGTCTTTCCGCAAGATGCTCTTGGCCATGGCGCGGGACGTCCGGGTCATCCTGATCAAGCTGGCCGATCGCACCCACAACATGCGCACCCTGGGCGACCTGCCCAGGGCCAAGTGGGGGCGCATTGCCAACGAAACGCTCGACATCTATGCCCCGATCGCCCACCGGCTCGGTCTGAACGCCACTTACCGCGAGCTGCAGGATCTGTCATTCAGGCACTTGCACCCCTGGCGCTACGCGACCTTGTCCAAGGCCCTGTCGCGCTCGCGCGGGCGGCGCCGCGACGTCATCCGGCGGGCGCAAAACGAGGTCGAGGCTGCGTTCGCCGCTGCCGGTATACAGGTTCGAATCGATGGCCGGGAAAAGACGCTGTTTTCGATCTATCGCAAGATGAACGACAAGCACCTGTCGTTTGCGCAAGTGACCGACATCTACGGCTTTCGCGTGATCGTCGATCAGGTCACGGCCTGCTATACCGCCTTGGGTGTGCTGCACCAGCTCTACAAGCCCTTGCCGGGCAAATTCAAGGACTACATCGCCATCCCGAAGATCAATGGCTACCAGTCCCTGCACACCACCTTGATCGGGCCGTTTGGTACCAACATTGAATTCCAGATGCGAACCGAGGCCATGCATGTGGTGGCCGAGTCGGGTGTGGCGGCGCACTGGCTCTACAAGGCCGTCGATCCGCTGGGCGACACTTCGCAGAACCTGGGCACCCAGTGGCTTCAATCCCTGCTGGACATCCAGCATGAGACCCGTGATGCGTCGGAATTTTGGGACCATATCAAGATCGATCTGTTTCCCGATGCGGTCTATGTTTTCACGCCCAAGAGCCAGATCATGGCCATGCCCCGGGGCGCCACGGTGGTGGACTTTGCTTACACCATTCACAGCGACATCGGTCATCGAACGGTCGCTGCCAAGATCAACTCTGAGCAAGTGCCGCTGCGCACCGAGCTGCGAAACGGGGATGTGGTTGAAGTCATCACCGGGTCGGTGGTCAGCCCCAACCCCGGCTGGCTCGGCTTTGTCAGAACTGGAAGGGCGAGATCGAAAATTCGCCACCACCTCAAGACCATGGCCCTGACCGAGTCGAGGGATCTGGGCGAAAAGATGCTGGCTCAGGCGCTGCGCGCTGAAGGGATCGAGCAGTTGCCCAGCGAAGATGAGGCGTTCCGTAGCCTGTGGGACCGAACACTGCGCTTTTCAGGCAATCGATCCCGAGCGGACTTGCTCACCGACATTGGTTTGGGCAAACGCATTGCCAGCATCGTGGCCAAGCGCATGGCCAGCTTGTTGATTGAAAGCGGGACCAAGCCCGATGCGCTGCTCATGAGTCGCGAGCGTTTTACGGCCCACGAATCTGTTTCGCAAGCCGCATTGCTGCTCGATGGCAGCGAAGGCAGCTCGGTTCAATTTGCATCGTGCTGCCACCCCATCCCCGGCGATGACATCGTTGGCTACCTGGGCCATGGAGAAGGCGTGGTGGTCCACACCGAGGACTGCAGCGTGGCGCAGCGCCTGCAACACCGCGACAGCGAACGTTTTATTGCTGTGGCCTGGTCAGACGAGCTGACCCGAACCTTTGAAACCGACCTGCTGCTCACTGTGACTGCTGGCAAGGGCGTGCTGGCACGGGTGGCCTCTGCCCTGGCCGGTGCGGAAGTCAACATCACCCATGTTCAGATGCAGCCCGAAAGTGTGCAGGCCACGACCGAGTTGCGCTTTACCATCGCCGTTGAAGACCGCATTCATCTGGCGCGCGTGATCCGCAGCCTCAAGCGAACGCCAGCCGTGCTGCGGGTTCAACGCGCCAAGCCGGGACACTGACCCAACCAAGGCCCAATCCGGGCGCAACAGCGCGCACTACGGTCCAGAGGTACGGGACTGCGCTGCATCGGGATAGCTCACCTGTAGAGCCTCCAGCATTTGCACGCCGACCGGTGTGTGCAAAGGCACCTCGTCGCCCACACGCGCCTTGAGCAAAGCGCGCGCCACCGGGCTGATCCAGCTGATCTGTCCGGCCAGGCTGTCGGCTTCATCAATGCCCACGATGGTGACCGTGTATTGCCGTCCATCCACTTGAACATAGTGCACCGTGGCGCCAAAGAAAACCTGATCACTGCCATGGTGAACCGAGGGGTCACTGATTTCCGCGATTTCAAGCCGCTTGGTCAAAAACCTCACCCTGCGGTCAATTTCACGCAGACGCTTTTTCCCGTAAAGGTAGTCACCGTTTTCTGAACGGTCGCCGTTGCTCGCCGCCCAGTGCACCACCTCGACAACCCGCGGTCGCTCGTTGTCAATCAGGTCCAGCAACTCGGCTTTGAGGCGAGCAAATCCGGCCGGGGTGATGTAGTTTTTGCCGCCCACTGGCAAGGGCGGCAAGCCAAGGTCATCCTCGTCAGCGTCGGTTTCTTTGGTGAAGGCCTTGCTCATGGCAAAAGCATAGCAGTGCGAATCGGTATCGGCCACTGCAGGCCCAGGCAAGGGCCAGCGAAGAAGCGGCGCTCAATCAAAAATTTCACTGAGCCAAGACTTGTGCTTGCGGTGACCGTGGTGCGACTGACTCCAATTTTGGGGCGCAGTCCGCTGGGCAGTCACAGACTGAGCCGTCACAGGAACATCTGCAGCACTGCGCTCGATGATCTTGTCAAGTTCACCGCGATCGAGCCAGACGCCGCGACACTTGGGGCAGTAGTCAATTTCCACGCCTTGGCGTTCAGCCATCGTCAGAACATGATCAACGCACTGGGGACACTTCATAAGAGACTCCTTTCAGGACAACTTATCACCGTCGGGGCCAGGGACTGTGCCCACTGGTGCGGTGCGGGCGCTCAGAATCATGGTGATCGCAAGAATACCGACCACCGCACCGAGCGACACCACCACGGGGATCTTGTAGACATCGATGAGCACCATTTTGGTACCGATGAAGACCAGAATCACTGCCAAGCCATAGTTGAGCAAATGGAACTTGGCAGCGACCGCCTGCAACAAGAAGAACATGGCCCGCAATCCCAAAATTGCGAATACGTTGCTGGTCAGCACAATGAACGGATCGCTGGTGATGGCAAAAATCGCGGGAATGGAGTCCACGGCAAAGATGACGTCGGTCAAACCCACCAAACAGATGACCATGAACAGCGGAGTGGCGATGCGCTTGCCGTTTTCCAGCGTAAAGAAATTCTCACCGTCGTAAGCGCTGCTCACGGGTATGAGCTTGCGCAAAATCTTCAGTGCCGGGTTGTCGCTCAGATCAGACTCCTTGCCAGCGGCCCACCACATCTTGATGCCAGTCAGGATCAGGAAGCCGCCAAACACATAAAGAACCCAATGAAACTGAGCCAGGAGCCAGCCACCAATCAAGATCATCACGGTGCGCAGTACGATGGCACCGACGATGCCGATCATCAAAACCCGCTTCTGGTAAGCCGCAGGAACGGAAAAGTAGGTGAAGATCATCAGGAAGACAACAATGTTGTCAACCGCCAAGCTCTTTTCGATCAAGTACCCGGTCAAAAACTCCAGTGATTTTTCGGAGGCCAGTTCGGAATTGCCCGTGGTGTCGCGAATTGCCCACCAAAACAGGGCATTGAAAACGAAACTCAGCGCGACCCAGACGATGGACCAGTTGATGGCCTGTTTGACGCTGACCTCCTGCGCACCTTGTTTTTTAAGGACAACAAAGTCAACGAAGAGCGCCGCCAGCACAAAGACGACAAAGACGAGCCAGAGCCACAAGGGCGCGATGGAATTCATAAGCAAGACCTCGGTACGGTTTTAGCGCACCCACAAGGTCTTGCGAGACCTCAAACAGCTTGGGGTCCGGGCATGCCGACAAAGCGCTGCTGCACTCTGTGTATTGACGACGCTACCCACCGGCATGGCCGGCACGCTACTCCCCTTGGGGAAGAGAACCCGATGATAGACCGAGACGCCAAATCCCCATGGATTTAAGGAGATCTTGCGAGAGTCAGCGCATGAGCGATCGAACCGACTGGCCCATAGAGCCTCAGTCCTGACGCTCCACCACAAAGCTGACCACGGTGGCACATGAGCCCCCAATGTTGAGCGTCTGTATGCGTTGAGCGCCCTCAATTTGACACGGCCCGGCCTGACCCGTGACCTGCCGCGCAGCGTCAAACAGCATGCGCGATCCGGTAGCGCCCACCGGATGGCCGCAGCCGATCAGCCCGCCGCTGGGATTGATGGGGCAGCGGCCACCCGGTTCGATCCAGCCTTGCTCGACCGCCTGCCAACTCTGACCCGGGGCAGTCAACCCAAAGTGATCAATAGCCATGTACTCGGTGGTTGTAAAACAGTCGTGCGTCTCTATGCCCGACAGGGCCTGCGTGCCCTGTATGCCCGCACGCCGCCAGGCATGCTCGATCGCCTCGCGCACATGCGGGAAAACGTAAGCCTGATCCCGACTGCGTTCCAACTTGTCGCTCAGTCGCAGCCCCGCATTGCGATGCCCCCAACCCGAGATCCGGGCCAATGGCGCCTTGACGCCCTTGGCAGCATGCGCCTGGGCGAAGCGCGCAGAGGCGAGCACCACGGCACAGGCCCCATCGGTGATTTGTCCGCAATCCTGCCTTCGCGTGCCCGGTTCGATGACCGGATTGGCCTGATCGTCGTCGGTAAAGCTCAACTCATCAAACTGCCACTTGCGGGTTTGTGCCAAGGGATTGCGCTTGGCGTTGGCATAGTTGATCTGGGCAATGCGATTAAGATATTTGCGGTCGAGCCCGTATCGGTGATCGTATTCCTGAGCCAGCAGACCAAACGCCGCGGGCCACATGAAGGTGCAGTCTATGCCCTCATGACCCTGCCAAGACGCAGCGTTTTGATTGACCGACGCCACGTCACCGGCCGTATTCTTGAACTCCTCAACGCCCAACACAAGCACGCAGTCGTAGCGCCCGGATTCAATTTCGGCCATCGCAGTGAGCACGGCCAGGGAAGAAGATGCACACGCACCTTCATGCCGCATCGCAGGCACGCCCCACAACTGCGGCACCACCTGCGAGACCATGGCACCGAGGTGGGCCTGGTTGCGCTGCAACTCAGCAAACGCGTTTCCCACATGAATGCTCTCAATCGCCTGAGCATCAAGGCCACAGGCGTCCAAGGCGCCCAGCGTCGCCTCACGCACCATGTCGGAAATGTCTTGCCCCTGGCGAGACCAGGCTTTGGCAAAGTCGGTCTGGTATCCCCCCAACACAAAAACCGGTGCGCTCATGTTTTCTCCCAGCGTTTGATCCATCGAACCGCTCAGTATCCACCCGTCTGAGGGATATTGTCACAAATGGCGGAAGACCTCAACCCAAAGCCATAAGTGCCCAGTGCCAGACTCGCTCCAACCAGGCCGCCTGGCCCTTAAGCCGGCTTGCTACACCGTTGGCTCACTGGGTAAGAGCAGCGAGACCTGCATTTCACTTCTTGACCAACGCGAGAGACCTTGCAAGCGACGCCTCAAAGGCGTCTTTGAGCGGATGGTTCGAAACGGGGAGTGCATCAACCACCTGCTTTGCCCAATCCAAATAGTTGAGCCTGCGTTCTTCAGACCAACCCACAGCAGGTCGATCGCCAACATCTCGAACGTTTGAGGTCTTGTCTGCAAGCTTGACCAAGGCGGCTCCAGGGGACTTGTGCGGCGCGTTGACGAGCTGCATCTGTTTACGCTGGGCCTTATCCGTGATGGACTTGTCATCCGTGACCTCGGCAACCATGGACGCCACCCGGACGCCAAAATGCGCGGCAAGCTCAGATTCGGTGGTTGCTGTGTCCTCGATGGTGTCGTGAAGCAATGCCGCGGCGATGATCTCTGGGTCTGACACGCCACCGTCTTCAGCCAGAATTCGGGCGACCTGTAGCGGATGATTGATATACGCGGTTGACTCAGCTTCTTTTCGCAACTGACCGCGATGCTTGTCGGCGGCGAAGTTGGCCGCTTTAAGGATGAGAACGAGGTTGTTGTCCATACTGGTTCCTTATGGTTGACTGATTGTTTTGCAGAGCTGATTGATGTAGTCGGTCGCGTCAAACTCCACTGGCTTTGCGCCGTCTATCCCAACGATGATGGGCGTTTCACCAAAGTGAAGCCACATGTCGCGTCCTGCTGCATCGCGAGACGGTAACCCGCTCTTGCAGATGCGGCGTGCTGCACCCAGCGCAGCCTCGGCGCTGCTGAAGGTGTTTTCACTCCACGATTGACCATAATCGAAGTTATCGAGCACATCGATTCGGTACCGTGGACCCTTCATCGAACGGCGGCGGGTTGAATCCACCGCACACAGCAGCGACAGCGTGGCGTCGATCACTTCATCAAACTCCTTACCCAATTGCCGATTCGCTGGACCAACGGCGTGTGCAAGTGCCCAATCGCCTTTCCTTTGTTCAAGGGCAATCGTGGCTCTCCGCTGCCCGCCAGCGTCTCTAACCGAAAGAACAAGGCACGTTCCTGTCTTGCAGCGCTCTCCATACAGGTCTGCGCAGTGACGCATTGCGATCGACTCCTCCCAGAGATCCCGACCGCAGGTGAGCGGCACTGCTGTGTAGTCGCCAACCGTCACCGGATGCAGAGGGACGCTCCACTGGAGCGACTCCAGCTCAAGCGCACGCCGTCTTTGCTCGGCGTGCGTTCGTGCGCTTCGAACCAAGAACGCCCAGCCTCTTTTGCGCTGCCGCGGCAAAATCTGACGCACCGCCGTATCAGCCACCCAGGCACAGATTTCATGCAGTTCGGTGATGCGCTGGTCACGGCTTCGCGGCGCCTTGCCGGTTTCCAGGAGCCGGATGATGTGCCCAAGCGTATTGCGCACTGGAGCAAGGTTATCAGCATAGCTTTCTGGGGCGCTGGCTCGGGTCCCCACCATGGACAAGATAACGCGCCAGACATCCGGGTCAATTTCGTGGCTGGGTTTGAGTTGGGCGATGACCCGCAAAAAGTCTTCTGCGGGTTCGTCAGGAGCAGCCAGCAGTCTCCACTGCGCTGGTTTGACGCCGCGCAGTAGGCAAGCTTGCTTGAAGCGGGCACTGGCTTGTGTTGAACCACGGGCGTCCGCCTCCGGCATGGTTAGCCAGCGGGCAAGCAGCGCAAATATTGGGGAGCACTCTTTCAACTGCAGGAGGACATCGCGCGTGCCGCGGTAGTTGTTGTACGCGGTCACGGTTTGGCGAGAACTACCGCCGTCAAACCTGTGACACCATCGCATCAGCGAAACGGTCTGCAGGTCGAGTGCCAGCCCGGCGCGAATACGCGAGCGCAGACGGCGCAGATCAATCGGGTCAATGATCCGCTGGCGAATGAGCGACCATGCCCATTGCGCCCATTGCTCACCAGCCGTCTGATCCCCGAGCCGCGCTTGGGCTTCGTAGACAAATGCCTGTTCCAGCTTTTGATGCCATAGCCCTGTACTCGGGAAGTCGAGGATAGGGGTCTCGAGCGGATAGAAGTCGACCAGCCAGCTCTGACAGTCATCTTGTGGGCGCTGCCAAAGGGCAGTGGTGAAGGAGCCGTCATCCTCCTGGTGGTAGACCACCACTCCCAGAATGGCGTGAAAAACACGCCCATCAGACTCGACACGTCGGATGGGGTCAGCCACGATATCCGTAACATGCCGGGCAAAAGACACCAAATGGTGGGCGCAATGCGCCTGGGCAAGCGCGTTCGGCGGCTCTTTAGCCAGTAACTCCTGCTCCAGAGCAGACAGCTCAACGGGCAATGAGTCGATTGAGGGACGGCAGATACCGCAATGCAGCAGTGCCGGGTAAGCGCTCAATGGTTCGTTCATGATTACTCCTTGTGGGATTTGGCTCAACAAGGCGTCCGGCTGGATCGCAGGCAGACGCCTTGGTGAACCCCGACCGGGGTACTCCTGCTCATCGCAGGTCCTCTAGGACAGGGGACTCACCCCAACCAACCCATTGATCCAGCCCTCTCGCTGGCTTCTCCGGAGTCCAACCACTGACGGGAGCCATTGCCGATGCGCTACTTAGTGGCATAACGCATATATGTAATGTAGCACCGTTCGTGGTACCATGCAACTATGTCTGAAAAACACCACAAAAAAGTGTCATGCCGACCTATCTAATGCCCTTTTGCAGGGTCGAAATCGCTGTTCAGAGCCTGATTGATCAGCGGCTGAACGTATTGCTGATACGAAGGGAAGAGGCGCCTTACAAAGGCTTCTGGGCGCTTCCAGGAGGGGTTCTGCGCGTAGATCTTGACCCCGATCTTGGTGCTGCAGCAGTCAGGGTTGCCAAAGAGAGGCTGGGCATCCCACCGCCGAACCTTTGCCAAATGAAAACGGTGGGCGCCAAGGGACGGGATCCCCGTGGTGAGGCTGGCTGGGGTCTATCGGTAGTCTACAGGGCGTTGATCGCCGAGGGCGCCGCGACCTTCGCTCCTGGCAAGCGGGTGACGGAATTGCGATGGGTGCCAGTTGATGAACTCCCGACCAAGATCGCATTCGATCACGCTGAATTGATTGCGCAGGCGGTAAACCAGACGCGTTCAGACATTGCGAAGCTGAGCTTTCCCACGGGCTTTGTGCCAGAGCGTTTCACGCTCGGGGAACTCCAGGTCTTGTCGGAACAAGTGCTGGGGCACACGATAGACAAGGCGTCGTTCAGGCGCAAGTTGCGCGACCGAGGCTTGGTAGAAGCGATTGAGGGTGAACAGCTGCGCGGAAGCGCACATCGCCCATCAGCGATTTTTCGGCTAAGACGATCAGCGGTTCAGCCCAACGGCATCTGAAAGCAACCGGGGCGCAGCAGCCCCGTGCGGTGACTTCAGTCCCCAAACGAAAAAGCCTTGACGAATCAAGGCTCTTCGAAGAATTGGCGCGGCTGGCAGGATTCGAACCCACGACCCCTTGGTTCGTAGCCAAGTACTCTAATCCAACTGAGCTACAGCCGCTGAACTACAAATTATGGCACAGATTCAGAGCGGCACTCGGGCAGCGACCGACAAGAAGTCCGCTGCTTGGCTGTGAGTAGACATCTGGGGAGGGGCCGCAGGGCAGGACGCTCACTCGTAGCCTAAAATCTCAGCCATGAGTCGACTCTCGATTTTTTGTTTGGTGGCTGGTTTGGGGGGGTGCCTCGGTGCGCAGGCCCAAGCTGTGTCTGCGCCGACGCCGGTGACGGCCGCACCGCCCCAGGCATTGGCCCAGCCTGCAAACATTCACCCGGCGGTGGAGTTGGCCAAGACCTTGTTGGGCATACCCTATCGTTGGGCTGGCGCGGACCCGACTCGCGGCTTCGATTGCAGCGGCTTGGTCTACTACGTCTTCAATCAGTTGCAGGTTAGGCTGCCACGCGTGCAGCGCGACTTGTTTCATCGCTCAGATCAGATCAGCCTCGCAGACCTGCAGCCGGGAGATCTGCTTTTTTTCAATACCTTTGCCAAGCTGTCGCACGTGGGCATCTACATTGGTGAGGGCCGGTTTATACACGCGCCGCGCCGCGGCGATTCCGTGTCCATCGCATCGATGGACTCGAGTTATTACAAGCCGCGCTATGCCGGTGCCAGGCGCGTTGCGGGTGCCGCGCCCTGGGGTAGGCCCGCGCAGGCTACGAGTCCCTGATCTTTAATCGTTTGGAAGGCTTTCGATGTTTTTAGCCACCTTGGGCGCGGTGCGGCGCCATGCTGCTCCGGCCGCCATAGGATGGGCCCTGCTCACTGGAGCGACGATCGCGCCAGCTCAAAGCGGGCCTGCTCTGTCTTTGCTGGCAGGGCACTCTGCATCCAATACAGTGCCTTCGAATCTCAACCCGGAGGCCTGGTCGAGCTACTCCAAAGCGGTACAGAGCAACTGGCAGCAATACCAAGCGCAAATTGGGGTCCCCATGAGCGCTTGGGCCAGCAAGGAGCTGCCCGCCTCAAAAGACACCGTGTTCTACCCGTTTTCGGGCCCTGATTTTGCAACGGTCAGCCAACTTTTCCCCAATGCCAAAAGATATGTTCTGGTGGCGATGCAAGCGGCTGAGCGACCGGTGGATCTGACAGGGCTCAAACCCGAAGCAGCGTCTCAAACCTTGGAGGTACTCACCGGTGCCTGGGAGAATTACGGACGCGATGGATTCTTCGTGACCGAATATCTGGACAAGTATTTGCACCGCAACCGGGTTCGGATCGGTGCATCCACTTTTCTCAGCTCCTTCTTCCAGCTCAAAGGCCTGAGTGTGAAAAGCGTCACGCCCATTCAGGTTAACAACTCGGGCGCGATTGAGGAGTTGCCCACCAGCGACGCCAATTGGCGATCCGTTCGATTCCGCTTGGATCGTGCCGGAGAGCCGGTGGTGGTGGACTACCTGCGCATCGACCTTTCGGACAAGGGGCTTACGAACAGCCCCAATCACCAAAAATTTGTACAAGAGGCTGCCGCCAATCCGGTACTGCTCAAGGCGGCATCACATCTGCCCCAGACCAGCGCTTTTTCCATGATCACGGGCCTACTCAACCGTCACGCACCTTTTATCGTTCAGGATGAGACCGGCATCAAATACAGCCAGCTCAAGGAGAATTTTTCTCTCACCCTCTATGGCCATTTCGAGCGCGCTCACAAGTCTTTTGGCAACTCTCAACGCGAACTGGCCAAGGCCTTCGCTGAGAGCAATGACACCAAACCCCTGGGCTTTCGAGTCGGCTATTTCAAGGGGGGCAGTTACGCCTTGATCGTGGCCAGGCGCAAGAGCTAGCCACACCTGCGAGGTGATCTCCTCTAACGGTCTGCTCGCGCTGCCGATCCTGGCAGCCCTCTACCTGTCTCTGGACTCGGTCTTGCTCGGTCGGGTCGGTCAACACACCAACCGGGTCCTCGCAGGGCTGATCGTGCTGCAGGCATTGCCCCTGTTGAGCTACAAGTCGCTGATGGCCGGAGCGGCCACGTGGCTGCTGCCGGGACTCGATGGCGGCCTGTTTCAATCGCTGACGCCACCGCTGGGCCTATCGGTGATGACCTTTCAGGCCATCAGCTACAGCGTGGACAGCCACCGCAAGCAAGTGCCCACCGGCAGTTTCTTGCATTTTGGCGTCTACATGAGTTTTTTCCCGCACCTGGCCGCAGGCCCCATTTTGCGGGCGTCTGACTTTATTGGGCAGCTGATGGAGCGGCGCACCGTCGATCAGGAGGATGTTCGAGCCGGCCTGTGGCGCATCTTCAAGGGCTTGTTCAAAAAGCTGGTACTTGCCGATCTGATCGCCAGGGCGGGCGTGACCCCAGTATTTACCGACCCGCAGGCCTTTTCTTCTGGCGAAATCCTGATCGCCACTCTGGCTTTCACCTTCCAGATCTACCTGGATTTTTCAGCCTACACCGATGTGGTGATCGGATGCGCGCGCCTGCTAGGACTGAAGCTGCCAGAAAATTTTGACCGCCCCTACCAGGCCAGTTCGATCGCGGAGTATTGGCGGCGATGGCACATGAGCCTGTCGGCATGGGTGGGTCAGTATGTGTATCGACCGCTCGGAGGTAACCGGGTGGTGCGCTGGAAGGTCTACCGCAACGTCAGGATCTCCATCGTGCTGTCAACTTTCTGCTTTATGGGCTCCTGCACGGGACGGCTGTCTGCTTATACCGCTGGATGCGAGAGCAGACGGCCTGGCAGCAATGGGCCCAAAAATACACAACCACGGCCTGGGCCAGCGGCTGGCTGCTGACCTTCACCTTCGTGGTCATGGCCCGCATCCTGTTCAAGACACCCACCTTCGAGGATGCGGCCACTTTCTGGAGCGCCCTGATGCACTCCGAGCTGAGCGCCTGGCCCCGCTTCAGCATGGCGTTCTGGGTCTGCCTGAGTATCGGCATCGTCTCCTGCTTTACGCCGCAGCGCTGGAAGCAAAAGATGCAGTTGAGCTTTGAGAGACAATCCCCGCTGCTCCAGGGGCTGATGATGGCCGCTGTCTTGATGCTCGCCGCCTGGTTGTCAGATGGGCAAGCCCTGGCCTTCATTTACCGACAGTTTTAAGGCATGCCAGACAAGCGCGATGCGACTCCCAGCCGGGGACCCGGCAACCACCTGCTGCTGGTGCTTGCCGCGGCCCTGGGCGCATTGGTGCCGGCGTATTGGCTAGACGGCGGTACAAACCTTAGACCGAGCCGCGTGCTCGGTCCGGTGGGCCTGCCTGGAACGGCCTCAGCCGATCTGGACAACAGGGCGGCTGAGGCGGTGACACCGAGGCCGACCGCGAGGCCCACAGTCACGCCGGCTGCCGCATCCTCCTCCGCACCCTCGCCCAACAAAAAAATCGCTGCAGCAGACTCCAGGCCTGCCGCCAACCCGGCCGCCTCAAACACCGCGGCAGCGCCCGTGACTGAAGCGACAAAGGTCAAGCCCTCGCCCGCCCCCACGGCCAGCGCCTCATCGCCTGCGCCGGCAAACACGGCCGGCAACGCCGCCGGCCGTGCGGTCAAAGCGATCCCCGTCTTACCCATTGACGGAGTTGAGCATCTGCGTCCCTTTTTCAACGCCCTGGCCCGCAGCGATCGGACGGCGCCAGTCCGAGTTTTGCACTACGGAGACTCCACGCTGGCGGGCGATGGCATTGCCAAAACCGTGCGACAGCGACTCAAAGCCGAGTTTGGCGATGGCGGACCCGGTTTTTTGTGGCTGGAATGGATCCGCGATGGATGCGCAGAGACGATGTGAGGGTGACACGCAGCGGGGAATGGGACATATTTACCATACCAGTGGGTGATCGAACACGATCAACCCATCGTCTCGAGCACATTGCAAATCGGTGAGGCCGGGCTTGAGGTCTATGGGCTGGTGCTTGAAGCCTCACGCGGCATCAGTTGGGAAACCACCGCCGTGGTGGGCATTGCCAGCGGATCGATTCGTCAATTCAATGCCGACCATCTGGCCGAACAAACACGCGTCCGTAATCCGGATCTGATCGTTGTGATGATAGGCGGCAACGACGCCGGTTCTGCAGGAATTCTGGCCGGCGACGGCAAGAGCTATCGCGAGGGCTTCATGCGTGCCATCAAAGTGCTGCGCCGAGGTGCTCCGCAGGCTGCGTGTCTGCTCATGAGCCCGCTCGATCAAGCCACGCTCGGTGACGATGGTCGCATCTATTCCAAAAAGACCATGGCAAGGCTGGTAGAGCTTCAACGCCAAGCCAGCGAAGAGCTCGGCTGCGCGTTCTGGAACAGCTGGCAATTCATGGGCGGCCAAAATTCCTTCGCACGCTGGCTCGATCAGGGGCTGGCCTGGACGGACCTGATGCACCTGACCGAAAAAGGTCTGAACCGGATCGGTCAAGGCCTATCGGAGGCCCTGCTTGCCAGCTACGAACAACAGCGGAGGGGGCAATGACTGGCCAAAGCCTGAGCAAGTTTTCTACGGTGGCTGTGCTCACCGCGGCACACATCATCGCAGCGGCTCAAGCACCAGTGGGCGTGCCGGCAAGCGAGCCGGTTGCACCAAAGCTGCACCACGCGTTCACGGTTCCAGGAGGCGCGGCTATGGGCCCGCTCAAATGCAACGTGGTGCAAAAAGGCCCTGCGCCCGAGGTGCGACCAAGCGATGCCGGACCAGCACCGGCAGGCTCGGAAGAAGAGGAACTGCCTCTGACAGATCAGCAGGAGCAGGAACTGCGGCGCCAATTGCCACCGATTCCCACCGCCGAGGAAATACGCAAGGGCATGCCGCACGAGGAGTGGATGCGACTGATGCACCAAAAGCTCAAAGATGCCTCACAAACGAGGATCGCTCGAATTGGCATTTGGGGCGGCAGCCACATGGCGGCAGAGTTTTTTGTCTCCGAACTGCGCCGCCAGTTTCAGGGCAGATTCGGTGCAGGTGGCGCTGGACACGTGAATCTGCTCTACGGCTTGCCGGGCATCAGACTACCAGTCAATGCCTTGTGCCGCCAAGGCAAGTGGCATCATGAACTGGCTCCGCGCGCGCCGGGTGCGCCCGCTGGCGCCACGGGTCTGGGGCTGTTTGCACTGAGCAGCCGTGAGGCGGGAGCCTCGATCGAAATAGACCCTGGAAACCCTGCTTTGGGAGCAACTGTGCACACCGTGACCGTGCACTATCTGCGCCAACCCGAAGGTGGATTGCTGGATGTGCTGGTCGATGGGGTGCTGGCCGAGGCGATCGATACCAGCGGTCCATCAGCCGTTGCCTCGGTACAAATCAACGGTGTCAAGTCCATCAGCCGGGTGAAATTGATCGCTCATGGCAGCGAGCCGGTTACCTTGCTCGGTGCGTTTGCCGACGGCGAGAAGGGCGTGGTGCTGGATAACTTCGGCATCGCCGGTGCATCGGGCAATTACTGGGCCAACGTGCGCACGGATCTACTCAGGCATGCCAGCGGCCAGCGGCCCTACGATATGGTCATGCTGGCCTACGGCACCAACGATGTGACCGGTGCGAACTGGGATCCGGCCGACTATCGACGCCGGTTTGAGGCCACGATCGAATCGATGCGTCAAGTGCTGCCAC
>JAJTGH010000123.1 GCA_021299555.1 Comamonadaceae bacterium
CAGTAGGTCCTGGGCGTGAACATAACCCAGCGCACGGTAGAGATCGATCTCGCTTTGAGCGCGTATATGGGGCACTCCGCGCTCGTCATAGCGCACGTTCACCGGTGCCTGCAGGCCGCTGAGGGCCACGCTTCCATCGCGCTGGGGCAGGGTTCGCGAGACGGTCCAGGCCACCCATGCGCCGCCAGAGAGCAGCGTTGCCACAACCGTCAGGGCGAGGAGTCGGAGCAAGGCCTTCATCGGACTGTGATGTTAGCCAATAAATGGCCGATGCCGGATACGCCCAACTGGCTTGGCCCCTCGGGCTTCATTTGCCCCAGCTGTCCTTCAGGCTCACGGCCCGATTGAATACCGGCTTGGAGCCCGCCACATGGTCCGCCCGATCGGCCACGAAGTAGCCAAATCGCTCGAACTGGAACTTCTGGTCGGGCAACGCCGCAGCCAGTGATGGCTCGACGTAGGCCCTCACCACCTTGAGGCTGTCCGGGTTGAGCGCCTGCAGAAAATCCTTGCCGCCGGCGTCGGGGTGTGCATCGGCGAACAAGCGGTCGTACAGGCGCACTTCGGCCTGCACGCCATCGGCCACGCCGACCCAGGTGATGGCTGCTTTGGCCTTAACGCTGTCGGCGCCGGGTGTGCCGCTTTTGGTGCCCGGGATGACTTTGGCGTGAACCTCGATCACCTGTCCTGCGGCATCGCGCACGCAGCCTGTGCATTCAACCACGTAGCCACCCTTGAGGCGCACCACGTTGCCGGGGAACAGGCGTTTGTAGCCCTTGGGCGCAATTTCCTCAAAGTCTTCGCGCTCAATCCAGACCTCCTTGCCGATCTTGAAGCTGCGCTCTGGCGGTGGGGTTTGGCCTTCGGCAATCGCGCTGTGTGGCAGGGTCGGCTGGGTGCATGTCTCGGTGTAGTCATCATGACCAAAGGCTGCCGCCCAGTTGGTCATCACCAGCTTGATCGGGTCCAGCACGGCCATGCCGCGGTGGGCCTTGTTTTCCAGGTCTTCGCGCAAGCAGCCCTCAAGCGTGCCATAGTCGATCCAGCTGTCGCTCTTTGTTACGCCGATGCGTTCGGCAAACAGTTGCAGGCTCTGTGGCGTGTAGCCGCGCCGGCGCAGACCCACGATGGTGGGCATGCGCGGGTCGTCCCATCCGCTCACGCGCTTTTCGTTGACCAATTGCGCCAACTTGCGCTTGGATGTGACCACGTAAGTCAGGTTCAGGCGGGCAAATTCGTATTGCCTGGGTGGCGGGCTGGCCAGCAGGCCACCTTCGATCAGGCGCTCCATGAGCCAGTCGTAAAACGGGCGCTGGTCCTCGAATTCGAGCGTACAGATGCTGTGCGTGATTTGCTCGAGCGCATCTTCGATCGGGTGCGCGAAGGTGTACATGGGGTAGACGCACCAGGCCTTGCCGGTGTGGTGGTGCTCGGCATGGCGTATCCGGTAAATGGCTGGGTCGCGCATATTGATATTGGGCGCAGCCATGTCTATCTTTGCGCGCAGCACCATGGCGCCATCGGGATGCTGACCGTCCTTCATCTCGCGAAAGCGCGCCAGGTTCTCGGCGGGGGTGCGGCTTCGAAATGGGCTGTTGGCGCCGGGCTTGCCGAAGTCGCCACGGTGGATGCGCATCTCCTCGGGCGACTGCTCGTCCACATAAGCGTGTCCGGCTTCGATCAGGTGTTCGGCTGCGCGGTACATGAAGCCAAAGTAGTCGCTGGCCTGGTAGGGGGCGGCGCTGCCTTGGACTTGGCCGATTTGCGCCCAGTCGAAGCCCAGCCATTTCACCGCGTCAATGATGCTGTTGACGTATTCCTGGTCTTCCTTTTCAGGGTTGGTGTCGTCAAAGCGCAGGTGGCACACGCCAGCGTAGTCGCGCGCCAGGCCAAAGTTCAGGCAAATGCTTTTGGCATGACCGACGTGCAGATAGCCGTTGGGCTCGGGCGGAAAGCGGGTTCGGATTCTGGCCGGATCAGGCTGGCCCGCAGCGTGGTGCGCGGCGTCGCCGGGACTGCCCGCCCAGCGGCGGCTGGCGTAGGTGCCTTGAGCCAGATCATGCTCGATGATCTGCCGCAAAAAATTGCTGGTCTTAAGCGCTTGTGTTTGTTCAGGGGCGCCGCTCGCGCCGGCCGTGGGCATGGAACTCATGGTTCGGATTTTAGTCGGCGGCTGTGGCCGATAATCTGCGTTTTTGCGGGGTCGAGCGCGTGGACATTACTTTGCTGATCAAGGCGGCCATCATGGGCGTGGTTGAAGGCCTGACCGAGTTCCTGCCGATCTCGTCCACGGGGCACCTGATCCTGGCCGGTGCGCTGCTCGGCTTTGACGACGAAAAAGCCAAGGTGTTTGATATTGCGATTCAGACCGGCGCCATCTTGGCGGTCATCATCGTGTATTGGCAAAAGATACGCTCGACCGTGAGGGCTTTGCCGCACAGTGCACAGGCTCAGCGTTTTGCGTTCAATGTCTTCGTTGGCTTTGTTCCCGCTGTTGTTCTCGGCCTGTTGCTCGGTAAGGCCATCAAAGCCCATCTGTTCACGCCCTCGGTGGTGGCCACCACCTTCATCATTGGCGGGTTCATCATCCTTTGGGCCGAGCGCAGGCCTGCCAGTGCAGTGCGCATCCATGAGGTTGAAGACATGCGCGGGCGTGATGCGCTCAAAGTGGGTCTGGTGCAGTGCCTGGCCATGATCCCGGGAACCAGCCGCAGCGGTGCGACCATCATCGGTGGCATGCTCTTGGGGCTTTCGCGCAAAGCGGCCACCGACTTTTCCTTTTATCTGGCCATCCCGACGCTCATTGGAGCCGGTGCCTACAGCCTATACAAGGAGCGCGCCATGCTCAGCCTGTCTGACGCGCCCATGTTTCTGGTGGGCTTGGTGGTGTCGTTTCTGAGCGCCTGGGTTTGCGTCCGCTGGCTGCTCAAATTCATCGCCAGTCACAGTTTCGAGATATTTGCCTGGTACCGGATTGTCTTTGGTGCGGTGGTGCTTTTCACGGCCCATATGGGTTGGGTGCGCTGGGCGGCCTGAGTCCGGGCATTCTTGACCCCACGACTCGCGGGCTTGAGACCTGGCGCACACGGGCGTTGAGACCCCAGCTTTGATTGGCGTTCTGGCCGCCTGCGACCTCATGGCACCTCGTGCGGCCCCATCATGTTGAGCAGCGCCGTCTCGACGGCTGCGGCGCTGGCTTGGGGCTTTTCCATCGGGAATAGATGGCTGCCGTCGAGCATCATGATGCGCCCGTGTGTGACCGCCTGCGTCATGGCCATACTTACCTGTCGCATCTCCAGTGAATTGCGCCCGCCAATGAAGGCGACCGGACATCGCAACGGATGGCGTCTTATCAGGGCTTCAAGGTTGTCAGGCAGGGTGTTGTAGATCGCCGTTTCGACATCTCGGTCGAAACTCAAGACGCGTGGGCCGGCTGGATCGCCGTTGGGGTCAGACAGGCGGGTGCCTTTAGTGACGTAGTCCTGGAGCACGGCGGGATCCCAGGAGGCGAACAGCTTTTTTGCAGCGAAGTGCGACTGCACGTCTTGCAGGCTGGCCCAGGACTGCTTTCTTTTGCGGCTGACCGCACCTGGAGAGATTGAGCCGACCAACCGTGCCCGCTTGGCCACTGACAAGGCGGCCGCTTTCCATCCGCCAAGAATGGGTGAGTCCATCAGCACCACGCCACGAATTTTCTGACCCCCCAATTCGGGATGACGGGCAGCGCACATCAGGCTTAAAAAACCGCCCAGCGAATGGCCCACCAGAAAAGCGCCTTGGCCGGATCGCCGCGAAGCGTCGCCGGCAAAGTCGGCCAGCTGCTGCACCAGGGCAGGCCAGTTGCTGGTCACCGGATAGCGCTCATCGTGGCCAAACTTTTCTATGGCCTGAATTTCAAAGCCGCGTCGCTGCAGGCTGCGCAGCATGACGCCGTAGGTGCTGGCCGGAAAGCTGTTGCCGTGGGAGAAGATGAGCAGGGGAGCGGACACAGGTTCGGCAGGTTCAAATCAATTTGTCTTGCGGGGTGGCAATTTTCATGAGCGCACCGTGCCGAGCGCTGGGCATCTTCAGCGGGGTGTGCGTATGGGCATCATCCCACACCGGGTCTTCGATACTGTCAAAGACCTGCCGCAATTTGTTACCCCAGTTGTTGTGCATCATGCGGTAGTAAGGATTGTCTTGGTCTATGCAGACCAATTTGTCGCTTTGCAGTTGGTTGTTTTCATAGACCGCAAGATCGAGCGGAAAGCCCACCGAAAGGTTCGATTTCATGGTCGAGTCCATGGAGACCAGAGCGCACTTTGCGGCCTCTTGCAAAGGCGTTTCGGGGGTGATGACCCGATCGAGCACGGGCTTGCCGTACTTGGCTTCCCCTACCTGAAAATAGGGGGTCTCGCGGGTTGCCTCAATGAAGTTGCCCGCAGAGTACATCTGGAACAAACGCATGCCCTCCCCACGTATCTGTCCGCCAAAAAGCAGGGACACATTGAAGTCGACATCGGAGCCCCGTAGAGCCGCGCCATCGCGATCGTGCACGCGTCGAACGGCCGAGCCCAGAACCCGGGCCGCATCGAACATGCTGCGCGCATTCCAGATGGTGGTCGGCTCCTCGCTGCCAGCATCCTGGAGCTGTTCCACCTGCAAAATTTCCCGGATCGACTGGGTGATCGAGAGGTTGCCTGCCGAAAGCAGCACCATGAAGCGATCGCCTGCCCGCTCGTAGACGATCATCTTGCGAAAGGTCGAAATGTGATCCAGCCCGGCATTGGTGCGCGAGTCCGACAGGAACACGAGGCCGGCATTGAGTTTGATGGCTACACAGTAGGTCATGATGAGGTGGCGTTGCCGGAGTTGCCGGCGAGTTTTTTGAGTTGATAGATCAGATCGAGCGCCTCGCGGGGGCTCAGGGCATCGGGTTCGATGGCTTGTACCGCCTTGTCCAGTGCACTGGGTCCCGGGCCGGCTTGAGCGGGGGCCGGCGCAAACAGATCAACCTGGGCCTGTGCTTGCTGATGCCCGGTTTCCAGCGCCTGCAGCGACTGCCGGGCCTGGTTGACCACCGGGGCGGGCACTCCGGCCAGACGCGCCACCGAGATGCCGTAGCTGCGGCTGGCTGGGCCGGCCTCGATCTGGTGCATGAAAACGATGTCAGCGCCCGACTCCACCGCACTGACATGCACATTGATCGCGCCGTGATGCCTGGCTGCAAACTCGGTCAGTTCGAAGTAGTGGGTGGCAAACAGGGTGAAAGCGCGCGTCCTGTTGTGCAGGTGGGCTGCGATGCCTCCGGCCAGCGCCAAACCATCAAATGTTGAGGTGCCGCGACCGATTTCATCCATCAGGACCAGGGATTGCTCGCTGGCGCTGTGCAGGATTTGGGCAGCTTCGGTCATTTCGAGCATGAAGGTCGATTGGGCATTGGCCAGGTCATCTGCCGACCCGATTCGGGTGTGAATCGCATCAATCGGTCCAAGCCGACATTCGCTGGCAGGCACGTAAGAGCCCATGCCGGCCAAAAGCACGATCAGTGCCACTTGCCGCATATAGGTTGATTTACCCCCCATATTGGGGCCGGTGATGACCTGCATGCGGGTCTTGCCGTCGAGCCGGCAGTCGTTGGCAATGAAGTGGCCGCCGCCGGTTTCTGCCAGCCGCGCTTCGACTACCGGGTGGCGCCCGCCGCTGATGGATATGCAAGGCTCTCGTACAAAAACAGGTCTGCACCAGTTCAGTGTGAGCGAACGCTCCGCCAGTGCGGCCAGTGCGTCGATCGAGGCAAGGGCCTGGGCCAGCGCACAGAGCGTGGGCACAAACACCTGCAAGTCGTCGAGCAGCTGTTCGTAGAGAAATTTTTCCCGGGCCAGCGCCCGTTCTTGGGCCGACAGGGCTTTGTCCTCAAAGCCCTTGAGTTCGGGGGTGATGAAGCGCTCGGCGTTTTTGAGTGTCTGACGACGGCGATAGTCCGCGGGCACCTTATCGAGCTGTCCTTGGGTCACTTCAATGTAAAAGCCATGCACCCGATTGAATTGCACCCTGAGGTTGGTGATGCCGGTGCGCGCCTTTTCGCGTGCCTCGAGTTCGAGCAAGAAGGCGTCGCAGTTGTTTTCAATGGCGCGCAGTTCATCGAGCTCGCTGTCGTGGCCTCCTCGAATCACGCCACCGTCACGAATCTGGGCTGCGGGTTCGTCCAGCAGGGTGCGCGTGAGCCGCTCGGCGTACTGGGGGGGTGCTTCAAGGGCCAGCTCCAGTCTCTTGAGCAGCGGCGGCACGCCTGCGCCGCTTGTCATATGCTGCCTCAAAGTGTCAGCCCGAGCCAAGCTCTCACGCAGGGCCACCAGTTCACGGGGGCGCACCTGACGCAGCGCCAGCCGAGCGGCGATGCGTTCCATATCGGCGCTGCCACGCAAGGCTTCCCGCAGGGTGCCGTACAGACCCATGCGCAGGTGTGCAATCGCCTCCAGCCGCTCCTGGGCTTCATCTCTGAGGCGACGCGGGCTCAGCAGCCAACCCTTGAGCAGGCGGCTGCCCATCCCCGTCACGCAACTGTCGAGCAGGGAAAACAGGGTGGGTTTGTCTTCACCGCGCAGGGTCTGAGTGAGCTCGAGGTTGCGCCGTGTGTTGGGCGGCAAATCAATCAGCTCTTCCGATCGCACCACACGCAGGCCGTGCAGGTGGGTCAGGGCTCGACCCTGGGTGTGTTCTGCATAGCTGAGCAAGGCGCTGGCTGCCGCATGGCCTTGGGGCGCCGCGCTGTGATCGGGCATTGACCCGAGGGCAGGGCAGTCAGGCCGTCGTACAGCGCCCGCTCGAATGCGGGCGTGATGTCGATGCTGTGGATCAGTTCGCTCGGCCCGATCCGGGCCAGCCAAGCAACGACATCGTCGGCGTCGCATTCAGCCAAAAAAAGCTGGCCCTGTGTGACACTCAACCAAGCCAGACCGCAGCGGTTGCGCGGCCCTTGATGCACCGCCAGCAGCAGGGACTGACTCTTGTCGCTTAGCAGTTCCGCATCGGTCAGCGTGCCGGGGGTGACCACACGAACGACCTTGCGCTCGACCGGGCCCTTGGACGAAGCCACATCGCCGACCTGCTCGCAAATGGCGACGGATTCACCGAGCTTGATCAATCGGGCCAAATAATTGTCTGCAGAGTGATAGGGGACGCCCGCCATCTTGATGGGCGTGCCAGCCGACTGGCCCCGCGACGTCAGCGTGATCTCAAGCAGGCGGGCGGCTTTTTCTGCGTCTTCATGAAAAAGCTCGTAAAAATCCCCCATGCGGTAGAACAGCAGGGTGTCTGGGAAATCTTTTTTGATGGCCAGGTACTGCGCCATCATGGGGGTGTGCGCAGCCACGGCAGAGTCAGCTCGGGTGTTCATGGCGGTCGGGTTTGCGCCGCTGTTTTGTATCAGGCCCCGGCGCGCTTGGCCGCTCGAGGCTTACCCGATGGGCTTGAGACGGCGTCTTGCGCGCTCTCTTGTGCGGGTGTCTGC
>JAJTGH010000124.1 GCA_021299555.1 Comamonadaceae bacterium
GCTGCATCAGATCCCATGCGGCCAGCGCGATGGGGCGCGAGCCAGTGAAGCTGGGCTTGGCGAACTCGGCGAACGCATCGTCGTGGGGCAGGCAGGGCGAGTCGAAGACGAATTCAACCGCAGGCTCCCACGGAGCCCCGGCCTGGTAGCGCAGGTGCTCGCACACCTGTTGCCACGGCGCCGATTCGATATCCTGGTGGTCCATGGCGGGGGCGGTTTGGACCAGCGAGCTTGCCTTGACCGCCAACTGCGCGTGGCTGCTCTGAAAGGAAAAATAGCTGCGACTGTTGCCGTACAGGTCGGCCACGGTACGCTGATGGGCTGGATCCGGGCTGATCTGCAAGCTGTGTCGGATCACGCGTTGGCCATCGGCTTCCAAAGGACGAAGGTAGGCCACGTGCTGGGCGTTTTCCACGGCCGGGCTGTAGTCGTAGCGGGTTTCATGCAGCACGTGCAGCAGCATCGCTTGACCTCAGGCGCCCACGCTGCGGCTGTCGGCTGCGTGGCTGAAGCAGCGCCGCCCGACCTGCTCGGACAGACTCCACGCCGCTTGTGCCGTCGCCATCAAGTCCTCTTGCAGCGTGGCCAGGTATTGGGGATCGAATCTGCCTGAGGCCGACAGATCGGCCAAAGGCCAGCGGGATGGATCGGGCAGCAGCCGGGCCAGCCCGTCCATGTCTGGCATTTGTCCTGCGCCCAGTTTGTTGAGCCGCGCTTTGAGGGTCTGTGTGACCCAGGCCAGAGAACGCGGGTTGTCGCTGTCTTGCACCAGCAAGCCGAGCAGGGCGCCGAGGTCGCGGCGCTGCTGATACAGGGCCTGAAACGTGATGGTGCTGTCAAAAAGGGCCAGCATGGCGCGATAGCCACCGTCTTCGCGCAAGGCGCCCGTAGCCAGGCCGCTGGCCAGCGCCGATGACAAGCTGCCCAGCCTTTCAATGTGTCTTCCGATGCTCAGCAGCCGCCAGCCGTCATCGCGCATCATGCGGTCGGTCTGCGCACCCGTGATGGCTGCGAGCCAATGGCTGGCCCACTGCAGGGCATTGAGCGCGCGCTCCAGTTGCTCTGGCGAGCCGGCAATGGAGCCCTGCCGCACACCTGAGAGCGGCTCGCAGCGGGTCTCAAAGTCTTGGACGGCCTGCACGATGGTCTGCCATTGCGCCTGCGACAGACGCTCGCGCACGCAGGCGGCGGCGCCCTTGAGCGCCATCAGGTTGTAGCCCACACTGGTCGCTCCCGAGGCGGGGCCCAGTGCGTCAATGAGTGCCCGCTCGAACACCCGACTTGACTGTGTGGCCGCCGGCGTGCCGGGCGGCACCAGGGCGTTGTTCACGGCGACCCGGCTCAGCCACGACAGCAGCGAGCTGCAGTCGCGGTCTTCGCCATGCAGGCTTTGCAGGGTCAGCTGTGCCAGCCGCGCTGAATTTTCTGCCCGCTCCGTGTAACGGCCGAGCCAAAACAGGTTTTCCCCGGCGCGGCTGCTGATGGCCGCCTTGCCCCCTGGCCCGCTGCTTCGTAGGTTCAAGCCGTCGATGACCGCTGGGCCGCTCGATCGCCCCACGACCCAGACATCGGCACTGCTGCCGCCTTGCTGCATGGAGGCTATGTTCTCATCGCGGCTGGCCAGGCGGGCCAGGGCGCCAGGCAGCACGCGCCAAGCGCCCTGGCCGTCGGCCAGGGCAAAGACGCGCAGCATGGCCGATCGCAGGACCATCTTGCCTCCATGCCAGATCGGTGTTTGCGACAAAGGTGTGTAGGCCTGTACGGTGTGATCCAGGCCGCGGCGCATGATGCGCGCGGCCCAATTGGCCAACTCCGGTGGCGAGAGGGTATGGGCGATGATCGACAGTCCGTGCCCGCTGGGGTAGGTCGGCTTGATCACATGATCGCGCAATTTGGGCAGCATGTCCTGCACCGCGGCCTGCTCACCGCACCACCAACTGGCCAGCGAAGGCAGCTGCAAAGTCTGTCCGAGCAGGTGTTCACTGAGCGCCGGCAAAAAGCCCAAAAGAGCGGGTGACTCCAGAAAAGCCGACCCCGGCGCGTTGGCCAGCAACACATTGCCGGCCCGCACGGCCTGCATCAGCCCGGGCACGCCCAAGGTCGAGTCGGCGCGCAATTCAAGGGGGTCGAGAAATTCATCGTCCAATCGCTTGAGCACGCCATGCACCGGCTCGAGCCCGACGATGGTTTTGAGGAAAAGCCGCTCATCGCGCACCATCAGGTCGTTGCCTTCGACCAGGGTCAGGCCCAGATGCCGAGCCGGGTAGGCGTGCTCGAAATAGGTCTCGTTGTAGGGGCCAGGGGTCAACAGCACGATGCGCTTGGGCCCACCGTCCAGATCGGGGCAAGCGCTGGCGATGGAGTCGATCAGCGCTTTGTAGGAACCGGCCAAACTTCGCACGTTCAGGGCCCGGAAAGCCTGCGGAAATTGCAGGGAAATGCTGTTGCGGTTTTCCAGCAAGTAGCCCAGTCCCGAGGGCGCTTGCGTGCGTTGCGAGACCACCCACCAGTGCCCTTGCGGGCTGCGCGCCAGGTCGAAGGCAGCAATGCGCAAGTGCCGCCCTCCGGCTGGCGTGGCGCCATGCATCGCGCGCAGGTAGCCCGGATGCCCGCGAACCAAAGCCTGCGGTAGCAGGGCCTGCTGGATCAGGCGCTGAGGGCCGTAGACATCGGCCATGATGGCCTCCAGCAGTTGTGCGCGCTGCTCCACCCCTTTTTCGATCACGGCCCCGTCGTCTGCGCTGAGCAACATGGGCAGCAGGTCCAGGGCCCAGGGTCGCTGTGGGCCATGGCTGTCGGCATAGACGTTGTAGGTCACGCCGTTGTCACGGATCAGGCGCTCAAGTGCATGCTGTCTTTGATCCAGGTCGGCCGGGCCCGCGTCTCCCAGGGCATCAAAAAAGATCTGCCAAGCCCTGGCCAGCTGGCCTGCAGACACCCCCGCGCCCGCGGCGCCTGGGAGTGCGCGCAGTTCGTCGTAATGACCGGCTGCGTATCCGGTTGGGAGTGCTCTGATTCACAGTCATACAGTATGCCTGCCTCGAAGATCAGGTCGCCAACCGTGGCATGGGTTTGGCCGTCGCCACTGGGCCGCGATCGTCGATTGCCGGTCCGTGGCGGCTAGGGCGTGTGCCGCAGGTCCAGTGTGAAAGGAAACTCCTGGCTGCGGGTTGCTGGTGGAGTCACGATGCGCCCGGGCGTATGACCCATCTGGAAAAAGCGCATCAGCCGCCGGCTCTCGGCCTCAAAGCTGTTGACTGGCAGCGTGTCATAGTTGCGGCCGCCGGGGTGCGCCACATGGTACTGGCAGGCCCCGATGCTGCGCGCATTCCAGGTGTCGACGATGTCAAATGTCAGTGGCGCGTGCACTCCGATCGAAGGGTGCAGGGCCGAGGCGGGGTTCCAGGCCTTGAACCTGACACCCGCGACCAATTGGCCCGCAGTGCCTGTGCCGTGCAGGGGCAGAGGCTGGCCATTGACCAGCACCGTATAGCGCTCGGGGTTAAAGCCTTGAACGCTGACCTCGATGCGCTCGAGCGACGAGTCCACGTAGCGCACTGTGCCTGCGGATGAGCCCTCTTCACCCATCACATGCCAGGGCTCGAGCGCGCTTCGCAGAGTCAGGGCAATTCCACGGTGTTCGATCTGTCCAATCAGCGGGAAGCGAAATTCCAGGTGCGGTTCAAACCAGGCCATGGGGATGTCATAGCCAAACTCGGCGAGCTCGTGCAAAACGTCTTCGAAGTCCATTCTGACGAAGGTCGGTAGCATGAAGCGATCGTGCAGCGCCGTGCCCCATCGGCTGAGTTTGGGCTGGCCGGGTTGCTGCCAAAAGCGCGAAACCAAGGCGCGCAGCAGCAACTGCTGAACGATGCTCATTTGGGCATGGGGCGGCATTTCGAAGGCGCGCAACTCGAGCAGACCGAGCCGGCCCGTCGACGAGTCGGGCGAGTAGAGCTTGTCGATGCAAAACTCGCTGCGGTGCGTGTTGCCGGTGATGTCTACGAGGACATTGCGCAGCGTTCGGTCCACCAGCCAGGGCGGCATATTCTGGCCATGGCGTGCACGGTTGGCCTTGATTTGCTGCAGGGCCAGCTCGAGTTCGTGCAGTTGGTCATTGCGTGCCTCATCGACCCGCGGGGCCTGACTGGTCGGTCCAATGAACAGGCCGGAAAACAAGTAGCTCAGGCTTGGGTGGTTGTGCCAGTGGGCGATCAAGCTGCCGAGCAATTCGGGTCTGCGCAGGAAGGGGCTGTCCTCTGGCCGGGCTGCACCCAGCACAATGTGATTGCCCCCGCCCGTGCCGGTGTGCCGACCATCGGTCATGAATTTTTCGGCGCTCAGGCGGCTTTGGTGCGCGGCCTCGTAGAGGAATTCGGTGTGCTCGACCAATTCATCCCAGTTGTGGGCCGGGTGGATGTTGACCTCGATCACGCCTGGATCGGGTGTGACCTGCAGCAGCTTGAGCCTTTCATCGCGCGGCGGCGCATAGCCTTCAATCACCACCTTCATGCCCAGCTTGCGGGCGGTGGCTTCGACCGCCGAAATCAGGTCCAGGTAGTCCTGCAAGCGGGCCAGCGGAGGCATGAAGACGTAGAGCGCGCCGCTTTGGTTGGGCTGCGATGAACGGCCCGGCGCTGCAACCGGCCCGTTGGCCCGCCGCGGATCGCGCACCTCCACGCACAGGGCGGTGCGCGTCAGGCCGGCGGCCGACTCGCCGTGCTTGAGCGGCAGCGCTGCAGCAGCCAGACCGTCAGGGCCGACCTGCCCGGCCGTCTGGTTTTGATCTCGCACAGGCACCCTGGCATGGAGGATTCTTGGGGCAGTCAGCGGTTCGCGTGGTGCAAAGGGGTCGACCTCGATCAAGCCATGCTGGTCCGCTTCAGATGACCAGGGCAGCGAGTCCAAAGGCAGTCGAAAGCCCATGGGCGAATCGCCCGGCAACAAGTACATGCGCTCGTCGCGAACAAACCAGGGGCCGGTTTTCCAGCGCATCTCGGCCGTCTGCGCCGGATCGGCCGCTTGCAGGGGCAGGGCATAACCGATCACGGCATCGAGCCCCTGACTGAACACGCGTCTGAGGCGTTCGCGCTCCATGGGGTCATCCAGGCGCGAGTCGAAGGGATCGACGTTGACGGGCAGCTTTCGCTCGCGCCACAGGTAATACCAGGTGTCTTCAAATCCCGGTGTGATCCAGTCACGGGTCAAACCGAGTTCTTCGGCCAGCGCGTGCACAAAAGATCGTGCATCGGCGCTGGAGTATTGGCAGTCGGCGGCCCGGCTTTCGTCGACAAACAGGGCTGGGTCCTGCCAGACGGACTGACCGTCTGCGCGCCAGTAGATGGACAGCGCCCAGCGGGGCAGCTGTTCCCCCGGATACCACTTGCCCTGGCCGAAATGCAGCAAGCCGCCCTGGCCGTAGCGCTGTCGCAGTCGGTTCAGCAATTCGGTGGCGTAGCGCCGCTTGGTCGGGCCCAGGGCATCGGTGTTCCACTCGGCGGCGTCACGGTTTTCGGTGGCCACAAAGGTGGGCTCGCCACCCATGGTCAGACGCACGTCGTGCTGTTGCAAATCACGATCAACCTGCTTGCCCAGGCTGATCACCTCGTGCCATTGCTCATCGGTGTAGGGCAGCGTCACGCGGGGCGATTCGTGGATGCGTTGCACAGCCATTCGGTGCGAAAACGCCACTTCGCAGGGGTCTACGCCGCCTTCGATCGGCGCCGCGCTCGATGGCTGTGGCGTGCAGGCCAGCGGAATGTGTCCTTCGCCGGCAAACAGGCCCGATGTTGGGTCCAGACCGACCCATCCCGCGCCCGGCAAAAACACCTCGCACCAGGCGTGCAGGTCGGTGAAATCGGCCGCTGCACCGCTCGGACCATCGAGCGCTGCCACGTCCGCTTTGAGCTGTATCAGGTATCCAGAGACAAAGCGCGCGGCCAGGCCCAGATGCCGCAGCAGTTGCACCAGCAGCCAGCTGCTGTCGCGGCAAGAGCCGCAGCGCAGTTCAAGGGTCCGCTCGGGCGTTTGCACGCCCGGCTCAAGCCGGATCAGATAGCCAATGTCCTGCTGCACCTTTTGGTTCAGGGACACCAGGAATTGCACGGTGGCCGTGGGCGTTCGGTCGATCGCGTCAAGGTAGGCCTGCAGCAAGGGAGTCGCTGGATCGGCTTGCAGATAAGGGGCCAGGTCCTGCGCCTGCGCTGGGCTGTAGGCAAAGGGCAGTTGCTCGGCATCGGGCTCAAGGAAGAAGTCAAACGGGTTGTAGACCGCCATCTCGACCACCAGGTCCACCGTCACCTTGAACTCACGCGTGGGTTGAGGAAACACCAGGCGTGCCTGATGGTTGGCAAACGGGTCCTGCTGCCAGTTGATGAAGTGCGGCTGCGGCTCGATGCGCTGTGAGTACGCCAGTACGCGACTGCGGCTGTGTGGGGCGGGCCGCAGCCGCACCACCTGTGGACCCAACTGCACCAGACGGTCGTAGCTGTACTGGGTGACGTGGTTTAAAGCAACATGGATGGGCACGCGATCAGGTCCTCGCAGTCAATGATTGTGTCTTCGGCCCTTGGGCCCTATGCGCTGCACGGGGCTTGCGACATACTCGTCCAGCAGTCGCGCTTGCCGCAGCCTCCGCTCGACGCTTTGGGTGCATAGCAAGTCGCGCGCCTGAACCGATTGTGCCGGCTTGGGTGATTTGCTGATGGTCAGGCCAGCTGCTCTTGTCCACTTTGGTGCATAGATACGCGCATGTTCTCGCCCACACCCTGGCTGCTCGGTACGGTTGCGGGCATTGCGCTGCAATTGCAGCAGGCCCAATTGTGGCCTGTTGGCAGCTACGCGGCGCTGGCCTGTGTGTCGTTGGCTCTGCTTGCCCTGGCTTGGCGATGGCGCCGCGGCGTGCTGGGCCTGCTGCTGGCTTGTTGCGCTGCCTTGGGAGCCGGCTACGCCCAGGTGGGTTGGCGCGCGGCTGCCTTTGATGCACGGGCCATGGCCAGTGCGCTTGAAGGGCGTGATCTGGTGGTCACGGGGGTGGTCGAGGGCCTGCCCCAGAGGGGCCAGGATGCGATGAGCTTTCGGCTGCGCACCGAGCAGGCGCAGTTCCAAGGGCAAGCGGTGGTATTGCCAGATCTCCTGGCGCTGGCCTGGTACACCGGCCACGGGTGGGCGCATGCGGCTTTGCCGGTGGGCGTTGGCAGCACCCCAGAAACCCAGGCCGATCGCGAGCGCGCCCTGCAGCACGCCTTGCAGCCTCCGGCTCAGCTGCTGCCTGGAGAGCGCTGGCGCCTGACCGTCAGGCTCAAGGCGCCGCATGGCCAGCGCAACCCGCACGGTTTCGACCATGAACTCAGACTTTGGGAGCAGGGCGTACAAGCCGTTGGTTACGTGCGCACGTCGGCACGCGACCTGCCGCCGATGCGGCTGCAAGAGGCCCGCGGTCAATGGATCGAGAGGGCCCGCTTGGCCACCCGTCAGGCCATTGCCAAAGCGGTGGCCGAGCCCGCGCTGGCCGGCGTGATCGCCGCCTTGGTCATGGGCGACCAAAGCGCGATCGAGCGCGCCGACTGGGACGTGTTTCGCGCCACGGGTGTGGCCCACCTGATGAGCATTTCCGGATTGCACATCACCCTGTTTGCCTGGCTCGCAGCCATGGCCATTGGAGCGCTGTGGCGGTCCTCGGCGCACTGGACTCCCTCGTGGTGTCTGCTTGTGCCGGCCCACGTGGCTGGCGCTTGGGGTGGATTGGCACTGGCTGGTGCCTATGCTGTTTTTTCCGGATGGGCTGTGCCGGCCCAGCGCACCGTCTGCATGTTGGCTGTGGCGGTGCTGCTGCGCTCTTCGGCCCACCGGTGGCCCTGGCCCCAGGTTTGGCTTGCGGCCATGGCGGCAGTGCTGCTGATCGATCCCTGGGCCATGCATCAGGCTGGGTTTTGGCTGTCCTTTGTCGCGGTGGGCATGCTGTTCGCCACCGATGCCGGCCAACAGCCCGAGCGGCCGGTGCCGGCCCGTTCAATGTTTGCAGCGGCACAAAGGGTCGGACATGCGCTGGTTCGTCTGCTGCGCGAGCAGTGGGTCATGACGCTTGCCCTGACCCCTTTGACCCTCGTGCTTTTTCAGCAGGTGTCGGTGGTGGGGCTTTTGGCCAACGCGCTGGCCATTCCCTGGGTCACGCTGGTGGTCACCCCCCTGGCTCTGGTAGGCATGCTCTTTCCTCCCGCCTGGTCGGTGTCGGCCTTCATGCTCGCTGGCCTGATGGACTTTCTTGGCGTGCTGTCTCAATGGTCATGGGCCGTCTTGGAACGACCGGCTGCACCATGGTGGTGCGCAGCCGCAGGCTTGCTCGGGGGCTTGCTGATGGTGATGCGTTGGCCCTTGGCCGTGCGTTGCCTGGGCTTGCCCCTCATGCTGCCCGTTTTGCTGTGGCAGCCGGCACGTCCGCCTTTGGGTGCATTCGAGTTACTGGCCTTTGACATCGGCCAGGGCAGTGCCGTGTTGGTGCGCACGGCCACACAGAGCCTGCTCTATGACGCGGGGCCACGCTATTCCCGCGAAAGCGATGCCGGGCACCGGGTTTTGGTTCCCGTCCTGCGGGCGCTGGGCGAGCGCCCAGGTTGGCTGGTGCTCAGCCACAGCGACACCGACCACACGGGCGGCGCCCGCGCCTTGCTGGCCAGTCAGCCGCAAATGCAAGTTTTGAGCTCGCTCGATCCAGGTCACAGCCTGCTGCTCGGTCAGCCTTCGCACGTGAGCTGCCGTGCGGGTCAGCGCTGGCGCTGGGATGGGGTGGATTTTGAAATTTTGCACCCGAGCGAACACGATGCTGGGCGCCTGCGCAAGCCCAACGCCCTGAGCTGCATTTTGCGCATTTCAGGAGCCGCCGGCCTGGGTTCGGCTTTGCTCACGGGCGATATCGAAGCGGCGCAAGAGGCCGAGCTGGTCGAGCGAGGCTTGCCGAAGACGGACTGGTTGATGGTGCCCCACCACGGCAGCCGCACCTCGTCGAGCCCGGCTCTGCTCGATGCGGTGCAGCCACGCTGGGCCGTCGTGCAGGCCGGCTATCGAAACCGCTTTGGCCATCCGGCGGCGCAGGTGCTCGAGCGTTACCACGCCCGAGGCATCCCTGTGATCGAAACCACCCGGTGCGGCGCGGCCACCTGGCGCAGCGACGCGCCCCGGCAGATGCAGTGCCTGCGCGAGCACTTCCCCCGCTATTGGCACCATCGGATCGGCACCGTGGGCATGTCTGAGCCGGCCGCGTCTCAGGGCATACTCCGGCCGTAAGCTTGGCAAGTTCCTTGCTTAGAAACTTCACAACCCTGCAGCCCCGAGCAGGACGGATCAGCGGAAAGCAGCGAGATGAGCCGACCCGAGTTTGACGAGATGCACGACAGCACCAAAGCGGTGCGAAAACACTACCTCGGCTACGAGAAGTGGTTGGCTGAACAAAGCGCGGCCACCATGCAGGCGCGCCGCGAAGAAGCAGAAATGATCTTTCGGCGGGTGGGCATCACTTTCGCGGTTTACGGTGCCAAAGATGAAGACGGCGCCGGCACCGAGCGGCTCATTCCCTTCGATCTGATTCCCCGCATCATCCCGGCCCACGAGTGGACAACCATGGAGGAGGGGTTGGTGCAGCGGGTCACCGCACTCAACCGATTCATCCACGACATCTACCACGACCAGG
>JAJTGH010000125.1:0-13038 GCA_021299555.1 Comamonadaceae bacterium
CTGTTGACCAGGATGTCCGAGACCGTGGGGTCGGCCATGAGCAACTCGAGCGGGCCAAAGCCCATCATCTCGTGGGCGATGTCTCGAATCAGATGGCGCCGCTCGATTTCATTGACGGCCACTGGCTCTTCTTGCAGCAAGCGCTCGGTCAGTGCCGCGATCTCCTGGCGCAGCAGCTCGGGCGCCGTGTTTTCCAGCGCTGCGAGGTCAAACTGCTCGACCAGCTTCATGTGCAATCGGCCCTTGATGATCTGATAACGGTCGATTTCGGCGGGCCCAGACCCCTCTGAAAAAACCGCCGGACTCATGCGGACCCCATCGACCGGTGGCGGCGCTCGAAACATTTCACGAAATGACATGGCTGGGTTTGACCTCTGACAGGAAGCAAAGCGCTTTAAGCGCGGCGAAACAAACGCGACAGCAGGCCGCGCGGCTCGCTGCCTTGCGGGCTGATGCTGCGCGCCAGTTCAGCCAGATGGCGGGTGACCACGCTCGAGCGCGCGACTTCGAGCAATGCCGCGCCCCGGTTGACCGAAGCGCAGACGTCGCGCCAGGCATTGGCCAGCGGCCACACCTGCTCGACGCCCAGCGTGCGGGCGATGTCCTGCAGTCCAATTTCGTCGCCCCTTTCGTGCCGGTTGACGATCCAGCCCAGCTTTTCCGCGGGGTAAGCCAGGCTGTGCAGCAGCTTTTGCAGGCGCCGCGCGTTGCGCACCCACGGCAGCCCCGCCTGCATGACCACAAACACCTGGTCGGCCAGATCCATGGCGCGGATGCTCAAGGGATCCAGGTGGCGCTCCAGATCGATCAGCACAAAGTCGTACTGCTTTAGAGCCAGGCGCACGGTGGCTTCGAGGTGTTCGGGCCGCACCTCCATGCCATCTGAAAACTCCTCCGGTGCAGCCAGCACGCTGAGCCGCTCATGGATGCGGGTGGTGCAGGCCGACAGGAACGCGGCATCGAGCCGCTCGATGTCGCGCGCCACATCGGCCAGACTCAGCAGCGCCGGCTCCTCCCGCAGCATGGCCAGCGCATCGCCAAACTGCAGGTTCAAATCGATGAGCAACACCGTTTTTTCTGTGGCCAGCTGATAGGCCAGATTGGCCGCAATGAAGGTGGCGCCGCTGCCCCCCTTGCAGGACACCAGGGCCAGCAGGCGGCCGCGCTGGCGCCGCGAGGCGCCGACCCGGCGCTTGTCGGCCCGATCGACCGCCATCAGCAAGGAAGCGGGCGTGGGCGGGGAAGGCAGCACCTCGCGCACACCCGCACGCATGGCGCGCAGCAAAAATTCGGGTGACTGCTGCGCGCTGAGCATGAGCACGGCCAGCTGCGGATGGGCGGCCGTGACCTGCTCGACCGGCTCGATCTCGTCTGGGTCGCGCCCCATGCCGTCGACCACGACCAGATCCGGATCGTGCTCATGCACCACCTCGGCCAGACGGCTGCGTCCTCCCTCAATTTGCAACACCTCGTGGGCGCCACCCTGCAGGGCTTGCTGCGTGGGGCCCTGCAGCACCTGGCTCATTTCAGCGAGGTGAACCTTGCTCGGGGAGATCAGGGCAATTTTCATGGGGTGCTTTCTCGGGGGTGAAAAATATTCAAAGGGCGCACAAAGCGGTGCTCTGCGGGTCTTGCCGCATGGCCTCGCGGGTCTGCTCGATGCTCGCGGCCGGCACGGCCATGGTGGTCAGGGCCTGCATGCCCACCAGCGGCGAAATCCACTGAAACTGCAAGCCCGTGACCCGCAGCCGCAAAGACTCACACCCATCGGCCGAGCAGCCTGACGGCAGCCAGTCGATGCTCACCTGCGTGATGGCCGGCAGCATGCGCTGCATCAAGGCCCGCACATCAGCCCCACGGGTGGTGTCGTCGCAAACGGCGGCGTAGCGAGCGCCGGCGCGAGCCACCTCCTGTGCTGCGCTCCAGGTATAGATGAGACGACTGAGGTCAATCAAGCCGAGCAAAAAGGTCAGAAACAGCAGCAGCACCAGGGCAAATTCCACCGCTGTGGCGCCGCGCTGATGCAATTGCCTGGCCATCAGCACACACTGCCGCACGAAGCGGCCCGCATGGTGGCGCTGATGTCGCCGAAGGTGATGCTGGCAAAACGAACCGCCCAGAAGGACGCCGCCATGGAATCGAAGCGGTAGCCCCTGATCGTGACCTTGACCGTGGCCAGCGTCGGGTTGCTGCCCTGATACTGCCAGCTCACCAACACCTGCTGCGTGCCGCCAAACCCCGACAGCTGGTAAGGCCCGGAGGCCGTCAGGCGGCCGTAAAGCACCAGATTGCGCGCCTGATCGGTGCCGCTGCCAGGCGTCTGGGTCGACACATAGCGGGCGGCCTCGCGCGCGGACTGCGCCAACACCCGGTAGTGGCCGATGGCCCGGCCCAGATCGGTCACCGCCCAGGCCAGGATCAGCAACAGCGGCAGGATCAGGGAGAACTCGACCAAGGCGGCGCCTGCCTGCCTGCGACCAAGATTGGTGGATAAACAGGCGGCCATGCCTTATCTCACCAACGTGGCCACCAGGGGGCCAGCTCCGCCGCCGGGCAAGCCGGCGGTCACACAGGGCGATGCCGCATCGCTGGCATTGCCCAGGTATTCAAGTTGCACGTCAACCAGGGGTGAACTCAGTGGCTGGAGCATCAGCATGCAGGCATAGCCGGTCACCCGCGCCGAGTCGTCGACCGTGGGAACGAGCACCACCCGCGAACTGCCGCCGTAGGCCGGTCCGGGTGGGGCCAAGGTTTTGAAGGCGACCGAGATTTTGAGCCCGGTGATCGACTCGCAGGTCGTGACACTGGTGCCGGTGTCCGCGCAGGATGCACGCTGGGCACTCTTGGCCAGATAGTTGGCGGCCGTGACGCCGGCATTGGCGGGGGTAGCGCCCTGGTAGGCGCTGCTCTGACTGGGCCAATTGACCTTGGTGTAGGCATAGCCGGTGGCGTCGAGCAGGCCGTCGGGCTGCGCCGGCGGGTTGTTTTTGTAAATTCCAAAGCGCAAATTCCAGACATCGGCCATCGAGGCCTGAACGCCCGGCGTACCCAGTCGATCGCCGACGCGGGTGCCGCAAGAGCCCATCAGTTCACGTTCGGTTTGAGCTGCACTGCTCGAGCCATCGAGGTTGGCCCAACCGATCTCGCCCTTGGAAGCCAAGCCCTTTTTGCTCACCAGCTTGACCCACTGACCGACTGCCAGTGCAGTCGAAGACCCGCCCTCCTGCGTATCGATGCGCAAGGCCAGGGGCAAAGGACAGGCCGTCTGAGCGCCCAGCCGAGTGGCCGTGGCCTGGGCCATCACCCGGTGCGAGATGTCTGGGGACCGCTGACCCCCCGACCCCTGCCAGGCCGTGAGCAACCAGGCGCCAGCGCCCTCATGCTCATGGCGGCAGCGGGCGTAGCGGGCCAGGGCCGGCTGCGTGGTCAGCTTGAGGTCGCGGTCAAAAAATTGCAGTGATGCATCGGTGAGCTGCGCCCGTGAAGCCCAGTTGGCTGACTGAAAATTGACTGCGTTGGCATTGCCCGCTGTACGTCCCGCGCTGCTGGCTCGTGCAAGGGCATCGGCCCGGCCATCGAGCTCACGGGCAGCGGCCAGAGCGCAGCTGTCGACGGCCGTCTGCAGCTCCGAACGGATCACAAACAGCCGACCAAAATCGAGCGCCAGGCCCATGAAGCCCAGCAAAAAGAGCAGGCACAAGGCCACGGTCACAGCGACCGCGCCTTGCTGCCTGCCCAAACCACACACGCATCGGCCGGCGGACGACGGGCCTTTACACAGCGGCCCCAGGGTCAATCTGTGTGTTTGCTTCATCGCGTCGCCGGTCGGTGGCTCAAGTGCAGGTGGCCGTGGTCAAGCAGGTGTTGACCCGGGCAATAAAGGTTGCAAAGTTGCCATTGGTCAGACCCTGCAATGCCAGCACCAAGGCGATGGAGACCACCGCAATGATCAGCGCATACTCAACCACCTGCGCGCCTTCTTCGTCGCGCATGAAACGACGCACGGCCCCGGGAACGCTTCGAAACATCTGGTTCATAAGAACACCTCCTGTCATGGTTACTCAAAGACGCCCCGGACCATCCGGGACGCCTGCCCAGCGCTCTGAGGGGCGCCTTCATCTTCAAGCACCGCGCAGCCGGGTCCCTACCCGTGAGCTTGCGCGCCGCCCGCCTCCTTCGCCCTTGCTCGGTCGCGTTGGCGCGACCGCAGGACGCTTCAAGGCCCTGCTGCCGCGCCCGTGCCCAGATTGATCACATTGACCACAGGCGGCGGGGATTTGAAACTGTCGCGGTAGCGCTGCAAACCAGCGCGCGCTGTGTTGGCGTCGAGTTCAGCCGCGGGTGCACCGCCTTGACCGGCCGACGGATTGATCACCTGCGCCTGCCGGTTGTGGCGCACCGCCTGGCCAAACTGCGCGTCGTATTGCGGCGTGGTCGAGCTGCATCCGACCAGGGCGACGAGGCATGCAGCGGCAACAAAAGGGCGGCGGCCTCGCAGAGGTGCTTGAAAAAACGCGTTGGCCTTGATGGGTTTCATGGTTTGCTCCCTGGCTGCGATGAAGTGGACTGACTTTTTTGAACCGGGGTCGGCGCGACCGGGGCTGCACCGGCTTCGGCCTTGCCGCCGATCAGTGCGTCTTGACGGCTGGGTTCGCGGTGCAAGTCGGTGGGCAGCAGCGCCTGAGCAATGGGCTGAACCAGCCTGGGCGTCACCACGAACACCAGCTCGGTCTGGTCTTTCTGAAATGCGGTGGATCGGAACAGCGCCCCAATCACCGGCAGGTCGCCCAAACCAGGAAAGCGATTGACCGACTGGGTCAGGTTGTTGCGGATCAATCCGGCAATGGCCAGGCTCTGGCCGTCGCCCAATTGCACCGTGGTGTCGATCTGGCGCGTGCTGACCACCGGCACGATGGCGCTGGCCCCATCGGCGCTGCTGAAGGCAGCACCGGTCTGCGACAGCTCGGAGGCTTCGGTGGTCAGCTTGAGATTGACGCGGCCACCATCGAGCACCGTGGGGTGGAACTTCAGGCCCACACCAAACTGCCGCTCCTCGAGGGTGACCGAGCCATTGCCCTGGCGCACCGGAATGTAGATCTTGCCGCCCGACAAAAAACTGGCCGACTGACCGCTGACGGCCATGATGTTGGGCTCGGCCAAGATGCGCACCAAGGCGTCCTGGGTTTGCGCATCCACACCGATGAGCGTGCCGCTGGCTCCGGCCAGGCCGCTGCTGCCGGCCAGGGTGTCCTTGCCCGCGCCCACGTCAAGCCCCAGGCCGCGGCCAATGTTCGTGCGACCTGAAATGCCGACGTTGTTGGTGCTGGTCTTGCCCAGCAGCAGGGGGTTGCCGCCAAACAGGCCTGAAAAGATGCGTGCCCCCTCACCCGTGCGCGCCACCCGGGTCAGGTCGATGCCCAACCGGTCCAGCACGCCCTTGCTCACTTCAGCGATCTTGACCTCCAGCATGACCTGCTGCGGCGCGCTCACGCGCATCAGGTTGACCAGCCGGCGCCCTTCACCGAACGACTGCGCCAGGTTCATCGCCTCGTCGGCCTTGAGCGCATCGCTGACCTGGCCCGTCAGCACCAGGGCCCCGTCCATGGCGCGCACACGAATCTGGGTTTCACCGGGCAAAAACTCAGCCAGCCTGGCCTGCAGGTTATCCGGATCGACCGTCACCAGCACATCACGAATAAAGCAGCGCCCGTCGCTGGCCTGCAGCACCAGATTCATCGAACCCGGTCGACGCCCGAGGAGAAACAACTCCGTGGGCCCAAGCAGCATGACATCGACCTGGGCCACCCCGTCGCCGCCGGGAACACCGGCGGCATCGATGGCACCACCACCACCACCACCACCACCATTGCCAACGCCAGCAGAAGCAGACGATGGGGCGGCAGCCGCCGTGCCGCCCGGAGCGGAAGCCCGCCCGCCGGGTGCACCCCCGATGACCAGCCGCGCGATCGGCACTTGAAGCCGCAGCACGCTGGACTTGCCCAGGACCACCTGGGTCAGCGGCTCGACCTTCACGCTGGCGCATGGCTGCAAGCCAGCCGGTCTGTGGCTCCAGGGCGCGGGGGCTTGCATCGACGCCGCCTGACCGGCCCCCGGTGCCTGAGCCAAGGCCAGGGCTGGCTGCGCCCACGCAATGGCGGCAAGCAACCAGCCGCGCGCGCTGCCCGAAGCGCGGGGTTTTTTAGATCGAGAAAGTTTCATCATCAGTGTCGCGCTTGAACGCGGTTAAGGGCATCAAAAGCAATGAAGCGCCCGGTTGCCGTTGTGGATCATCTCGACGCAAGGACCCTCGATCGGTGCAGCCTGAACGGCGGCCGCACGATCGGCAGCCACGGCGCTGGGCGCAGTCGAAACGTTGGGCGCAGCCGATACCGCGCGCACGGGTTCACCGGTCTGCACGGCAGGGCGCACCGGCACCGTGGGTGCTGTGTGTGCGGCCGTCGCCTGGGGTGCCTGGGGTGCCGGGGTTAAAGCGGGCGCCGGGAGCACCGGCTGAGCCGAGGGTGCCCCCGCGTTTACCTGTGCGTGTACCGGTGCGCCGGTCAAAGCCATGCGCGAGCGGGCCGGCACCGACGTGGGCAGCGACCGTGCATCGAGCAACTGCTGCTTGGTGGTGCCCGTTGTGCTCACCCGCTGACGATCGACCTGGTTGCGCAAGACCAGCGACAAGGTGCCCACGCTGCGCGCCGGTCTTGCTGATCTGCGCCTCCTCACCACGCCCCTTGTCTTGGCGTGTGTTGACCATCACATCGACAAAGGTGCCGGGCAGCGCGAAGCCGGCCACCCCCACCACGTCATTGACGCGCACCGTCATGGCCCGCTTGCCCTGGGCAATCACTGCGGACAAGCCGCCTTGCGAGCCCACGGCAGCGAGCTTGCGATCAACGATGGGCTCGCCCTTGAGCACACCGGCACGCAAGACCCGGTCTTGCAACTGGGCCGCATCGCCAAAGGCGCCCGAGGGCAGCGCCCCGGTGGGCCACTGCACCACTGCCAGCATCTGTGGCGTCAGCCGGGTACCGAGCTCAACGTCAACCGCAGCCACGACCACCTGCGCACTGGCCGAGTCGGACTGCCGCGCCACCCAACCGGCCGCATAGACCGCAGCCACCAAACCCAGCACCAGGGCTGCAAGCAACAAACCGATTGCCTTGAAATTTTTCACCCAACACCTCTTCTTTCAAGCCACGAACCAGCGCGACCATTGCAAACCCTGAGGCTCGAACGCCACCACATAAAGCAAAGTTCCGATACAGATGCTGGCGCCGTAGGGCATGCGTCCGAGCGATACGGCGCCAGCGCGCCAGGGCGCCAGCCCGGTCAGCAAAGTCGCCCAGGCCCGGCGCTGCAGCACCCAAAGCAAGGCCAACACGCCACCGGTGACAAACACCATCAAAGCCGCACCTGCTGCATGCGGCGCACCCAAAAATGCACCGGCCATGGCCATGAGCTTGACGTCCCCGGCGCCCAAAGCGCGCAGCAGGTAAAGAGGCAGCATCACGCCAAAGCCCAAAGCCAGGCCTGCTGCCCAGGTCATCAAGGCCTGGCCGGCCGAGCCAGGCTCGATCAAGCCGATCAAAAAGGCGCTCAGCGCCCCACCAAAGGTCAGTGCGTTGGGGATGCGCCAGCGGTAGACGTCGATGAGGGCGGCAACGAGCAAGAGCGCAGCCAGCAGCAAGAGCCGGGGCTGCTCAAGCAGCGTTGCAGGGGTCCAATGGCTCAGGGTGTACATGCGGTAATGGGGTGTCTTTCCTTGAGAAAAACTGTATCCACCCATCCCGTCCCAGACATGAGAAAAATGCCCCTTGAGCCATGGGACACCTGTCCCGTTTTTTGCCCTGCCTGGCGTGACAAATCAACCACGCGCAGGCTCGGCAGGCGGCGTCAAGCAGGCGGGCGCGGCCCTGCCTCTGGGCAAGCGAATGCCGCGGGCGGCTCGGGGCAGGTGCTCGGAGGACGCGGCTGCGGCAGAGCGCAGCGCCAGCTCAAGAGATGATGTAAGCGCCAGCGCCAGTGGCCAGCAACTGGCCATGGGCTGAGAAAAATTCCATCTGTGTATTGGCCACGCGCGATCCCAGACGGATGACACGCGCTTGCGCCTCGAAACGTTCACTGACGGCTGGCCGCAGGTATTCAACCCGCAGGTCGATGGTGCCGAGCTTGTCAAAGTGCTTCATGCGCTGATCGAGCGGCTCACTCTTGTGGCGCGCGCCCAAGGCGGCAATGCAGGCCATGCCCGCAATCACATCGAGCACGGCGCTGATCGCACCGCCATGCAGGCGGTTGTGCAGGAAGTTGCCCACCAGGTCGGGGCGCATCTCCATGCCGGCGCGAAACCAATCGGGACCGGCTGCCAGCATCTTGAGGTTGAGCAGGCGGTTGAAGACGATCTGCTCCTCAAAGAGGACGCGCAGATACTCGGTGAACTGCGGCTCAAAGGCCGCATCGGCAGCAGCGACGGGTTGGCTCATGGGCCCCATTGTCTCGCAGACTCACGCGCCGCTGCGCCGGCTCAGAGCTGGCTGAAGTCGGGCTTGCGTTTTTCCAGGAAGGCCGAAAACGCCTCCTTGGCCGCCGGCTCGGTGAGCATGCGGCCAAAGCTCAGCGACTCTTGCTCCATGCGCTGGGCCACATCGGCCTGGGTGCCAAGCTTCATCAGGCGCTTGGTCTCAAGCAGCGAGGCCATCGGCTTGCTGGCGAGCTTGCGCGCCTGCTGCTGGGCCAAGGCATTGGCCTGCGCCGGCGGCACGATGCGATTGACCAGCCCCCATTCCATGGCGCTTTCGGCCGTGAAGGGCTCACCGAGCAACAGGGCCTCTGCCGCACGGGCATGGCCCAGCAGGCGGGGCACCAGCAGACTCGATGCCGCCTCGGGGCACAGACCGAGGTTGACGAAGGGCATGGAAAAGGCCGCATTGTCTCCGGCGTAGACCAAGTCGCAATGCAGCAGCATGGTGGTCCCCACGCCCACAGCAGGCCCGCAGACAGCGGCCACCAAGGGCTTGGGAAAGCGGCTGATGCCGTTCAGAAATCGAAACACCGGAGCATCAGCCGAGGTGGGCGGCGTATTGAGAAAGTCGCCGATGTCGTTGCCGGCAGAAAACACGGTTTCGTGGCCCTGAATCACGACCACACGCACCGCTGCATCGTCTCGCGCCCGCTGCAGCCCATCGGCCAAGTCGGCATACATGGCTGCGGTCAGTGAATTTTTGCGCTGTACGCGATGGATGGTCAGGGTGCACACGCCTTCTTCGGTGTGGCAAAGAATATCGCTCATGGGTTTTACTCCTTGTATTGAACAACGCGGGCCACGCAGCCCAGACAAGCCCGCGGCGTGGCCTGCCGGGCCAGGGCCTGATCCAAACCCGCGTTCATGGCTCCAGTGTGCCCGATGCAGCATCCATACTCACACCCGCTCAAAAATTCCAGCCGCACCCTGGCCCATGCCCACGCACATGGTGACCATGCCGTAACGCAATTGGTGACGTGCAAGCGCATGAACCACAGTGGCTGCGCGAATCGCGCCGGTGGCACCCAGCGGATGGCCCAGAGCAATCGCGCCACCCATGGGATTGACTTTGGCAGGATCGAGACCCAGCGTGCCCATCACCGCCAGCGACTGCGCCGCAAAGGCTTCGTTGAGCTCAATCCAGTCCAGCTGCTCTTGCTTCAGACCCGCGTAAGCCAGGGCTGCGGGTATCGCCTCGATCGGACCGATGCCCATGATGTGGGGCGGCACACCCCGGCTGGCGTAGCTCACAAACCGCGCCAAAGGCTTCAGGCCATGGGTTTTGATGGCTTTTTCGCTGGCCAAAATCAAGGCCCCTGCGCCATCGGAGGTCTGCGATGAATTGCCCGCGGTCACCGAGCCGCGCGCTGCAAACACTGCCTTGAGCTTGGCCAGTCCCTCCATGGACGTGTCGGCCCGCGGCCCCTCGTCGAGGCTGACCGTGCGCTCGCTGAGCGTGACCTGGCCCGTTTCCAGATTGACCCGTCTCTCGCACACGCCCACGGGTGTGATCGGTCCTGTGCCTCGCGCGTGACCTTCCACTGCTGCGCCACCTTCTCGGCCGTCAGCCCCATGCCATAGGCAATGCCCACGTTTTCATCGTTGGCAAACATGGCCGGCGACAGCGAGGGTGAGTTGCCAGACATGGGCACCATGCTCATGCTCTCAGTGCCGGCAGCGATCATCACATCGGCCTCGCCCACCCGAATGCGGTCGGCCGCCATCTGCACCGCCGACAGGCCCGAGGCACAAAAGCGGTTGACCGTGATACCGCCCACGCCAGTGGGCAGACCAGCCAGCACAGCGGCAATGCGCGCCACATTCAAGCCCTGAGGCCCCTCTGGAATCGCGCAACCGGCGATCACGTCTTCGATCGCATGCGGATCGAGCGATGGCGTCTGAGCCAACGCCGCCTTGAGCGCATGGACCAACAACTCGTCGGGCCGCGTGTTCCTGAAATAGCCACGCCCCGAACGCCCAATGGGCGTGCGCGTGGCGGCAACAATGTAGGCGTCTTGGATCTGTTTCATGGGGTCCTCAATTCCTCAGCGGCTTGCCCGTGCTCATCATGGCCATGATGCGCTCCTGGCTCTTGGGGTGGGCGACCAGTTGACAAAAGGCCTGGCGCTCCAAAGCCATGATGTATTCCTCGGTCACAAGAGTGCCGGCGTCCACATCGCCGCCGCAGACCACATGGGCAATGAGCTTGCCGATGTGAAAATCGTGTGCGCTGATGAAACCGCCATCGCGCATGTTGACCAGTTGCCCCATGATGGTGGCCAGCGCATGCCGCCCTGCGGCCGGGAAGGGGCGGCGCAGGGGCGCCCGCCATCCAGATGCCGCCATGGACCGCGCCTCATTCAAAGCCACGTAGAGCAGCTCGTCTTTGTGCGCAACCACGATGTCGCCCTCGATCAGATAGCCCAGCTTGCGGCTCTCGAGCGCGCTGCTACCCACTTTGGCCATGGCCGCCGCGGTGAAGCCTTCGCTCAAAAACGGCAGCAGATCCTTGCCGGTGCCAGCCTGCGCGTTTTCGGCGGCGCGCCGTGCAATGTAGGCCAGGCCGCCCGCGCCGGGCACCAGGCCCACGCCAACTTCCACCAGGCCGATATAGCTTTCCATGGCCGCCACACGCCGGGCCGAGTGCACAGCAAGCTCGCAGCCGCCGCCCAGGGCCAGCCCCCGGATGGCCGAGACCACCGGCACGGCGGCATAACGCAGGCGCAGCATGACCTTTTGCAGCTCGTGCTCAGCGCCCTCGATGGCCGACACGCCCGCAAGCATGAACGCAGGCAGCATGGCCTGCAGGTCGGCTCCGGCGGAAAACACGTCGTCTGGCGACCAGATCACCAGCGCCTGATACTGCTGCTCGGCAATCTCCACACCCCGGGCCAGGCCCTCGGCCACATCGGGGCTGATGGCATGCATCTTGGTCTTGATGCTGGCAATGAGCACCTGGTCGTCAAGCGTCCACAATCGGATCGCGTCGTCTTCATGCACCGTCTTGCCGGCCTTGGCCGCAGCCCGTGCGGGGGTGCCCATCACCTCTTCGGCAAACAGCTGACGCTCGTGCACCGGCAACTGGCGGCGAGGTACAAAGCGGCCCTGAGCCGGCGACCATGAGCCTTCGCTGCGGTGCACACCGCCAGCCTCGTCAACCGGCCCCTTGAACACCCACTCGGGCAGCGGTGCCTTGCACAGGGCATGGCCGGCATCAATGTCTTCCTGGATCCACTTGGCCACCTGCCGCCAACCGGCCTCCTGCCACAGCTCGAACGGGCCCTGCTTCATGCCAAAGCCCCAGCGCATGGCCAGGTCCACATCGCGGGCAGTTTCGGCAATCTCCTGCAAATGCAGCGCCGCGTAGTGGAACTGGTCGCGCAAGATGGCCCACAAAAACCGAGGCTCTGCGCCCTGCGCGTGGCGCAGCAGGCGCAGCCGCTCGGCGGGCGGCTTTTTGAGCATGCGGGCAACCACCTCGTTGGCTTTGGCGCCACCGCTCACATACTCCATGGTGGCCGGATCGAGCCGCAGCACGTCGCGCCCGACCTTCTTGTAAAAGCCGGCGCCACTTTTTTGACCCAGGCTCTTGGCCTCGATCAGCCGGGCCAGCACGGGCGGCGTTTCATACAGAGCCGCAAACGGATCATTGGCCTCGGTGAAGTTGTCACGCAGGGTGCGGATCACATGGGCCAGGGTGTCCAGGCCCACCACGTCGGCCGTGCGAAACGTGCCCGAGCTTGCGCGGCCGAGCTTTTTACCCGTGAGGTCGTCCACCACGTCGTAGCTCAGACCAAACTTTTCTGCCTCGGCCATGGTGGCCAGCATGCCGGCCGTGCCCACGCGGTTGGCAATGAAGTTGGGCGTGTCCTTGGCCCGCACGACGCTTTTGCCCAGGGTGGTGGTGACAAAAGTTTCCAGCCCGTCCATTACCTGCGCGTCGGTGGAGTCGGTGGCAATGAGCTCGACCAGCTGCATGTAGCGCGGCGGGTTGAAAAAGTGGATGCCGCAAAAACGCGGACGCAGCGCATCGGGCAGGCCGGCACTGAGCGCTGCAATCGACAGTCCCGAGGTGTTGCTCGCCACGATGGCCTGCGGCCCTATGGCTCCGGCGATGCGGCGGTACAGATCGAGCTTCCAGTCCATGCGCTCGGCGATGGCCTCGATGATCAAATCGCAGCCCTTGAGCGACTCAAGATCATCTTCATAGTTGGCTGGGCGAATCAGCGCGGCGTCTTCGGGCACACCCAGGGGGGCGGGCTTGAGCTTCTTGAGGTTGTCAATGGCGCGCTGGGCGATGCCGCTCTTGGGGGCTGCGGTGTCGGGCAGATCAAACAGCAGCACCGGCACCTTGAGGTTGACCAGATGCGCGGCGATTTGCGCGCCCATGACGCCAGCGCCGAGCACGGCCACCTGGCGAACTTGAAATCGTTTCATGACCAGATCCTTCACTGCACACGCTGCCAGAGCTGGGTGCGGTAAAACGGCCCAATGTAGCCACGCACCTGCAG
>JAJTGH010000125.1:13068-17852 GCA_021299555.1 Comamonadaceae bacterium
TCAACCGCAGCTTGTAGATCTTTCCGTTTTCCGGATCCAGGATGGTGCCGCCCTCCCAGAGCGTCTCGCTGGCCGACTTGACCGCACCACGGATGATCTCCATGCCGATCTTGGGCTGGCCCTTGCGGTCGTCGGTGCACAGTGAGCAATTGGGCTCGGCGCTCGAGGGCTGAAGGCTGCGCTCGACCTTGCCCACCAGCACCCCTTTTCCGTTGTCGCGGATGCTGATTTCCGCCTTGGGCTTGCCGGTGTTGTCGTCAATGCTGTGCCAGGTGCCCACCGGGGTCATCTGCGCGTGCGCCAGACCAGCGAAGGCCACAAGCAGAGCGAGAGATTTTTTGGAGACGAATAGCATGTTGATTCCTTCTTAGGCCAGCGCGGCGTCGGTGTCCATCAGGGGGCGGCTGCCGGTGCGCACGGTGCGCATCAGCGTGGCCGTCTCGGGAAAGAGCTTGGCAAAGTAAAACCGGGCTGTCTGCAACTTGGCCGTGTAGAACGGATCGCTCGATCCGGCGGCAATCTGGCGCAAGGCCACCTGCGCCATGCGGGCCCAGAAGTAGCCAAAGACCAGGTGGCCCATCACGCGCAAATAGTCCACTGCGGCAGCGCCCACCTCGTCTGGGTTTTGGAAGGCCCGAAAGCCCACCTCGGTGGTGAACTTGGTCATCTGATCGCCCAGATAGGCCATCGGGTTGATGAACTCGGCCATCTGCTCGTTCACGCCCTCCTCCTCCACCAGCGCAGCGATGAGCTTGCCAAACTTTCGCAGCGTCGCTCCGTTGTTGCCCAGCACCTTGCGGCCAAGCAGATCGAGCGATTGAATGGTGTTGGTGCCCTCGTAAATCATGTTGATGCGGTTGTCGCGCACCAGCTGCTCCATGCCCCACTCCTTGATAAAGCCGTGCCCGCCAAAGACCTGAAGGCAGGCATTGGTCGAGATGTGGCCGTTGTCGGTGAGAAAGGCCTTGACGATGGGCGTGAGCAGGGCCAGCACCTCGGCGGCATCTTTGCGCACCTTCTCGTCGGGGTGATGCAACTCCTGGTCAAGCAGCAAGGCGCAGTAGGTGGACAGTGCACGGCCGCCTTCGGCATAGGCCTTGGCCGTCATGAGCATCTTGCGCACATCGGGGTGCACGATGATCGGATCGGCCGGCTTGTCTTTGTCCTTGGGGCCGGAGAGCGAGCGCATCTGGATCCGGTCTTTGGCATAGGCCAACGCGTTTTGAAAGGCCACCTCGGTCAGACCCAGCGACTGATTGCCCACGCCCAGGCGGGCCGCGTTCATCATGACGAACATGGCCGCCAGTCCCTTGTGGGGCTGGCCCACCAGATGGCCGACCGCGCCCTCGAGCACCATCTGGCAGGTGGCATTGCCATGGATGCCCATCTTGTGCTCCAGGCCGCCGCAATAAATGCCGTTGCGCTCGCCGATGCTGGCATCGGCATTGACCTTGAACTTGGGCACCACAAACAAGCTGATGCCCTTGCTGCCCGCAGGTGCGTCGGGCAAACGGGCAAGCACCAGATGCACGATGTTGGCCGCCAGGTCATGTTCTCCGGCGCTGATGAATATTTTGTTGCCGGTGAGCTTGTAGCTGCCATCGGCCTGCGGCTCGGCTTTGGTGCGCAACAGCCCCAGGTCGGTGCCGCAATGCGGCTCGGTCAGGCACATGGTGCCGGTCCACTCGCCTGAGGTGAGCCGCGGCAGATACAGGGCCTTTTGTTCGGGCGTGCCGTGCGCATGCAGACACTCGTAGGCGCCGTGCGACAGACCCGGATACATGGTCCAGGCCTGATTGGCCGAGTTGAGCATCTCGTAGAGAAAATTGTTGATCACAAAGGGCAGGCCCTGACCGCCGTACTGCGGGTCACACGACAGCGCCGGCCAGCCGCCCTGCACATACTGCTCGTAAGCGGCCTTGAAGCCATCGGGGGTCTTTACCGCATGCGTGGTCTTGTCGAGCGTGCAGCCTTGTTCGTCGCCCACCCGGTTGAGCGGGAAAGCCACTTCGGCGGCAAACTTGCCCGCCTCTTCGAGCACCGCGTTCATGGTTTCTGGGTCGGTATCGGCATGTGGCGGCAGCTGCGCCAGCGCAGGGCTGACCTGCAGCACTTCGTGCAACACAAACTGCATGTCGCGCAGTGGTGGGTTGTAAACAGGCATGGTGTCTCCTTGGACAGTCGGGTGAGAATGGAAAATCAGCGCCGCGCACTGGCAGGCGGCTTCGATCGTGGGGTTTGCTTGGGCGCGGTCAGTGCGGGCAGGGCATAGCGCTCGACGATGCCCTCAAAGGCCAGCCAAGCGCGGTCGATCGAGCCAGGGTTTTTCAGAAAACGGTCTTCGTAATGCAAACCCAAAATCAGGCCGTGGATCTCGAAGGCGATCTGCCGCTCGTCAGCGTCGGGTCGCAAATGCTGTTCTTGCCGGGCCAACACGATGGCGCGGTGGAACGCGCCGAGCCAGGCTTGCACCGAAGCGGCCAGCGCGTCGCGCACCGGTCCCGGTCGGTCGTCAAACTCGACCGCACCGCTGATGAAGATGCAGCCCGACTGCAATTCGAGCGACACCCGCTTCATCCAGTTGGCAAACAAGGCGCGCAAACGGGGCAGACCGCGCGGCTGGGCCAGGGCGGGCTGGAACACCTCTTCTTCAAAGCGCCGGTAATACTCGCGAATCACAGAGATTTGCAACTCCTCGCGCGAGCCGAAGTGCGAAAACACACCCGACTTGCTCATGTGCATCACCTCGGCCAGAGCGCCAATGGACAGCCCCTCGAGCCCAACCTGCGAAGCCAGTGCCAAAGCCGCATCCACGATGGCCGCTTTGGTTTGCTGCCCCTTGGGCTGAAGACGCGCCGCTGAAGCCAAAGCACGCTCGGCAGCGGGGTTGGGCGAAGAGGTTTGCATGAGGGATCGAATAAAAACGAACGATCGTGCTATTTTGACCGAAATAAAGACCTTGTCAATGCCTGGGAATCCCGGATGAAAAAAAGACCGCGCCCATCCGCACGACAAACCGACCTCTTGCTCCATCTGCCTGCGGGAAGCTGCAAGGTCAGGGTGTCTAACCCCTTCTGCCTCAGCCAAGCCGCAAGGTCGGGCTGTCTTACTCTCTCTGCCTCTCTCTGCATCTCTCTCTATGGGGGAGCGGGTTGGGGTGAGGGCACAGCCGGCGCGAGGGGCGGCCGCTCCGGGTTATCCTTGTCGCCGTGACCACAGCCACCACCGCCACCGCCGCCACCACCTGCCCGCGCTGCGGCCGCAGTTTTGACTGCGGCGCCCAGGACAGCAGCAAGCCCTGCTGGTGCGCAAGTCTGCCCCTGCTGCCGCCCGAAGAGCTCGGCCGGCTGGCTGCCACTTGCTACTGCCCCGACTGCCTCAAAGCCAGGCTGGCCGAACTCGGACTGCTCGCGCAGACTGAGCCATGAGCGTGAACCTCGAGGGCCAGCTGGTGGTGGCCATTTCCTCGCGCGCGCTGTTCGACTTTGAAGAAGAAAACCGCGTGTTCGAAGAAGGCCTGGCCCACGGCGCGGCCCCAGGCTTCAAGCCCGACGCGGCCTACATGAAGCTGCAACTCGAGCGGCTGGACGTGCCGGCCAAGCCGGGCGTGGCTTTTTCGCTCATCAAGAAGTTGCTGGCCTTCAATGAGGCGCCCAAAAGCCTGGAAGAAACACTCAGGCCCGAGCAGCCCAAGCAGCGTGTGGAGGTGGTCATCCTCTCGCGCAACGACCCGGTTTCGGGCATGCGCGTGTTCCGATCGGCGCAGCATTACGGCCTGAACATTCTGCGCGGCACCTTCAACCGGGGCGAGCCGCCCTGGCGCTACCTCAAGCCGCTCAACGCCAACCTGTTTTTGTCGACCCACCTCAGTGATGTGCGCGCCGCGCTCGATGCGGGCGTACCCGCCGCGCAGGTCTACCCGCAATCGGCCCAGGCCAGCTTGGCCCATCCCCACGAGGTGCGCATCGCCTTTGACGGCGACGCGGTGCTGTTTTCCGACGAAGCCGAGCGGGTTTACCAGGCGCAGGGCCTGCAGGCCTTTCAGCAGCACGAACGCGACAAGGCGGCGCAGCCTCTGCTGGCGGGCCCCTTCAAGCCCCTGCTAGAAGCGCTGCATCGGCTGCAGCAGGTGGGCACCTCGCGCATGCGCGTGCGCACCGCGCTGGTCACGGCGCGCAGCGCACCGGCGCACGAGCGGGCGATACGCACGCTGATGAACTGGAACGTCGAAGTTGACGAAGCCATGTTTCTGGGCGGTCTGGACAAGGGTCAGTTCCTGCGCGAGTTCGAGCCCGATTTTTTCTTTGACGACCAGACCGGGCATGTCAATTCGGCAGCGGCCCATGTGCCCGCGGGTCATGTGGCCAGCGGTGTGGCCAATGGCCAGGCCAGCGCCTGACCGACCGTGCCAGCACGGGTTCGGTAGGCCTTTAGCTCTTTAGAAACAGGCGGTAGGCTGGGTTGTCGGTTTCTTCCACGCACGGATAGCCCAGGGTTTGCAGAAACTGCTTGAAGGCCGAGTGGTCTGCGCGCGGCACTTGAAGGCCCACGAGAATGCGGCCGTAATCGGCGCCCTGGTTGCGGTAGTGAAACAGCGAAATGTTCCAGCCGGGTCGCATGGTGAGCAAAAACTTCATCAGGGCGCCCGCCCGCTCCGGAAAAATGAAACGCAGCAAGCGCTCATTCTTGGACAGCGCGCTGTGCCCGCCGACCATGTAGCGAATGTGCTCCTTGGCCAGGTCGTCATGGGTCAGGTCGACTGCCCGAAAACCGCTGCGCGTGAA
>JAJTGH010000126.1 GCA_021299555.1 Comamonadaceae bacterium
TGTCATACCCGATGTCTGTGAGATCCAGGGCACGGTGCGCACCTTCACCACGCCGGTGCTCGATCTGATCGAGCAGCGCATGCGCGAGATTGCCCAGCACACCGCTGCCGCGTTTGGTGCAAGTTGCGAATTTGAATTCGTACGCAATTACCCACCCACGGTCAACTCAGATGCCGAGGCCGAGTTTGCCCGCTCGGTCATGCAATCCATCGTTGGAGCCAACCAGGTGCTGGCGCAAGAGCCCACCATGGGCGCCGAGGACTTTGCCTACATGCTTCAGGCCAAGCCCGGCGCATATTGCTTCATTGGCAATGGTGACGGCATGCACCGAGAAATGGGCCACGGGGGCGGCCCTTGCACCTTGCACAACCCCAGCTACGACTTCAACGACGATCTCATTCCCCTGGGGGCCACCTACTGGGTCGAGTTGACCCACCGCTGGCTCGCCCGCTGAGGGCGCTGCCGGCCCGAAGGCCGGCTCAGGTGGCAGGACCTGCTTAAGCCGGTGGCACCTCGATCCGGGTGCTGACCTGTCCGCTCTCGCCTTGCTCGTCCTGCCACAGCACCTTTAATTCTGCGCTGTCTTGCGGCAGCAACCAGAACTGAAGAAAGGGGTTGGCGGCAATGCCCGAGCCCAATTTGGCGCGAAACACGGTTTGGCCGCCGTATTCGGCCTGCAGACTGTGAATGATGTTTTTGGGAACGGCGCTGCCAGAAAAGTCAAACCGAAAGCCGGTTTCCATAGGGTGCTGAATCAACAAGCGAATTTGCAGCGGCTGGCCACGGCGCACCGGTGAGGACAGTTGCAAGCGAGCCAGCATGTCAGCTCGCGTCCAGGCATGCCGACTCGGTGACCTCGACCTCGGCCGTGCCTTGCCACCACTGACCGTCCGATGTCTGCACCAGTGCCATCACTTCTTGTGATCCATTGAGCCGAACCCGGGTGGCCACCTCGGCCTTACCCGACCAGGGTCCAAACTCAAATTCAGCGATCACCGGGCGCGGATTGCGGTTGGAGAGCAACAGTATGCGCCGTACGTGATCAAGCGCGCTCATAGGGCTGTCTACCCGCACGCTCAACGGCACCGAGAGTCCGTTGTCGGCCAGCCGTGGGGTGATTACGCTCACCCGCGCCGGTTTTGGGCTTGCGCCAAGGGTGAACGGGCCATAAAGTTCAGCCCAGTTCAAGTTGACCGGCGGCGCTTGAGCCCGCAGCGGCCGGCCTGCAGCCCAGCCAGCCAGAGCCAGCAGGCCGCCCACTCCCTGGCGACGCGACAGGCGCTTCATGCCCGGTTCAGACGATGCGCAGGCCGTGGTTTTTCAGCGGCAGGCTGCGCACCGGTTTGCCGGTCGCCGCAAAGATCGCGTTGAGGATGGCGGGCGCGACCACGCAAATCGTGGGCTCTCCCACCCCGCCCCAGAAGTCGAAGGTGGGTGCGATCACGGTTTCGATGCGGGGCATCTGACGCAGTCGGGCGATCGGGTAGCGGTCGAAATTGGTCTCGACGATGCGGCCATTGGCAACGCTCGATTGGCTCTGCAGGGTGTCAAAACCATAGGCCACCGAGCCCTCAACCTGCGCTGCGATCTGGTCCGGGTTGACCGCATGGCCGCAATTGGTGGCCAACACCAGCCGGTGCACCTTGACCTCTTCGCCCTTGACCGAGACCTCGGCAACGGCTGCGGTGTAGCTGGCATAACCCATGAACTGGGCAATGCCCCGGTGCACACCGGCTGGCAGTGGCTTGCCCCAGCCGGCCTTGTCGGCGGCGGCGTTGAGAACGGCCAGATGCTTTGGGTGCTTTTGCATCAGAGCGCGTCGGAACTCCAGGGGATCTTTGCCTGCTGCAGCAGCGACTTCCTCCATGAAGCACTCGAGGTACAGGCCGTTTTGGTTGGTGTTTACGCCGCGCCAGGGGCCAACCGGCACGTGCGTGTTGCGCATGGCGTATTCGGTGCGGAAGTTCGCAACGGTGTAGCCGATCTGAGCATCGTGCGGTTCAGCCCAGTAGCCTTGCAATTGGCGTCGGTCCTTGCCCTCTTTGATGTTTTGCGGCGAAAGGTAGGCGTTGATCGACTGGCCCGAGACCCGCAGTTGCAGCCCCAGCAGATTGCCCTGCGCATCCAGGCCTGCTTCAAGTTTGCACTGTCCGATGGGCCGGAAAAAATCCTGCGCCATGTCTTCCTCGCGGCTCCAGACCAGCTTGACCGGTACGCCCGGCATCTGCTTGGCCAGCAAAGTCGCTTGGCGCACGAAGTCCTGCTGACCTCCTCGGCGCCCAAAGCCGCCGCCCAGCGTGTGGTTGTGAACCTCGCATTTTTCGAGTGCCATGCCGCTGGCCTTGGAAAGCGCGGCCATTGAGGCCTCGGCATTCTGGCTGGCCACCCAGACCTCAGCGCGATCGGCAGTGACCAGCGCCGTGCAGTTCATCGGCTCCATGCAGGCATGTGTGACGAACGGTGTGCTGTAGACCGCCTCGACCCGCTTGGCCGCTGCTGCAATGGCCTGCGGTGCGTTGCCCACGTCCAGATCCGCAAAGACGTTGTTGTTGGAGGTCAGACCCTCTTTGAGCCGCTCCGAGATGGCCGCACTGTTTTCCTGACCATGCGCGCCCTCGTCCCAGACGATGGGCAGTTCGAGCAAAGCGTTTTTGGCTCGCCACCAGTTGTCGGCGACCACGGCCACGGCGTTGTCTTCGATCTTGTAGGCACCCACAATGCCCTTGCGGCCTTTGATCTTGCTTTCGTCAAAGCTCACCAGCTTGCCGCCAAAGACCGGGCTGGCCTGAATGGCGGCATAGACCATACCGGGCAAGCGGATGTCGATCGCGTAGTTTTGCCGCCCCATCACTTTGGCCGCGGTATCCAGGCGTTTCATCGGCTTGCCAGCAAGCTTCCATTGGCGTGGGTCGCGCAGGGTCAGGGTTTTGGGGTCGGGCGGCGGCAACTGGGCGGCGGCACTGGCCACCTTGCCATAGCTGGTTTTGCGTCCCGTTGCCGCATGGCTGATCACGCCTTTGTTGACGCTGAGCTCACCCACGGCCACGCTCCACTGGTTGGCAGCTGCCTGCAGCAAAACGGCCCGCGCTGCGGCTCCGCCTTGGCGCATGTATTCCTGGGAGCCGCGCACGCCACGGCTGCCGCCTGTGGACATGTCGCGCCATACCCTTTTGCGCGCCAGGTTCTGGCCGGGTGAGACCATCTGCACTTTGACCTTGCTCCAGTCACAGTCCAGCTCCTCGGCCACCAACTGAGCCAGACCGGTGTGGGTGCCTTGCCCCATTTCGGCGCGGGCCACCCGAATGATGCAGGTCTCGTCAGGCTGCACCACCACCCAGGCGTTGACCTCAGGCGCCTGTCCAGGCTTGTTTTGTGCGTTCGCTGGCCAGTGAAAGCCCAGTGACAGGCCCGCACCGGCCGAGGCGCTGCTGATCACGAAAGCCCGGCGTGACAGACCGTTTTGCGTGTTGTGTGTCATGATCAGTCTCCTCAGGCTTGAGTTGTCTGTTGATCGATCAATTCGCCCGCATCGCTGACCATGTGGATCACCGAGCCCACGCCCTTGCCAGTCTTGGCCGCCAAGTGGATGGCGGCGCGGATGCGCTGGTAAGTGCCGCAGCGGCAGATGTTGGTCATGGCCTCATCGATGTCTGCATCGGTGGGCCTGGGCTTGCGGCGAAGCAAGGCCGCGGCGGCCAGGATCTGACCCGATTGGCAATAGCCGCATTGAGGCACGTCCAACGCTTTCCAGGCCATTTGTACCGGGTGCGTGCCGTCTTTGGACAGGCCTTCAATGGTCGTGACCTTGCTGCCCACGGCCGCCGAGGTCGGGTAGGAACAAGAACGCACCGGCTCGCCGTTGATGTGGACGGTGCAGGCACCGCACTGGGCAATGCCACATCCGAATTTGGTGCCCGTCATGCCCAATTGGTCGCGCAGCACCCACAGCAGTGGCATTTCCGGCTCGACATCGACCTGGTGGCTTTTGCCGTTGATGTTCAACTTCATCATGCGGGCTTCCTTTCGTTGACGACAGTCCAGAAAGCTTAGGTGGCTCTGTGTTTCTGGTCAATCGAGGGTATTCCCCGGCACAGCCTTGGGTGGGGTCACGGCCTGCGCTGCAATGGCGTTTTGGGCTGCCCTGACGCCCCGGTGAGGTGCGGCATCACAGGGCGTGCGCGGCTCACGCCGCAGTCCAACTTTTTCAGCGCCTGAGATCGCGTGCGCAGCGAAAGCCGATGTAGATCACGGCCGTTTCGGCGGGTTTGCCCTGGACATGCTGGTCTTGCATGGGGCCGGCACCATACCACCAGGAGCCGCCCCGGGTCCGCTGCTCGCGGCCTGGGCCGCTGTCAACCCACTCCCACAGATTGCCACCCATCTCAAACAAGCCGTTGACTCCGGCTTCGGTGCTGCCGGCCAGTGCATGACCGCGCCCGCGCGAAGTCACCGCGTGCGACACCGGGGCCACGGAGCCACAGTCACCCAGACAATTGGCGCCTTTGGGGCTGTCCCCTGTGGGGTAAGGGTAGGTCTTGCCGCGCACGAAACCGGCCGGCGGCGCGCCGCGCCTTTCGGTGTAGGCCGCCTCGCCCCATTCGGCATCGGTGGGCAGGCGCTTGCCAGCCCAGTGGCAAAATGCCTGGGCCTCGGCGTGCGTGACATGCGCCGCGGGCTCGCCATCGGCTGCGCTCTTGCCATAGGGCGAATGCCAGACCCAGCCCTTGAGCTGCTCCCAACCCGCCTCAAACGTGCTGCCACCGCCGGCCCGCTCGGCCTGTGTCACGGTGCCGGTGGCCTGTACGAAGCGGCGGAACTGGCCAACGGTGACCTCGGTGCGGTCGATCTCAAAATGGCTGATGGCTTGCATTTCGCTGGCCTGTGTGGTCGGTGTAGCCAGGGCAAGAAACAGGCCCAGTGGGTAGAGGATCGATCGAAGGGTGTTCATGCAGCCATTGTCAATCCGGGCAATAAACCGCATTCGACGCCCCGAAATATCGTGATTTTCTGGCTGCATCGTGCCTGCCTTTGTAGAACAATCGGGTTCCCGCAACGCTGCGTCCGACCCCATGGCCCAATTCACTCAAACCATCCTCTATACCGACACCGACGGCCGTGCGCGTTTTAGCGAACGCGTCATGGATTTGAATGCGGGCACGCCTGCCTCGCGGCTGTCTGAAGTGATGCCGTCTGCCGGCTACCAGCTGCGCCACAGCCCGGTGGGTTTTCGCAGCCAGTTCCACTGCACCGAAAAGCCTCAGTGGGTTTTTATCTTGGCAGGCCAAATGGAAATCGGCTTGCAGGGCGGGGTCAGTCGCATCTTCAAGCCGGGCGAGCATTTTTACTCGGCCGATGTGTTGCCGGCTGGCGCCACCTTTGATCCGGCGGTGCATGGCCATTGGAGTCGGCAGCTTGGCGACGAGCCTTTGGTGACCCTGTTCGTCAAGGACCCCTGAGCCGCGCTTTCAGTCCACTTTGGCTCCAGAGGCTTTGACCACGCTCTCGTACTTGGCCAGCTCCTGCTTCATGAAGGCGCCGAACTGATCGGGTGTGTTGCCCACCGGCTCGGCCATGAGCTGGGCAAATCGGGCTTTGACTTCGGGCTGCTGCAATGCGCCGGCAAAGGCTTGATGCAGACGGGCTGTGACCTCGCGTGACAGGCCTGCTGGGCCAACCAAGCCCCACCAGGTGTCAATTTCAAAGCCCTTGATCGTCTCGGCCACAGCCGGCACTTCGGGCATGACCGGGCTGCGTTGGGAGGTGGTCACGGCCAGGGCCTTGAGTTTGCCGGCCTTGATGTTGCCAGCTGCCGTGGCCAGGCCAGTTGAGCGGGGTTGCCGCCGTTGTAGGGCACGTGGGTGGCCAGAACGCCCGCCTCTTTTTTGAACATCTCTCCAGCCAGGTGACCGGCGCTGCCGTTGCCCCCGCTGCCGTAGTTCATTCGACCCGGATTGGCTTTTCCATAGGCGATCAGGTCGGCCAGGGTCTGGATTTTGAGCTTTTGCGCCGCCTCGGCATTCATCACCAGCACGTTGGGCACACGCAGCATCTGGGTGATCGGCGTGAAATCGGTGGCCGCGTTGTAGGGCATCTTGCTGTAAAGCCATGGGTTGATCGCGTGGGTGGCCACTGCCGCGATGCCGATGGTCAGACCATCGGGCGCAGACTTGGCCACCGCATCGGCGCCGATGTTGCCGCCACCGCCGGGCCGGTTCTCAATGATGACGGTGCCCAAAGTGGCTTGAACCCGCTCGGCCAGCAGCCGTGCGGTGACGTCGATCGGCCCACCCGGCGCATACGGCACAACAATGCGCATCGGCTTGCCCTGGGCCCAGGGGCTGCTGGCTGGGGCAAGAAGGGCGGCTGCCAGAATGTGGCGACGGTTCAAGTGTGTGCGCTTGTGCATCTTGGGTCTCCTGTGGGCGTGTCTGTCAATTGGCGGCCTTGTCGGCCTCGCTGGTGAAAGAGTCGGCAAAAAATTCTTCTTCGGGCAGACCGGCGCGGGCGGTGTAATCGGCTCGGGCCGAATCAACCACGATGGGCGCGCCGCATGCATAGACCTGATGGCCCGACAAATCGGGCAGGTCTTGCAGCACCGCTTGGTGCACGAAGCCGGTGCGGCCTTGCCAGTCGTCTTCGGGCAGTGCATCGGAGACCACGGGTACGTAGCGCAGTTGGGGCATCTCGCGGCACTGCTCTTCGACCCACTGGCTCATGTACAAATCTTTGGGCCGTCGACCGCCCCAATAAAGCACTGCCGGGCGATCGATGTTCTTAAAGCGCATGTGTTCGATCAAGGCCTTGATGGGCGCAAAGCCCGTGCCCGAGGCCAGCAGCACCATGGGTTTTTTGCTGGTCTCGCGCAGATAAAAGCTGCCGAAGGGTCCCTCGATGCGGGCGATGTCTTTTTCCTTCATGCTGGAAAACACCTGATCGGTGAACTTGCCCCCAGGCATGTGGCGCAGGTGCAATTCGATCGTCGGACTGGCTTGTTGCGTGTGGGGGGCATTGGCCATGGAATAGCTGCGCCGGGCGCCATCTCGCAAAATGAATTCCACATACTGACCCGCGTGGTATTTGAATGTCTCGCTGGCCGGCAGTTGCAGCGTCATCAGCATGACATCGTGCGAGACACGATTCAAGCTGCTGACCCGGGCGGGCATTTTGCGAACCGGTAGTGCGCCTTCTTCAGTGACTTGTCGCGATTCGATCACCAGGTCGCTTTGCGGCACGGCGCAGCAGGCCAAGATCAACCCCGATTCCTCTTCATGAGCCGACAACGCCTTCGCTTTGCAGCCATAGGGCGGTCCGATCGACTGGCGGATGGCTGCAGCCAAAACCGCTTCGCCGGGCTCTGCGGTGAATGTGCGGCCGCTGGGTTCAACCTTCACGCTAAAACTCATGTTGGTATCCTTGTGCTGTTGCTTTCATTGTCGGCCTGGCGCCTGGCGCCGGCCCAACCCCCGATTTTGCCCTTGATCAGCGCCTCTTTCGTCAACCTGCATGCATCGCGTTCCGGGGCGCTGCCTGCGCGTTTTCGTCGCCAGCGCGTTTTGATCATTGGCTGCGGCGATGTGGGACTGCGGGTGGCCAAGCAATTGCCCTCGCGCGTACGTGTTCTGGCCCTGACCTCCTCTCCAGAGCGGCGGGCCGATTTGCGCGGACGGGGCATCACCCCTTTGCAAGGGAACCTCGACCGCAGTGCTGACCTGGCGCGCCTGGCTGCGCTGGGCACGCGGGTGGTGCATCTGGCGCCGCCGCCGCAGGAGGTCAGGCCCGCTGGGACGCTCGATCCCCGAACCCGCGCCTTGACGCGTGCCCTGGCCCTGCGCGCTGGCCCACAGGCTTTGGTTTATGGCTCCACCAGCGGTGTATATGGCGATTGTGGAGGTGCTCGCATTGACGAAACACGCCCCTTGGCAGCGCACACGCCGCGTGCTCAGCGGCGCGTTGATGCCGAGCGGCAGGTGCGGCTGTATGGCCGCCAAGCAGGCGTGACGGTGCACATTTTGCGCATTCCTGGCATTTACGCGCCCGATCGGGAAGGCGGCACGCCCAGGGCTCGCCTGCTCAAAGGGGTGCCCGTTTTGCGCAGCCAGGACGATGTCTACACCAACCATGTGCATGCCGATGATTTGGCCCGGGCGTGTATAGCGGCTTTGTGGCGCGGCAGACCGCAGCGTGTCACCCATGCCAGCGACCACACCGAGCTCAAGATGGGTGATTACTTTGACTGGGCGGCCGATTTTTATGGGCTGCCACGCCCGCCGCGCATTGCCCGCGAGGGGGCGCAGCAGCATTTGCCGGCCATGGCCTTGAGCTTCATGAGTGAGTCCCGTCGGCTGGATAACCGGCGTTTGACCCAAGAGCTGCGGGTGCGTTTGCGCTTTCCCACCGTGATCGAAGGCCTGGGCGGCTCTTCAGAACAGGCTAGCCCCTCAAATTCCTGAGGCTTTGCGCAAATTGGCCATGCGGTCTTGCGGCTGGACCTGCACGGTGTTGACGTCGGCGCCCTGCAGCACGGTCAGCTTGACCGGCTCCTGCGGTGTGGCGCGGTCCCAAAGTTTTTTGTAAAAAGCCTCCAGCGATACGACCTTGCTGCCATCGACGGCCAGCACCACATCGCCCGCCTTCAGACCGGCTTTTTGCGCCGGGCTGTCGTCGCTTACCCGCAGCACCTGCACCCGACCACTGAAATCCGATGAGGTCAGGCCCAGCCATGGGCGTATGCTCAAGCGGCTGGTGCCCGTCTGTTGCATCTCGGCCAGTATGGGTTTGAGCAGGTCCACCGGCACAAACATATTGCCCGGCAGACGCCGGTTCATGCCCATGGCGTCCATGACCAGGAGCGAGCCTATGCCCAGCAACTCGCCCTTCTGGTTGAACAAAGCCGCACCGCTGTGATTGCCATTGCCTGCCGTCACGGGCGGGCTTGTGAACAGGGCGGTGTCGATGTGGTATTCCCAGCTGCCTGAAAAGGCCCGCTTGCTGACCAAGCGCGTCATGCTGACATCGGCTTCGATGTTCGTGTCGGTCGAGCCCACTGCAGCCATCAGCGGCTCCCCGTCTTTGACGCTGGCCTGGCTGCCCATCTCGACCGGTGCAACCCCCTGCAGCGGCAGCAGCGGACGGATCAGGCCAAAGCCGGTGGCCAGGTCATATCCGACCGCTACCGCCGGCAGGGTTTTGTTGTCCTGTGTGACGATGCGGATTTCCTGCGCCTCAAGCATCAAGTAGCCTATGGTCAGTATCAGGCCGTCTTTGGCAATGACCACGCCCGAGCCAGCGCGCTCTTTTCCGAGTGTGGCAATGGATCGTGCGTCATCGGCGGCCGTGACCCGCACACCCACCACGGCGGCGCTGGCCCGGCTGAGCGCATCGATTGTTGCCGTCTGATCCGCGCTTGCGTTGAGCGACTGAGATTGGGCTGGCACTGCTGTGCAAAGAGCCAGGCTCGCGGCCAGTGCAAGCAACCAGCGGCCAGCGGGACGACGTGTGTGGGTCGGCAGTACATGCGGTTCGGTCATGAGAGACTCCCGGTTGGGCAGCCACGGTGGCTGCCTCGATGCGTCAGCCCAGAGGATGCGCCGGATTTGCAAAGCTTGCAAGCGGGTCGGTCAATGACCCCCATGCCCAGTCTGATGCCCAGAAGAGAAAAAGGCCGCACCGTTTTGAACGTGTGCGGCCTTCAGTGTGGTGCCCGGGGCCGGAATCGAACCGGCACGCCTTGCGGCGGGGGATTTTGAGTCCCCTGCGTCTACCAATTTCACCACCCGGGCTCAATGGGGTCGCAAATTATGGCACAGTGCAGTTCATGAAATTTCAGACGATAGAAGACGCCATAGGTAAAACGCCCCTGGTGGCCCTGCAGCGCATCGGCGCCCAAGAAAACGAGAAGCGGGGCAATGTGATTTTGGGCAAGCTCGAGGGAAACAACCCAGCCGGTTCAGTCAAGGATCGCCCGGCCTTGTCCATGATTCGCCGGGCCGAGGAGCGCGGCGAGATCCGACCGGGTGACACCCTGGTCGAGGCCACCTCGGGCAATACTGGCATTGCTTTGGCCATGGCCGCTGCCATCAAGGGCTATCGCATGGTGCTCATCATGCCCGAGGACCTGTCGATCGAGCGGGCCCAGACCATGAAGGCTTTTGGCGCCGAGCTCATCCTCACGCCCAAGTCCGGCGGTATGGAACATGCCCGCGACCTGGCTGAAAAAATGCAGGCCGAAGGCCGTGGTCGCATGCTCGATCAGTTTGCCAACCCTGACAATCCGCGCATTCACTACGAGACCACCGGCCCCGAGATTTGGAATGACACCCAAGGCCGTGTGACGCACTTTGTCAGCGCCATGGGAACCACCGGCACCATCACGGGCGTTTCACGCTATCTCAAGGAAAAGAATCCGTCCATACGCATCATTGGTGCCCAGCCCAGCGAGGGCTCGCGCATTCCGGGCATACGCAAGTGGCCGCAGGAGTACTTGCCTAAAATTTATGATGCCAGCCACGTGGACGAATTGCGCCTGGTCAGCCAGCGCGACGCAGAAGACATGTGCCGGCGATTGGCCCGCGAAGAGGGGATCTTTGCCGGCATCTCGGCCGCTGGCGCCTGCCAGGTGGCCCAGGAAGTGGCCGCCAGCGTGAGCAACGCAGTCATTGTGTTCATCGTCTGCGACCGCGGAGATCGTTATTTGTCCACCGGGGTCTTCCCCGCCTAAAAAGGCCCTGCTCATGGCTGAGTATCGTTTTTGTCCCATGTGCGCCAGCGAGCTGGCCTGGCAAAGCCGCGCGGAAGACGGCGGGGAGGTGTCCCGACTGCGCTGCACTGCCTGCGAATTTACCCATTGGAACAACCCGACGCCAGTGCTCGCCGGCATCGTTGAGGTCGAGGGGAAGATTTTGCTGGCCAGAAACGCCGCCTGGACCGGGCGGCGGTTTGCGCTCATCACCGGCTTCATGGAGGCGGGCGAGACCCCCGAGGAGGGCATCACCCGCGAGATCCTGGAGGAAACCAGCCTGCAGGTCACAGACCTCAAGCTCATTGGTGTTTACGACTTCAAGCGCATGAATCAGGTGATCATCGCCTACCATGCCCGGGCCCAGGGGATAATCCGCCTGTCCCCTGAATTGGTGGAGTACCAGCTGTACGCGCCGAGAGACCTGATTTGCTGGCCTGCCGGAACGGGTTACGCGCTGGCCGACTGGCTGCGCACCCAGAACATAGAGCCCAAGTTCATGACTTGGGAAGAACGCGAAGCGATGAGCCGAGACACATGATGCAGATCGACAAGGAACTCGACACCCGGGGCCTCAATTGCCCCTTGCCTATTCTCAAGGCCAAGAAGACATTGGCTGAAATGAGCAGTGGCCAGTTGCTCAAGGTGACGTCGACAGACGCCGGCTCGGTGCGCGACTTTCAGGCGTTTGCCAAGCAGACCGGCAATGAGCTCGTTGGCCAGGACAGCTCTGGCGGCGAGTTCATTCACGTCCTCAAACGGCGCTGACAGCGCTTGGCGCGCTCAGTCGATGCGCAGCCGTTTGAGGTAGGTCCGAAAATGCGCCCCGACTTCGCTGTGCTGCAAAGCCAGTTCGACCGTGGCTTCTAAAAAGCCCTCTTTGCTGCCGCAGTCATAGCGTTTGCCATCGTAGTGGAATGCATAGGCGGCTTCGTCGGTCAACAAACCGGAAATCGCATCGGTCAACTGGATTTCTCCGCCGGCGCCGCTGCCAAGCTGGCGCAGGTGCCTGAAGATTGCCGGTGTGAGGATGTAGCGGCCGGCCACGCCAATGCGTGAGGGTGCGGTCTCGGGGGCGGGCTTTTCCACGATGCGCTCGATCTGGGTCAGCCGGGCCTCGATCGGCTTGCCGGCCACGATGCCGTAGCGGCGTGTGTGCTCCAACGGCACCTCCTGCACGGCCAGCACCGAGCGCCCGAGCCGGGCGAATTGCTCGTTCATCTGTGCCAGCACCGGCGGTTGGCCCACCATCAGGTCATCGGCCAGCAGCACCGCAAAGGGCTTGCTGCCCACCACATGTTCGGCGCACAGGACCGCGTGACCGAGCCCCAGCATGCGGTGTTGGCGAACATAGGAAAAGTGCATGTCTTCCATCTTTACCGAGCGCAGCAGTTCGAGCAGGCTTTGCTTGCCGGCGGCCTCGAGTTCGTTTTCCAGCTCATAGGCGGTGTCAAAGTGGTCCTCGATGGCCCGCTTGTTGCGCCCGGTGATGAACACCATGTGCCGGATGCCAGCCGCATAGGCCTCTTCCACCGCGTACTGGATCAGCGGCTTGTCGACCACCGGCAACATTTCTTTGGGCTGGGCTTTGGTGGCTGGCAGAAAGCGTGTGCCCAGACCGGCAACCGGAAAGACGGCGATTTTCAGTGCGGAAGAGGTCATGCTTGTGGCAAAAAGTTGAGTTTCTTGGCGGTGTCAGACGCGCAGCCGCCAACGCTATCACACCGGCGCTGTCTTGCGAGCTCGGCAGTGAGCTGTGGTGACCAAAAGCCGAGCGCTTTATTAGCCCAGACGCTGCAGTTGCGCTCTGATTTTGGTCAATGTGTCTGAAAAATCATCCAGCCGCTTTTTCTCCTGTTCGATCACCGCCGGGGGAGCCTTGGCGACAAAGGCTTGATTGCCCAGCTTGCCCTGGGCCTTGCTGATTTCAGACTCAAGTCGGCCCGCTTCTTTGGCCAAGCGGACTTTTTCCGCCGCCACATCCACTTCAATGAACAGGCACATGCGGGTTTGGCCGACCACCGCCACGGGAGCCGCTTGTGCAGCCGTCTGCCAAGCCGCCTCGTCGTCGAAGACTTTGACATCGCTGAGCTTGGCCAGTGCCTGCAGCGTTGCCGCGTTGCTTCGCATGAAGGCCGCATCGCCCAGGGCGAACAAGGGCATGCGGGTCGAGGGCGAGACGTTCATCTCGCCGCGCAGGTTGCGGCAGGCATCGACCAGGGCCTTGAGCTGGTTGACATTGGCAATCGCCTCGGGGTCCACCTTGTTCATTTGCGCTTCAGGGTAACGCGCAATACTGACCGAGTCGCCAGCGATACCGGCCACGGGCGCGACTTTTTGCCAAAGCTCTTCGGTGATGAAGGGGGTGATGGGGTGGGCTAGGCGCAAGATCGCCTCCAGGGTGCGGATCAGGGTGCGCCGTGTGGCGCGCTGCTGCGCAGCGTCACCCGTCTGGATTTGTACCTTGGCGATCTCCAGGTACCAATCGCAGTATTCGTTCCACACGAACTCATACAGGGCCGTGGCCACGTTGTCCAGGCGGTACTCTGCAAAGCCTTTGGCAACGGCTGCCTCGGTTTGCTGCAGCAGCGAGGCGATCCAGCGGTCGGCCTGGCTGAACTTCATGTACTGGTAAAAAGGCCCGGCCGCAATCTGCTCGCCGTTGTCCCCGATGCGAGGCGGTGCGCACTCGGCTTTGGTGTGCTCTTTCAGGCCACAGTCATGGCCCTCGCAGTTCATCAGCACGAAGCGGGTGGCATTCCAGAGCTTGTTGCAGAAATTGCGGTAGCCCTCGCAGCGCTTGCTGTCAAAGTTGATGTTGCGCCCCAGACTGGCCAGCGCGGCGAAGGTAAAGCGCAGTGCATCGGCGCCGTAGGCGGGAATGCCCTCGGGGAATTCCTTTTGCGTGTTCTTGCGCACCTGCGGCGCAGTCTCGGGCTTGCGCAGGCCCTGGCTGCGCTTGTCGAGCAGGGGCTCGAGCGCAATGCCGTCGATCAGATCGACCGGATCGAGCACGTTGCCCTCAGACTTGCTCATCTTCTTGCCCTGCGCATCGCGCACCAGGCCGTGTATGTAGACATCCCTGAAAGGCACCCGCCCGGTGAAATGGGTAGTCATCATGATCATGCGGGCGACCCAAAAAAAGATGATGTCGTAGCCCGTGACCAGCACCGAAGAGGGCAGATAGAGGTTGTAG
>JAJTGH010000127.1 GCA_021299555.1 Comamonadaceae bacterium
ATCCTGACGCCCGACTTTGTGCGGCACTACGAAGGTCGGCTGATCAATATCCACCCCTCGCTGCTGCCCGCCTTCACAGGATTACACACCCACCGCCGGGCCATCGAGGCCGGCTGCAAGGTGGCCGGCGCGACCGTGCACCGGGTCACGGTCGCGCTCGACCATGGCCCCATCCTGGATCAGGCGGTGGTGCCCGTGCTGCCCGGTGACACCCCCGTAATCTTGGCCGCTCGGGTGCTGGCAGCGGAGCACCAAATTTACCCGCGCGCAGTTGCCAGGTTGCTCAAAGCCATGGACTGAGCATGGTACGAAGCTCGCGACCACAATCTGGCCTGGATGCAGTTGCCAAACAGGCGATCATGCTAAAACTCGTCTTTTCATGAGGCCTATTTGGAGAAACGGCAAGATGGATCTGAACTTTACGCAGCAGGAGCAGGCCTTTCGCGAGGAGATTCGCCAATGGGTGCATGACAACCTGCCGGCAGATATCTCGATCAAGGTGCATCAGGCCCAGCGCCTGAGCCGAGACGACATGCAACGATGGGCCAAGATCCTGGGTAAAAAGGGCTGGCTGGGCTATGGCTGGCCCCGACAGTTTGGCGGCCCAGGCTGGAACGCAGTGCAAAAACACCTCTTCGAGGAAGAGTGTGCACTGGCTGGTGCGCCGCGCATCGTGCCTTTCGGTCCCGTGATGGTCGCGCCGGTGATCATGGCCTTTGGCAATGCACAGCAGCAACAGCGGTTTTTACCTGGCATCGCCAGCGGCCAGGTTTGGTGGAGCCAGGGCTACAGCGAGCCGGGCTCCGGCTCCGATCTGGCCTCGCTCAAGACCCGGGCCGAGCGTGTGGGTGACCAGTACATCGTCAACGGCCAGAAGACCTGGACTACGCTGGGCCAGTATGGCGATTGGATTTTTTGTCTGGTGCGCACCAGCACAGAAGGCAAGCAGCAAGCGGGCATTTCTTTTTTGCTGATTGACATGAAGTCGCCCGGCGTCAGTGTGCGCCCAATCAAGCTGCTCGACGGCGAATGCGAGGTCAATGAAGTCTGGTTTGACAACGTACAAGTGCCTGCCGAAAACCTCATCGGCGAGGAAAACAAGGGCTGGAACTACGCCAAGTACCTGCTGGCGCATGAGCGAACCAACATCGCCGACGTCAACCGTGCCAAGCGCGAGCTCGAGCGGCTCAAGCGCATCGCCAAGACTGAGGGCGTCTGGGATGACACACGTTTTCGTGACGAGATCGCCAAGCTCGAGGTGGACATCGTGGCCCTGGAAATGTTGGTCCTGCGGGTCTTGTCAGCCGAGAAATCCGGCAAAAATCCACTGGACATTGCCGGCCTGCTCAAGATCCGTGGCAGTGAAATTCAGCAGCGCTACACCGAACTCATGATGCAGGCGGCCGGACCGTTTTCGCTGCCCTTTATTTACGAGGCCATGGATGCGGGCTGGCAAGGCAACTTCCCGGGCGGCGTGTCGGCCAATGCACCTCTGGCGGCCAACTACTTCAATATGCGCAAAACCACGGTATATGGCGGCAGCAATGAAGTGCAGCGCAACATCGTCGCGCAAACCGTGCTCGGCTAAGGACAACAGATCATGGACTTTGATTTTTCTGACGATCAGTCGCAACTGCGCGAGGCGGTGCGCAAATGGGTCGACAAGGGCTATGACTTCGAGCGCCGACGTGCCATCGTCAATGCTGGTGGCTTTAACCGGGCTGCCTACGGCGAGGTGGCCGATCTCAGTCTGACGGGGCTGTATGTGGGCGAAGACCATGGCGGCTTGGGGCTGGGCACGGTGGAAGCCATGGTGGTGCTGGAGGAGCTCGGACGCGGCATCGTGCTCGAACCACTGGCCCAGACCCTGATCTGCAGTGCCGTGCTGCAAACGCATGCGCCGGCCAGCCTGCAATCTGCCTGGCTGCCCAGCATCGCTGAGGGCCAGTCCCTCGTGGTGCTGGCGCACCACGAGCGCGGCGCCCGTCACAGCCTGAGCCGCTGCACAGCCGAAGCAAAAGAGGACGGCGGGCAGTGGACCGTGACCGGAACCAAGAGCATCGTGCCCGCGGGCGATCAGGCCGACGCCTTCATCGTCCCCGCACTGGCTGGCGGTCAGATGGCGCTGTTCCTGGTCGAGCGCGGCGCTGCGGGGGTCCAGACGGCAGGGGGCTACCTCACCCAGGACGGCGCGCGGGCCGCCGAGGTGAGCCTGAGCAGCAGCCCCGCTCAATTGATCACCCTGAGCGGCCTGCAGGCCTTGGAAGAGGCCGCCGACATCGGCTCAGCCTGCGTCTGCGCCGAAGGTGTGGGCGTGATGGACAGGACCCTGGCCATCACCGTTGAGTACATGAATACCCGCAAGCAGTTCGGCGTGGCAATTGCCAGCTTCCAGGCACTGCGACACCGCGTGGCCGACATGAAGATGCAGCTCGAATTGGCCCGCTCCATGAGCTACTACGCCAGCCTCAAACTCCAGGCGCCGCAAGCCGAGCGCCGCCAGGCCATCGCCCGGGCACGCTATCAACTCGGCGTTGCGATGCGCTTGGTGGGACAGTCGGCGGTGCAGTTGCACGGCGGTATTGGCGTGACCGACGAGTACATCGTGAGCCACTGCTTCAAAAAGCTCACGCAGCTGGAAATGACCTTCGGCGACACCTTGCACCATCTCGGTGAAGTCTCCGCGCGGATGAAGGAGACTGCAGGCGTATTTGCCTGAACGGCTTGGCGCTACTCGGGCGGCCTGGCCCTGACGAAGGTCGCAAAGCGGGGCAGGCCCGAGGGCGTGCGGTCGCTGTAACGGTAAGTGACCCAACTGCCCACCTTGGGCGGATTGCGCCTGTGCGCATCGCTCAGGCCTGAGCCCAGTGCGAACAACTGACCTTCTGGCGTGCGCACCTGCAAAGCCCCAGTCATGCCGGCAAACCGGCCTTGTCCGGGCAGATGGCCCACGACCTGTGCCTCATCATCGAGATCGGGCTTGAATTTGAACAAAGCGTCGGTGCGACCCGATCGCCACGGGGCATCGGCACGGTGGAGCATCAGGCCTTCACCGCCAGCGCGCACAACGGCCGCGAGTTGTTGCTTCAAGTGCGCTGCGTCGTCGATCTGCCGCTGCTCCACCAGCGACAACCAGGGCCGATTGGCCGCCTCGATCACAGCGGCCAGATTCTGGTGGCGCGTCTGAAAGGAGCCAGGCATGCCCGGGGCATCGAACACCCAATAGCGCACCTCGCGCCAGGCCTGCTGCTCAGGCCGATGCTGGCGAACCACGCCCGAGAGGCGATCAAACTGTCCGTGACCGAGCCACAATTCACCGTCCAGCGGATGCGTGGGCAATGCCTGCATGAACGAAGTCGGCGCAGCGATCGGGCGACCACTGCGAAACCGCAGATGTTGCCCGTCCCACACTGCGCGCACGCCGTCGAATTTTTCGCTGACCCAATGGCCTTGCGGCGAGCGCTGAGCCGGCCAGAGCGAAGCCAGTTGCACGCCAGGGAAATCGGGCAAAGACGCCCCGCAAGGGCTTACGCCCATACAGGGCAATGCCGACAAACTTTGAAGGCAGTGCCGCCGAGTCATCGACGACGCGGGCCGGCCAGCCCCGAACAGCAGATCACGCATGCGAGCACCCCCAGTTGCCATCGGGTGTCACCAGCGATGACAGAGCCGATTCGTGCCATCATGGGCGCGAATCAAGGCTGCCGCAAGAGCAGATACAAAAAAGAACAATCCATTGCGCTGAGCGGCATGATCCCCGGGTTCAGTAACCCGTTACATCAGCAGCCGCGAGGTCTTGGGCACGTGAGCCATCAGAAACTCCATCTGGTCGGCCAGAATGCGCCGGTTGCGCAAGATGAAGTCTTCCCAGAGGCTGGGCACATAGGGCGTAAATAGCAGGGGCATGCGTGCCTGCTCGGGCGTGCGGTGGCTCTTGCGGTGGTTGCAAGCGCGGCAGGCGGTGACCACATGCTCGCGGGTCAACTCGCTCTCGTGGAAATGCCCGCCGCAGTAGGCGCAGACGTTGCGGTCGCGGGCAAACAGTTTGCTGTTGGTCAGACCCGGACGCAGATCAAACGGGTTGATGCTCGGTACACCGCGCGTGCCAATGATGCTGTTGACTCGGATTTGCGACTGCTCGCCGGTGCGTGCGTTGTGCCCGCCACGAAAAAGGGCAACCTGCCCGCCGGCCTCCCAGCGCACCTCGTCGGCAGCATAGTGAAGCACGGCTTGCTCCAGACTGATCCAAGACTGCGGCAAGCCCTGGGCAGACAGCTTCAAGACCTTCAAACAAACCTCCCAACACCTGGACGGGAACATCGGTGGTCACGGCGCCCACCCCGCCAGAGGCGGCCAGGTGGTCTCACCGACCCCCAACAATATAACGCGATTCGATGACGACACAGCGCATCCGTCGATAATCTGGAGTCTATGAGGATTTATCGCGGTTATCGACATCCCGAGTTGGCCCGCCCCTGTGCACTGACCATCGGCAATTTCGACGGGGTACACCGGGGCCACCAAGCCATGCTGGCGCTACTGAGAAGCGAGGCCCAACATCGAGACCTGCCGGTGCGGGTAATGACTTTCGAGCCGCACCCACGCGAGTACTTTGCCCCCGCGACAGCACCGGCCCGTGTTTCCACTTTGCGTGACAAACTCACCGAATTGGAGCGCTGCGCGGTCGACGAGGTGGTGGTGCTGCCCTTCAAGGCCGCGCTGGCCAGTCAAAGTGCCGACAGCTTCATCACAGACATCTTGGTCAAGGCCCTGCAGGTGCGCTACGTGTTGGTGGGCGACGACTTTCGCTTTGGCGCCAAGCGCGCCGGCGACTACGCCATGCTCGATGCTGCGGGCAGCGCGCTGGGCTTTGACGTGGCGAGAATGAATTCTTACGAAGTCCATGGCTTGCGGGTGTCGAGCTCGGCTGTGCGCGAGGCGCTGGGCCAAGGCCGCATGGACGATGTCGCGGCCCTGCTGGGACGCCCCTACAGTGTCAGCGGTCACGTGGTGCACGGCGCCAAACTGGGGCGCCAATTGGGTGCCAGCGCCGGCGGGCCAGACGATGGTTTTCGCACTCTCAATGTGCGGTTTTCCCACCGAAGGCCGGCGGCCGGGGGTATTTTCGTGGTTCAGGTTCACGGGTTAACGCCGCAGCCCGCGCCCGGCGTCGCCAGCCTGGGAGTTCGACCCTCACTCGACCCCAGCGACGCCAACGCAGGGCAGGTGCTGCTGGAGACCCATGTCCTGGACTGGCCCATCTCGCTGGGCAGCGAAGGGGGCTACGGTAAACTTGTGCGCGTGGACCTCCTGCACAAACTTCACGACGAGCTCAAATACGATGGCCTGCACGCCCTGACGCAGGGCATCGCCAAAGACTGCATGGATGCCCGTGCGTGGTTCTCGTCCCGTCACGGGCAAACACGCCGTCAGACCACCCGCGACCGAATTTGAAGCTTGGGCCTGACGCTTGACGCTCTTGGACGGGACCGGGGCGAACCATCAAGCACCGCACCTCCTCTTTCAATGGATCCGCCCTGCGGTTCGATTGAGCCTGCCAAAGCCCTCGCACTGCTGCACCATGTCTGAAAAAGTCACCGATTACCGAGCCACGCTGAACCTGCCGGACACGCCTTTCCCTATGCGGGGAGATTTGCCCAAGCGCGAGCCCGCCTGGGTTCAGGCCTGGAACGAGCAAGGCCTCTACAAGAAACTGCGCGACGCGCGCGCCAAACAGCCGCTTTTCGTTTTGCACGACGGCCCACCCTACGCCAATGGCAAACTGCACATCGGCCATGCGCTCAACAAGGTCCTCAAGGACATGATCGTCAAGAGCCGACAACTGGCCGGCTTTGACGCACAGTACATCCCGGGCTGGGACTGCCACGGACTGCCGATCGAAAACGCGATTGAAAAGCTGCACGGGCGCAACCTCTCGAGAGACGATATGCAGGCCAAGAGCCGCGCCTTTGCCTCCGAACAGATCGTGCAGCAGCGCGAGGACTTCAAGCGGCTGGGCGTGCTCGGTGACTGGGAGCGGCCCTACCGTACCATGGACTTTGCCAATGAGGCCGGTGAAATTCGTGCATTCAAGCGCGTGATCGAACGTGGCTTTGTGTACCGGGGTCTCAAGCCTGTTTACTGGTGCTTCGACTGCGCGTCCAGTCTGGCTGAATTCGAAATTGAATACGCCGACAAAAAAAGCGACACCCTGGATGTTGCGTTTGAGGCCGATGATCCGCAGCAACTGGCGCGCGCCTTCAATCTCACCGCACTGCCAGCGGGCAAGCGTGGCTTTGCAGTGATCTGGACCACCACCGCGTGGACCATCCCGGCGAACCAGGCGCTCAATGCCCATCCTGAATTGGACTACGCCCTGGTGGACACCCCGCGCGGCGTGTTGTTGCTTGCAGCCAGCTTGGTGGACAAATGCCTGGAGCGCTACAAGTTGGAAGGCAGCGTGCTCGCCATGGCGAAGGGGCAGGCCTTGCAGTCCCTGGTGTTCCGTCACCCGCTGCACGATGCCGACATGAGCAGCGGCCGCTACAGCTATCGACGCCTGTCGCCACTGTATCTGGCGCAGTATGTCAGCGACACCGACGGCACCGGCATCGTCCACTCGGCGCCAGCTTATGGCGTGGACGACTTCAACTCCTGCGTGGCCAATGGCATGTCGTATGCCGACATCCTCAACCCAGTTCAAGGCAACGGCGTCTACAGCGACGAGTTGCCGCAGTTCGGCGGCCAGCACATTTGGAAAGCAGTACCCCTGATCTTGCAAGCGCTCGATGGTGCTGGCAGGCTCATGGCCACGCAGACCATCACACACAGCTACCCGCATTGCTGGCGTCACAAAACCCCGGTCATCTACCGCGCAGCGCCACAGTGGTTTGTGCGCATGGACGAAGGCGTGGGCGTGTTTGAGAACCCGGCACTCAAACCCGAAAAGACGCTGCGGCAACTGGCACTCGATGCCATCGAGCAAACCCGCTTTTACCCGGAAAACGGCAAAACAAGGCTGCGCGACATGATCGCCGGGCGACCCGACTGGTGCATCTCGCGCCAGCGCGCCTGGGGTGTGCCGCTGCCCTTCTTCATCCACCAAGACAGCGGCCAACTGCACCCGCGCACCCTGGAAATCCTGGACCAGGCAGCTGATATGGTTGAGCGAGGGGGCATCGAAGCCTGGAGCCGCGCCACCGCGCAAGACATCCTGGGCGCGGCCGATGCGGCGCTCTACACGAAGAGCACCGACATCCTCGAGGTCTGGTTCGATTCGGGCTCAACCTTCTCTCACGTGCTGCGCGGCAGCCATCAAAACGCTTACGACCGCCCACCCCATCACAGCGAAGGGCCAGAGGCTGACCTGTACCTGGAAGGACACGACCAACACCGGGGCTGGTTCCATTCGTCTTTGCTGCTCGGCTGCGCGCTTGAAGGCCGAGCCCCCTATCGCGGTCTGCTCACCCACGGCTTTGCCACGGACGGCCAAGGCCGCAAAATGAGCAAGTCTCTGGGCAACACCGTCGATCCACAGACCGTCACGCAAAAGCTGGGCGCAGAAATCGTGCGGCTTTGGGTGGCCTCGACCGACTACTCGGGCGATCTGAACATCGACGACAAAATCCTCGCTCGTGTGGTCGATGCCTACCGCCGCATTCGCAACACGCTGCGGTTTTTGCTCGCAAACGTCAGCGACTTTGATCCAGCCCAAGACAGCGTTGCCGACAGCGACATGCTGGAAATTGACCGCTACGCTCTGGCGCGGGCGGCACAGTTGCAGGCAGACATCTTGCGCCACTACACGGTCTATGAATTTCATCCTGTGGTCAGCAAGCTGCAGGTTTACTGCTCAGAAGATTTGGGTGCGTTTTACCTGGACGTCCTCAAAGACCGGCTCTACACCACGGCGCCTAAGAGCTTGGCCCGTCGCAGTGCCCAGACCGCGCTCCACAAAATCACGCACGCCATGCTGCGCTGGATGGCCCCATTTCTGTCGTTCACGGCCGAAGAAGCCTGGGCCAGCTTCGGCTCGTCGCCCTCGATCTTCATGGAGACATTCAGCGACCTGGGCCTAAGCGATACCGCGGCAAGTGCAAAGCTGCTGGCCAAATGGGAGCGGTTGCGCGAAATCAGAGACGCCGCCAACAAGGAAATCGAGGCGGTTCGGGCGCAGGGCAAGGTCGGCTCATCACTGCAAGTCAATTTGCGGGTCAGCGCAGCCAGCGAAGATCACGCCCTGCTGGCGAGCCTGGGCGATGACCTGAAATTTGTCTTCATCACGTCTGCCGTGGACCTGGTGCCAGGCGATCAACTGAGCGTGCAGGTCACTGCAAGCCAGGCCGCCAAATGCGAGCGCTGCTGGCATTACCGAGACGATGTCGGACACGATGCACAGCACCCCACGCTGTGTGGCCGCTGCACCAGCAACCTCTGTGGCGCAGGTGAAGTCCGATCCGTCGCATGAGAGCCGTTTGCACGCAAGCGGCAAGACGAAACCGCGTCAAACACGCACCTGTGTAGCACCAGAGCAAACGGAGTGGTAAGCATGGCCCAAGGATCAAAGCGAACAGGTGCCAACTGGCTGCTGTGGATCGGCATCGCGGTCCTGATCGTGATTCTGGATCAGTTGACCAAGGTGCTGGTCCTTGGCAGTTTCCAGCACGGCCAAGGTCTTGCCCTCACCTCTTTTTTCAACCTCGTTCGCGTGCACAATCCTGGCGCCGCGTTCTCCTTCCTGTCCGATGCAGGCGGCTGGCAGCGCTGGTTTTTTACCGGGATCGGTTTGGCGGCATCGGTCTTTATCGTCTACCTGCTGCGCTCACATCCAAGTCAGAGACTGTTTTGCTTTGCGCTGACTTGCATCTTGGGTGGCGCTGTGGGCAACGTGATCGATCGAATGCTGCACGGCTATGTGGTCGACTTTCTGGACTTCCACTGGGCAGGCTGGCATTTTCCAGCCTTCAATCTGGCAGACAGCACCATCACGGTCGGTGCGGCCTGCCTGATTCTGGACGAATTGCTGCGGGTTCGACGCGCCAAATAAAAAGGCCACCGCGCTCCCTCGTCGGATGCGGTGGCGGGCTTCGATGCACTTGCCTGCATCCTGGGCCATGGGTGGCCCAGGCACAGCCATGATCAAAGAGTCAAAATCGTGCAACCCGTGGTCTTGCGCGCCTCGAGGGCGCGGTGGGCATCAGCCACCTGGGCCAGCGGAAAACTCTGGTCAATCTGAATCTTGACCTTGCCGCTGGAGACCATGGCAAACAGGTCGTCGGCGATTTCCTGCGTGGCCTCACGCGTGGCCAAATGCGAGAACAAGGTGGGACGCGAAGCGTACAAAGACCCCTTGCCAGCGAGCACATTGATGTCAAAGGGCGGCACCTTGCCCGACGCATTGCCAAAGTTGGCGATCAGTCCAAAAGGCCTGAGGCAGTCGAGCGACTTCATGAAGGTGTCGGCGCCCACCGAGTCGTAAACCACTTTGACTCCCTTGCCGCCCGTGATCTCCTTGACACGGGCCACAAAATCTTCCTTCGCGTAGTTGATCACATGGGCTGCGCCGTGGGCCTTGGCCAGGGCGCATTTGTCGTCAGAGCCGGCCGTACCGATCAATTGCAAGCCCAAGGCACGGGCCCACTGGCAGGCAATCAAGCCCACGCCACCGGCTGCGGCATGAAAGAGCACAAAGTCACCGGCTTGCAATCCCGCCTGGGGCAAGGTGCGGCGCAGCAGATACTGCACCGTCATGCCCTTGAGCATCATGGCGGCACCCGTCTCGAAGGATATGTCGTCGGGCAGCTTGCACACACAGCGTGCGGGCATGACGCGCGACTCGCAGTAGCTGCCCGGCGGCTGGCTGGCGTAGGCTGCGCGATCGCCGATCTTCAGGTGCGTCACGCCAGAGCCAACCGCCTCGATCACACCAGAGGCCTCCATGCCCATATTGAGCGGCAGGGGCAAGGGGTACAGACCCGTGCGTTGATAAACGTCGATGAAATTGAGTCCAACGGCCTTGTGCCGGATGCGGACCTCTCCCGCACCGGGCTCGCCCACACTCACACCGACCAACTTCATTTCTTCGGGGCCGCCAAACCGCTCGATCTGAACGGCCTTCGACAGGTTGCTGCTCATGCCATGCTCCTTGTTATTGAACGCGTACCAGTAAACCTCGATGGTGACACGAAATCGATATTCGCGCAGGGGACCGCCGACCTTGTCTGAGCACGGTACAGTGTCGCGATGCCCAATCAACTGACTCCGGCCACCGCTGCCATGCTCAGCCTGGCCGCCCTGTTATGGGCTGGCAACGCTCTGGTAGGCCGCTGGATCTATGAGTTGGTGCCACCGCTGACCCTGAACCTGCTGCGCTGGTGCCTGGCCCTGCTGATCTTGCTGCCGCTGTCCTGGCGTTTTCTGCGGGCCGATGGTCCGATCTGGCCCAACTGGCGGCGCCTGGCCCTGCTCGGTCTGCTGAGCATCGGCGCCTACAACGCGCTGCAATACTTGGCCCTGCAAACCTCAACGGCGGTCAACGTCACTCTGGTGGCTGGCAGCATGCCGGTGTGGACTTTGTTGCTCGGGCGGATGCTGCACGACCAGCGCATCTCT
>JAJTGH010000128.1 GCA_021299555.1 Comamonadaceae bacterium
TTCTTTGGTGGGCAGAACCGCCACCAAGGCCCGCTTGGCCAGGCGCCCGTGGCCGATCTCACGACGCTTGGGGCTGCCGACCCGGCCGGTTTCGCCGGTAGCAAATGGAGGCATGTTGTAGTGCAGCATGAAGCGATCTTCGTAGTCGCCCGACAGCGCGTCGATGCGCTGTGCATCGCGCTCTGTGCCCAGTGTTGCGATGACCAACGCCTGCGTCTCACCCCGTGTGAACAGGGCTGAGCCGTGGGTGCGGGGCAGCACGCCGTTGCGGATTTCGATCGGGCGCACGGTGCGCGTGTCGCGGCCATCAATGCGCGGTTCGCCAGCCAGAATCTGGCTGCGCACAATTTTGGCCTCGATCTCAAAAAGCAGTCCATCGACCTTGACCGAATCAAATGCAACACCGGCTGCGGCCAGACCGTCTTTGGTCTCGGCATAGGCCACGCGGCAAGCCTGGGTACGCGCCTGCTTGCTGCGGATTTGGTAGGCCGACTGCAGTTTGGCGCCGGCCAACTCGTTGACTTTTGCAATCAGCGGCTCGTCTTTGGCCGGAGGCTGCCAGTCCCAGACGGGCTTGCCCGCGTCACGCACCAGTTCATGGATGGCATTGATGGCGATCTTGCCCTGGTCGTGACCAAACACCACCGCACCGAGCATCAGGTCTTCTGACAACTGCTGAGCCTCGGACTCAACCATTAGGACGGCCGATTCCGTGCCAGCAACCACCAGATCCATCTGGGATTGAGCCAACTGCTCCTTGCTGGGGTTGAGCAGGTACTGGCCGTCCACATAGCCCACGCGCGCCGCACCGATCGGGCCGTTGAACGGGATTCCAGAAATAGCCAGAGCCGCACTCGAAGCGATCATGGCAGGAATATCGCCCTCAACCTGGGGGTTGAGCGAGAGCACATGAACCACCACCTGCACTTCATTGAAAAACCCGTCCGGAAACAAGGGGCGGATCGGACGGTCAATCAGACGCGAGGTCAGCGTCTCAAATTCGCTGGGGCGCCCTTCCCGCTTGAAAAAGCTCCCGGGGATCTTGCCGGCGGCATAGGTCTTTTCAAGGTAATCGACCGTCAAGGGGAAAAAATCCTGCCCCGGCTTGGCATCGGTCTTGGCCACGACGGTGGCCAAGACCACCGTGCCGTCCATGTCGAGCAGCACAGCGCCAGTCGATTGCCGGGCAATCTCGCCGGTTTCCAGGGTCACCGTGTGCTGGCCCCACTGAAAGGTTTTGCTCACTTTGTTGAAAATGGTCATACAGTCTCCGTCATCACAGAAATGGGGCATGAGGCTGCCCCGAAGGCCCGGAGCGGGGCTGACTGAACACGATGCCATTCCAGAAAAAACCGTAGCGGTTGCTTTTGGAATGACACAGCGCGTGTCCGTTTTGCCTTGCTCCGAAGTAAAAAGCGCCTGAGCCAGCGAACCAACTCAGGCGCTTTTGTTTGTCATGCGCCTTATTTGCGCAGGCCGAGATTGGCGATCAGTGCGGTGTAACGATCGGCGTCCTTGGCCTTGAGGTAGTCCAGCAGCTTGCGACGGCGGCTGACCATGCGCAGCAAGCCACGGCGGCCGTGGTGATCCTTGCCGTGCTGCTTGAAATGGGGGGTCAGTTCATTGATCCGGCCGGTGAGCAGTGCCACTTGAACTTCTGGGCTGCCGGTGTCGTTCGCGGCGCGGGCGTTGGCCGAGACGATCTCAGCCTTGGTGGATTTGGCGATCATAAAAAGTTCCTTCACTTGCGAACGCCGCAGTCTCCAAAAAACCGCTGGCGCCGTGCTGGCTAAATAGCCGCTGCCCGAAAAACCATTTTTCTGGGCAGCCCAAGATTATAGCGCCATCCAGCGGGTCAGCCGATCCACCCCCTGGCGCAGACGCTGAGGGTCGGCGCTGGCAAAACACCAGCGCAACCAGCCCTGCATCTCGGGCAAGCGGCTGTCATGAAAAGCCTGCCCCGGGGCCAGTCCGAGCCCGGCCTGCTCCACCAGCCGCTGGGCCAGGGTCAGACTGTCATCATGGCCGTTGATACGCAAAAAGGCGTACAAGGCGCCATCGGCAGGAGCCACTTGCACGCCAGGCAGACCCTGCAGCAAAGGCACCAGGACATCTCTGCAGTTGCGCAGGTGAGCCACCACAGCCGGAGTGATCTGCGGCTCATGGGCCAAGGCAGCCAGGCCGGCACGCTGTACAAAAACCGGCGAGCAGGACGTATTGAATTCCAGAAGCTTACCCACAGCCGCAGCCATGCCAGAGGGCAAGGTCAGCCATCCCAGGCGCCAACCGGTCATCAGAAAGCTCTTGGAAAAGCTGTTGACCACCACCAGGCGGTCTTGCGGGTCGGCCAGGTCCAGGAAGCTCGGAGCGCAGTCTCCCGCGGCTCCGGCAAAAAACAAGCGCTCATAAACCTCATCGGCAACGATCCAGATGCCGAGTCGCCGGCAATGCTCAAGGATCTGTCTCTGTTCCTGCCGGCTCAAAGTCCATCCCGTGGGGTTGTTGGGCGAATTGAGCACCAGAGCTCGGGTATCGGGGGTCAAGGCGGCGAGCAACTCGTTCATATCCAGCGACCAGGCGCCCTGGATCGGCCGCAGGCTGACAGTCTGCACGCGCGCCCCCATGACGCGCGGCTGGGCCACCAGGTTCGGCCAGACGGGGGTCAGCACGACAACGCGATCGCCCGCATCGACCAGGGCCTGCGCGCTGATCATCAAACCGTTGACGCCGCCAGCGGTCACTGCAATGCGATCGGATGCGATCTCCTGCGCACCCGCGCCTCGCAGCTGGCTGCTGTAGCTGGCCAAGGCCTGGCGCAAGGCCGGCAGACCCAGATTGTGTGAATAAAAAGTCTCTCCGGCTTGCAGGGAAGCGCTGGCGGCATCGCGGATCGCCATGGGCGTGACCTCATCGCTCTCGCCGAACCAGAACTTGAGCACGTCACTTCGATCGAGCGCGGCGTTGGCCACCACCCGGATCAATGACTCGTCGAGCTGACTGATCAATTGGCGCATGCATTCACCTCAAAGGACGCTGCATCTTGCAGCTGTGGGTCTGCTCAGCCTGCTCGGCAGCCAGAGTCCTGATCACTCGAAATCCATAGCCCGAGCCCTCGGCATCAAAGCCCACACCGGGCGTTCCCTGCCGGTCCATCAGGACCACGCGAAGCGGTTGCTGAAACTGATGATCGGCCGCGCGCATGCTGCCCGCGTGGCCGGCCACGATGACCTCCACGCGCTCGAGCTGCTGAGCCAGCGCAGCAGCCTCCAGCGATCCGGCTTTCTCCATCGCTTGGGCCAGGGCCTCCATCATCAACTGCATGCGCATGTGCACATAGTCATCCTGAGGTCTCGGAAAGCGCTGACGAAAGCTGCGGTAGAAAGCCTGGGCCTGCTCTCCGGACACATTGGGGAACCACTCGGCCACAGCGACCACCTTGCCCACACCGGCTTCACCAAGCACGCCGGGAACGCCAAGGGCATTGCCATAAAAGGTGTAGAACTTGCCCTCAAACCCGATGTCGCGGGCCGCCTTGACCAGCAGCGTCAAATCGTTTCCAAAGTTGCCGGTCAAAACCGCCTGAGCGCCACTGGCCTTGATCTTTGTGGCGTAGGGAATGAAGTCCTTGACCCGCCCCAAGGGATGCAACTCGTCACCGGCTATCTGCACGTCAGGTCGCAGCAGGGCCAGTTGGCGCCTTCCTTCGCGCAGGACCGCCTGGCCAAAGCTGTAGTCCTGGCCAATCAAATAGATCCGCTGCACCGAACGGTCTTCACGCAGCACCTGCATCAAGGCCGCCATGCGCATGTCCGCATGGGCATCGAATCGAAAATGCCAAAAACTGCAGCGCTCGTTGGTCAACACCGGATCGACCGCTGCGTAATTGAGAAACACAACCCGCTTGTCAGGCTCACGTTCGTTGTGCTTGCCTATGGCATCGATCAAAGCAGCGGCCACGGCCGAGGAATTGCCCTGCATGACGATGCGTATGCCATCGTCAATCGCAGCCCGAAGGGCCGCCAAAGCTTCTTCGCTCTGGCCTTTGCTGTCATAGCGCACCATCTGCAAATTGCGCGGGCTGCCCGCCAGTTTGACGCCCCCGCGTGCATTGACCCGCTCGGTGGCCCAAACCAGATTCCGAAATGCCGCCTCACCACCGTTGGCAAGGGGTCCTGACAAAGTTTCGATCAGCGCAATGCGCACCGGCGCCTGTGCGCAAGCCAATACCGGGGCCAATCCGAGCACCAGCGCAGCACACCATTTCCTCAACTGAACAACCATCAGAACCCCATCAAAACAATCACGAACACAGATCGGCCAAATCCCAGCGTGGCTTGACGTCAAAGCTGTAATGCGCCTGCGGCGTGGCCAGCCCGGCTTGCAAACGCATCCCCGCCGCCAGGGCGATCATGGCACCGTTGTTGGTGCAAAAGTGCAATTGCGGATAGTGCACCCGCACTGAGCGACGTTCGCACTCGGCATTGAGCCGCTGACGCAGCAAGGCATTGGCCCCCACACCGCCGGCGACGACCAGTCTCTTGAGGCCGGTTTTTTCCACAGCGGCCATCGATTTGGCCAAGAGTACGTCAACGATGGCCGCCTGGGTCGAAGCCGCCAGATCAGCAAGATGGATGGGCAGTTGATCGCCCAGGCGCTGCACCTGCGTCAACACGGCGGTCTTGAGCCCGGCAAATGAAAAGTCCAGATTGCCACTGTGAAGCAGAGGACGGGGCAACTTGAAGGCCTGCGCGTTGCCACCCTCGGCCAAGCGGGACAAGTGCGGGCCACCCGGATAGGGCAGGCCCAGCAACTTGGCCGATTTGTCAAATGCCTCGCCCGCGGCGTCGTCGATGGTTTCTCCGAGCAATCGGTAGCAGCCCACCGCGTCGACCTGCATGAGTTGGGTGTGACCACCCGAGACCAGCAAGGCAATAAAAGGAAACTGCGGCGGATCCTCGCTCAGGAAGGGGGACAGCAGGTGCCCCTCCAAATGATGAATGCCCACCACCGGCTTGCCCAAGCCAGCAGCCAGAGCGCAAGCCGTGCCAGCCCCCACCAGCAAAGCGCCCGCCAGGCCCGGGCCGCGTGTGTAGGCCACCAGATCCACCCGGTCCAGGCTCAATCGAGTCTCGTCCATGACCTGTTGCAGCAAGGGCAGCACCCGACGAATATGGTCGAGGCTGGCAAGCTCAGGAACAACGCCCCCATAGGCCTGGTGCAAGTCAATCTGACTGTGAAGTGCCTGGGCCAACAACAGGGGAACGCCCTCGGGCCGAGCATCAACCAAGGCCACACCGGTCTCATCGCAGCTCGATTCAATGCCCAACACATGCATGGGGCGCAAGTGTAAGGGCCGATGCTCGATCAGAGAGTGTTTCGCCCCCTTAAGCTTATGTCTTCAGGTTATCAAACCTACAACACAATCAAACTCAAAAAAGCAGATCACCCAAAGACCACCCCGATTTCACAGGCGCATCACCATGACTCAGACCTCAACGCCCGCTGGCTCTTGCACCCTCGTCGGGGCGGGCCCCGGCGACCCGCAATTGCTCACGCTCAAGGCGGTCAAGGCCATCGAGTCGGCAAGCTTGCTGCTGGTCGATGATCTGGTCAGTGACGAGGTGGTGGCTTTGGCGCCAGCAACGGCTCGGGTGATCCACGTCGGAAAGCGGGGAGGCTGCGCATCCACCCCGCAAGCCTTCATTGAAAAGCTCATGATCACTCAGACCCTCAAGGGGGAGAGGGTGGTCAGGCTCAAGGGCGGTGATCCGTTCATCTTCGGCAGGGGTGGCGAAGAGGTCGAACGTCTGCGCCAGGCCGGCATCGAGGCACAGGTGGTCAACGGCATCACCGCGGGCCTGGCAGCCGTTACCGGCCTGGGGGTGCCCCTGACGCACCGACAACATGCCCAAGGTGTGGTCTTTCTGACCGGCCATGCTCGCCGCGGAGCCAAGGTCAATTGGGGCGCCGTGGCCACCATGGCGCACAGCGCCCGCCTGACTCTGGTGATCTACATGGGCATCAGCCAGGCCAGCGAACTGGCCCGAGACCTCATGCAAGGCATGCCGCCAGAAACACCGGCTGCGGTGGTGCAGGACGCCAGCCTTGCCTCACAGAGACACGTTGCCACCACGCTGGCACGTCTGGCCCAGGACATCAAAGAGCATGGGATCGCAAGCCCCGCCGTCATTGTGGTGGGAGACGTCACCCAAAATCTGGCCAGTGCCAGTGCCCACCCACAATTCGCGCAAACAGCAATGGCGGTCTGATCGCCCCCTTGCCAGCACCTGGGTCTATCCGTCAGGCAGACGATCTGGCCGAACGCACAGCGAGCTCCACCCCTTGATTGGCCAAGGCATCGGCGCGCTCATTGCCCGGATCGCCCGCATGGCCGCGAACCCATCGCCAATCGATCTGATGACCACTGCCGGCGACCAGCGCGTCGAGCCGTTGCCACAAGTCCACGTTCTTGACCGGGGTCTTTGCCGCCGTGCGCCAATTGCGCGCCTTCCAACCCACTATCCACTCCGTAATGCCCTTGCGCACATATTCACTGTCCAGATAAAGCGTCACTTGACAAGGCCGCTTGAGCGCAGACAGGGCCTCAATCACCGCCAAAATCTCCATGCGGTTGTTGGTTGTGTCAAGCTCCCCGCCATACAACTCTCGAGCTGGAGCCCAGCACGGCGCCTCTGAAATGAACAATGCGGCAGGTTAACAGACCGAAACCAGGCTGCCGCCGCTGCACCGGCGTCCATCGCAGCTTTCACGGTCGGTGCCGCTCAGACGACAAGGCACTTTCGCGGCCAACGCCGCCTTTTTGCTGCGCCGCAGTAGCCGGCGCAGCACTGCGCCTGGCGCTGGTTCGCCAGCCCGGTTCGATCAGGCGCATTCCCCGGACCCGCTTGACAGCCACCACGAAATACACGGCTCCAAATATCGGCCACCACCTCGCGCCCAAGCGGTCCATCCAGGCAAAACGCTGCAACCAGCGGTCGGTGGTCAACGCCGGACGGTATCCACCAAAACGCGCGGACTCGACCTCAAAACCCAGCAAACGCAGCCAGTCGCGCAGCCGCCAGTGGCCTATGGCTTGGCCCTGACCGGGCAAAAACCTCTGCCCGCGCCCCATCCCCGGCAGCCATCGACTGCGACGCTGTCGCAATCCCCACAAGCTCGCCGGATTGAGTCCACTGATGACCACCCGCCCCTCAGGAACCAACACCCGCTCCACCTCACGCAGGGCCAGGTGCGGATCGTCACTGAGCTCAAGCGTGTGGGGCAGGACCACCAAATCCAGAGAGTTGGCCGAAAAAGGCAAGCACGCCGAATGCAACATCACAGATGCATGGGGAACCACCCCGTTGGCAGGATCGATGGTTTGGTGCGTCGGCTCGCCACCGGCCAGATCACCGCCCGTGGCCAGCCACTGGTGCTGCATTCGGTTGCAGCGAAATGCCTGCAACTGCGGCATGCCCAGTTGCAGGGCGTGGTAGCCAAAGACATCGGCCAGCGCTTCGTCAAACTGCTCCTGCTCCCAGCGGAGCAAATAACGACCCGGATCGGTTGCGAACCATTGCGCCAAACCTATAATTTCACGGTCCATGGAAGACTTGCATGTTTTGCAGGGTTTGGGTCATGCGGAAACAATCGGATCAACCGCCCCATCGCCAACAGCCCAGAAAATTCGGGCCATCGGACAGCATCCCCCGATGGCCCATTCTAGACAGAGCCTCCCATTTATGGTCGAAATCAGAGACTTGCCAGTCCGTGTCCAAAGCGCCTTCTCGCTGATGGGCAGTACCGCATGATGAGCCGGCCACAAGCCAACAGGAGTGAGCCCATGGCGGCCCACGGTGGCACCAGGCGACAACATCGGATCGGCTGTGCACTGGCCAGCTTTTTTCTGGCGGCGTGTGCGACCATGGCTGCGGCTGACCCAGCGCAGATCT
>JAJTGH010000129.1 GCA_021299555.1 Comamonadaceae bacterium
GGGGCTCGACCCAACCGGCTTGTAGCCAATGCCAGTAACCCGGCTTGAACGGCCAGGCGATGTCGTTGACTGCGGTGCCCACTGGAAACACAGCCGAGGTCAGGTGGTCGAGCCAGGGCCCCGAGGGCAGGAGCTTGTGCAGCCAAGGATCGGCCGAGGCCGATGCGCCTGGCTTGATGCGCCGTTTGCGCATGGCCTGCGGTGCGCTGGGCCCGAACGCCGGACCCGACAGGAGATCATGAATGCTGCCCCACTCGCGTCCCGTCAGTTGGGTCCGCAGTACCGCTAAGCGCTGCTCGACCTGAGCCACGCCTTGCGGTCCGGCTGGCGCATGAAAGCGCAACTGGCCCAGCAGGTTGTCAAAAAAAACCGCCGCATCGGGGTGTGCCTTGAGCAATGCGGGCAGTTGCGCCAGGGCGTCGCCCTGGTGGTAGGACCACTGAACACCTGCGGCGCGCAAGCGGGAGCCATGGCGCCACCCAAACAGAGGCCCTGCCCAGGGATCGATGTCCCATGCATCAATGCGCTCAAAACGGGTAAGCCATTGGGTCGGCAGCATCCAGCCTGCGCTGGCACCGAGCAGCAAAACATGACCGCTGCGCGGCGTCACCGATTCAAGCCACTGCTCAATCTGCTCACACGCAGGCCGCCATCGCGCCCCAGACCACAAAGCCCGGGCATGCCAGAGCAGCCCACCCGATCGATTCACGCGCCGCCGCCCAAATTAAAGCGCAGCGTGCCGACCTCGTCGAGCTGGCGTTGCTCGCGCAAGGCCTTGCTCGATTTGACGCGCTGTGTGTCTTGATCGAGCAAAGACTGCATTTTCATGCGCTCGCGCTCGGCTGCCAGCCACTGCTGCCGCAACTGGGCCATGGCCTGCTCCACCTGAGCCTTGTCCTTGTCCACCCGATCAATCAAGACCAGAATCTGGTCGGCAAACTGCCGGCGGTTCAAAGTCTCGAGCATGCCTGTGCTCACAGCGCCCGCTGGCGGCGGTCGCAGGTAATCCTGGTGCAACAGCAGCAGCCGCTCTCGGCTGGCTTGAAGGCTTTGCAAACGCTCGCGCATGGCCTGCTGGGCCGCCTGTATGCGGCCAACCTCCTCCTGCGCCTTGCCCAGAAGCACACTCCAACACGGTCGGGTTTCGTTCATAAGACTTTCAGCTCAGTTGTACTTCGGCCTCATTGGCCCATCATCACGCGGTTCAAAGCATCGCGGGTGGCCACCTCGTCTTCACCGAGGTGCATGTCCTGGCGCAAAAAGTTTTCCATGGCCGGTCGCAAGCGTATGGCCTCGTCGAGGTCGGGATTGCTGCCCGCCTCATAGGCTCCCACCTGAATCAGGTCGACGTTTTGCTGATAGAGCGACCACAGCCGCCTGAATCGGTTGGCCGTCTTCAAATCATCCGGGCCCAGCAAAGACTGCATCAGGCGAGAGATGGAGCCGTTCAAATCTATCGCCGGGTAATGCGCTGCATCGGCGAGCTTGCGCGAGAGCATGACCTGGCCGTCCAGCGAGGCGCGGGCAATGTCCACGATCGGGTCTTGCGCATCGTCACCTTCTGCCAGCACGGTGTAGATGGCGGTGATCGAGCCATGTCCGTGGCGCCCGGGGCCGGCGCGCTCGATCAGATTGGGCAGCAGTCCGAACACCGAAGGCGGATAGCCCTTGGCCGTGGGTGGTTCGCCGATGGCCAGGCCCACCTCGCGCTGGGCATGGGCCACGCGCGTCAGGCTGTCAACCAGCATCAAAACGTCCTTGCCCTGGTCCCGGAAGTATTCGGCAATCAGATGGGTCATCTGGGCTGCTTTGAGGCGCAGCACGGGCGAAACATTGGCGGGCGAGGCCACCACCACCGCCTTGGCCAGGCCTTCAGCGCCCAGGGTTTGACGTCGGCCTGCGTAAAACGGGTCAGCATGCCCAGCAGCACACTCTTGCCCACGCCAGAGCCGGCAATCAAGCCAATGCGCTGGCCGCGGCCGATGGTCAATAGACCGTTGATCGCCTTGACCCCCACATCGAGCGCCCGGTTGATCGGGCCACGCTCCATGGGATTGACCGGCAGGCCAAGCATGGACAAGCGGGTGTCGCAGCGCGGCCTGGGCAGGCCATCGAGTGGCTGACCGCGGCCGTCAATGACGCGACCGAGCAATTCATTGCCCAGGCAGACCTGACCGGCGTCGGGCATCACACGCACCAAGGCGCCAGGGCCTATGCCCGCCGGCTCGGTAAAGGGCATTAAAAACAGTGTCTTGTCCTGAAAGCCAACCACCTCGGCCTCGACCCGATGGCCATCGCGCCCCAGGATTTCGCAACAGGTGCCGATCGGCGCCATGATGCCCCGCGCCTCCAGGCGCAAACCCACCAGGCGCGCCAAGGTGCCACAGCGCTCGGGCCTTGGCGCCCGTATGCTGGCCACGCTGCGCTCGACCTCTTGGGCGAAATCGATCATGGTTGGAAATCCGAAAAGGCCAAAGACCCAATGCCCGCAGGCGGTCTGTCATGGGGCTTGGAGTCACTCATGATCGCCCTCGGCCTGAGGCGGTTCGGGCGTATCCACCGGCGCGGCGTCGGCGTCGATCACTGGGCTGAATCGGTTGCTGCGCGGCGCATCGGCCATGCGAGGCTGGGCGTCGAGCACCTGGCTGACATCGGCCCGCCGGGCTGCCAGACGATCACTCTGGAATGCAGACTGTTGCCGCGCCCGGGTCGGGGCCTGCAGCAGCTGCGCAGCCAATGCATCGAGCCTGTGCTCAATCAGATCGGAGACCACTGCATCGTTTGCACTGGCCCTGACGCTGCCGGGCATGAGGGAGGCATTGGCTTGCACCAACCAGGCTGGCTGCTTCTTGGGCTCGTCTGCAGGCGACCCATCGTTCGATCCGATTTTGAGCAAATCCTGCATGGGTCCAACATCGTCAGGGTGCAGCTCGATGAGCACCGGGACCGCTCGCTGAGCAGCCAACTCATCGATGCAGCGCTGCACCAGCCGCTCGATGGCCTGAGGCGCCATCGACAACTCGCCGAGCACCAACTGCTCGGCCAGATGCAAAGCCAGGCGCTTGAGCGGCTCGTGCAGTTGCTCGGGCGCCTGCATCAAGTCCCGCACGCCCTGCTCGAGCGCCGCAACGCGTGCAGCGCTGGCTTGCAGCTCCTGCTGGGCGTTGGCTGACGCCTGCTCAAACGCTTCGCGCATTCCGTGCTGCTTGCCCTGCTCGTAGGCTTGCAGTCTGGCCTGCTCAATGTCCTGCTCGGTGAATTGGCCCGCCGGGGCAAGCAGTGTCTCTTGCGGCGCAGGCAATGCCTCCATCACCTCTGGCGGTTGCTCGGGCTCCTGCACGGGCCCTGGTGATTCTTCGTCTTGCTCTTGAAAGCCCGCGGTCTGGACACCAAAAGCCGGCGCTTTTTCCTGCAGCCAGGCGCTCGGCTTGAAGGCTGGAACACTGGCATCGGAGCGCAGAAAATCGGCCGACTGCCAGACCCGGGCGGAGCGCTCGGGCAGCTGGCTGCGAAGCAGGGTCTCAGACAAAATCTGCCCCTCCGCCGAGCATCAGGTCTCCCGAATCGGCGAGCTTGCGGGCGGTGCGCATGATTTTCTTTTGCGCATCTTCCACGTCGGTGATGCGCATCGGCCCCTTGGCCTCCATATCGTCTTTGAACATGCTGCGCGCACGCTCGGACATGTTGCCGAAAAACTTTTCCTTGACCTGCTCGGTAGCGCCCTTGAGCGCGATCATGAGCTGGTCGGTGTCCACGTTGCGCATGAGCACCTGTATGCCACGGTTGTCCATGGTCGAGAGATTCTCGAAGGTGTACATGTTGTCCTGAATGCGCATGGTCAGGTCCGGGTCTATTTGGTTCAAGCCCAAGATGACCGACGCTTCGAGCTCTGTTTTGGTCAGGTTCATGATCCGCGCTGCAGCCTTCACCCCGCCAAAGCTGGAGGACTTGGAAGAAGAGTTGGTGGAGAACTGCTTCTTCATGATGGCTTCGAGCTCGCTCATGGCCGATGGCTGCACCGTGTCGAGGCTGGCCACGCGCTGCATGATCTCTGGGCGCGACTCGTCGGGCAGGTAGGTCAGCACGTCGGCGGCCACCTGGTGCTCGAGCACCGACAAAATAATGGCAATGACCTGCGGATGCTCGCCGTAAATCATGTCGGCGATCGATCGCGGATCCATCCAGGACAAAATGTCCAAGCCCTTGGTGCTCTGACCGGGCATGATGCGATTGAGCACCGATGCCGCCTTGTCATCGCCCAGGGCGCGCTTGAGCACCTTTTCAACGTAGTCGCTGGTCCCCATTCCCAGGCTGGTCTGCTTCTTGAGCGTCATAACGAAGTCGTCAAGCACCGCATTGACCGCCTCCTGCGACAGGTCGGCCACCGACACCATGGCACCACCGAGTGACTGCACTTCCTTGGGGTTGAGGTAGCGAATGATTTCCGCGGCCTGCTGCTCGCCGAGCAAGAGCATGAGCACGGCTGCCCGCTGCGTGCCGGTGAGTCCAGCCATCTCGCGCTCGAGAGCGAGTTGCATCTCTTGCGCCTTGGCGTCTTTGACCTCTTCTGCCATGACGATCTCCGTCTAGTTGGTCAGGCCTTAGCCCGACTTGATCATGTTCTTCAAAACGTTGGCCACCCGGGCCGAATCTTCAGCCACCAGCATGCGCACCAGGGCCACCTTGTCATCGTAAGAGTTGGCCGTATCGAGCATCTCCATGGAAATGGTCGACTTCTTGGGCTTGAGCTTGGCCTTGAGCTGCTCCAGGGTCTCGCCCTCGCCAAGCTGGATGGCATTGATCTCATCGGGTGTGAGTTCCCCGTCAGGCGCAGGTTTGGCCAAGGCCAGGGCAGCCTCCTGGGCTTCCTTGTCGCCCTTGATCGCATGCATGACCGCAGGCCGCACAACCAGCAGCAGGAAAGCCACAAACGCCAGGCCCAACAGACCACTCTTGAGTTGGCTCATGATGGATTCATCTTTGTACCAGGCAATGCTCAAGTCGCGCGGCGCCTCGGGTTCAAACTTGGCCGCCACCACAGTGACCACGTCACCACGCTGCTCGTTGTAACCGACCACGCTGCGCACCAGATTTTGCATGCGCTCCAATTCCTCGGGTTTGTAGGGGTTGGGCTGAGGCTCGGGGGTCTCGCCCTTTTCGTTTTTCGGGCCCACGATGGGCGCCCGCTCATTGATCACCACCGCAACCGTCAGTCTTTCGACGGTGCCCGTGGCGCTCTTGACATGCCGTACCGAGCGGTCGAGCTCATAGTTGCGGCTCTGGCGCTGCGACGTCACATTGCGCTCCTGCCCCGCTGTTGGGGTGCTGACCGAGCTGTTCGTGCTGGTGCTCGGGGCCGGCGGCGGCGTGTTGGACAGTGCGCCGGGAACGCCCATGGCGTCCTTCGATGCATTGCGCTCTTCGGCCAACACCTCGGAACGGGTCTTGGGACCTTTATCGCGGTTGTCAAAATTCTCGGTCGTGGTCTCAGACTGGCTAAAGTCCAGGCTCAGGTTGACCTGCGAGCGCACATTGTTTTCGCCAGCAATGGGGGTGATCAATTCATTGACCCGCTGGCGCAGCAACTCTTCCATCTTGCTTTTGTGGTCGGCCTGGGCCGAAGTGAGTCCGAGCGGGCGCAAATCGGCCGATTCGGTGATCAGCTTGCCCTGGTTGTCCACCACCGAGACATGCTCGGGCGTGAGCAGTGGCACGCTGGAGGCCACCAAATTGACGATCGCCTGCACCTGCTGCGGTGTCATGATGCGCCCCGGATGGGGAGTCACCACCACCGACGCCTTGGGCGCCGTGCGGTCGCGCACAAAGGCCGACTGCTTGGGCATGGCCAGATGGACCCGGGCGGTTTGCACAGCCTGTATGGCCATGATGCTGCGTGCCAGTTCCTGCTCCATGGCCGCCACATAACGCACCTGCTCCATGAATTGGCTGGTGGTCATGGCCGACTGGTCTTTGAGCGACTCCAGCCCGGTGGGTGCGGTTTTCGGAATGCCTTTGGACGCCAGAAAAATCCGCGCCTCATGAAACTTTTGGCTCGGCACGGTCACCTGGCCGGTATTGGGATCGAGATGCGGCTTGAAGTCGCCGCCTTTGAGCGCTTCCAGGGCCGCCTGGGTATCGGCCTCGCTCATGCCGGCCGTGATGGATCGGTAATTGGGGGCGTTGATGGCCATGTATATGGCTGCAAACAGCATGATGACCACGGCAACGATCAAAAAGGGCATGGCCTTTTTGACGGCCGGCTGGTTGATCACCTGGCCCACCGCGCCAAACGGGCCGGCGGGTGCAAACATGCGCGCAACCAGGCCCGATGGTGCTTCAGGCACCTGCTCTGCCCCAGCGGGGCCGGTGGTGGTCAGGGCACCCGAAGTGCCTGCGGCAGGCGCAGCCAAGCCGGGCAAGGGTGCGGTGGCGGTAGCGGAAGTGGCCATGATTTGCGTTCTTTATAGGGACGCGGTGCTCACACCGGCATGTTCAGGATTTCTTCGTAGGCCTTGAGCACCTTGTTGCGCACCTGCAAGGTGGCCTCAAAGCTCAGGGACGACTTCTGCATGGCCAGAACCACGTCCGTGAGTGGGACGTTTTCACCACGCTCGTAAGACTCGGCCATTTGGCGCGAATGGGTCTGCGCGTCATTGACCTGGTTGAGCAAAGACTTGATGGACTCGCCGAAATTGGGCTTTTCCAGCGCTGGCGTCTCCAGCGCAGCAGCGCCGCCGGCGGCCTGCGTCTGGTGGGCTCGCAAGGTGGCCAGCATGGACTGGATGTTGGCGTTGGAGGTGGCTTTTTCGATCATGGCGTTCTCCTTGAATCAAGCCGTCAGCGCCAGCCCGCTCTCGCGCAGCTTGGCAATTTTGTAGCGCAAGGTGCGCGGGCTGATGCCCAGCTTGCGCGCGGCGTCCATGCGGCTCAAAGTACTGTGTATGGCCGACATGATCAGCTGGTGCTCGTTCAGTTGCACCGCCTGCTGCAAATTGACCACTTCTTGAGACTCGGCGGGCGCGGCGCTTGTGAAGGTGGCCGCGTCCGGCGCGCCGGGGAGCCACTGAGCCTGAGCAGGCTGAAGCGGCACGGCTTGCTCGCCTGGCATAACCTGAGGGCTGTGGCCGTGGACTGCAGGGCCGGAGATCGGCGCTGGTGGTGCGTTCTCGGCGGCATACGAATGGGCAGCGGTTGCTGCTGCGGCGGCCGCACCGGCTGGTGCAGCCATGGGCCGAGCTTGCATCACCGTGCAGTCAGCTGGCTCGTCAAACATCAAATGGGCCGGGGTGATTTCGTCTTCCACACAAAGCACGACCGCCCGCAAGACCACGTTCTCAAGCTCGCGCACATTGCCCGGCCAGCGGTGCGCCAGCAAGCAGGCTTGCGCCTGAGGGCTGACCGACAAGGCCCGACCATCCTGGGCATGGCGCGAGAGCAACCGGGCCACCAAAGGCAAGATGTCACCAGGCCGCTCGCGCAGCGCAGGCACGCGCAACTTGAAGGTCGAGAGCCGAAAATAAAGGTCCTCGCGAAACTCGCGATCGGCCATGGCCGATCGCAAGTCCTTGTTGGTCGCTGCCAGCACGCGCACATCCAGATCAATGGCCCGCTCGCCACCCAGACGCACCAGCTGGCGCTCCTGCAGCACGCGCAGCAACTTGGTCTGCAGGTGCATGGGCATTTCGGCAATTTCATCGAGGAAGATGGTGCCGCCCTGGGCCTGTTCAAACAGACCGCGGTGCTCTTTGACAGCGCCGGTAAAGGCGCCCTTCTCGTGCCCGAAGAGCATGTCTTCGATCAGGTGATCGGGCAAAGCCGCGCAATTGAGGGCCACGAACGGCCCACGCGCCCTGCTCGAAGATTCATGCACCACCCGGGCCAGCACTTCTTTGCCAGCGCCTGTGGGCCCTTCGATCAAAACGCTCACGGGCGCTTTGGCCACACGCTGAGCCAGCGCCAGCAGGTGTCGGCTGGCCGGATCCACATACACCACGGTGCGCGGCGCAGCCACCTTGGCCAGGACCTGCGCTGCCAAAGGCGTGCTGTGCACCCGCGGACTGGCCAGTTGCCAGGCCGCGGCTGAAAACTCATCGGCGGCGATCACATGCACCGCGCCATCGCGCATGGCGGCCACTGCCAGCTCCAGGTCTCGGCGCTCGACCCGGCAGACGATGGGCAATGAAGAACCCTCGGCAGCCAGCATGGCCTTGACCTCAGCGAGCAATGCGGTGCTGCCCTCCAGCCGCAATGCGACCAGATCGGCATGCGACCACAGGCGAGCCAGTTCATCGAGTGTGGCCACGGACTGCGCCACCAGGCCAGCGGCTGCCAGCTGCGCTTGCTCCGGCCCGCTCAATGACTTGAATGGATCGAGCCAAAGCAGTTGTTGGGAGATGGGTGAATTGCTCATGCGAGTGACCTTAAAGTCGACAGATGCGGCATGATGTGCAAGGTCTGTGCCATGTGCGGCAATCCCCTTCCGCACAGCGGCAAAGCGGCAAAACGACGGATTTTCGACAGACAGCCGGCCCACGAAGCAGCAGCT
>JAJTGH010000130.1 GCA_021299555.1 Comamonadaceae bacterium
GCCAACCCCGCCCAAAAACCCGACCCCTGGTGGAGCCGATGGCGCCAGCGCACCCGCGCGCTGGCGGCGCACAGCCGCAGCAAAGATGCCGCGCAAATCGCGTTCCACTACGACATCTGCGACGCCTTCTATGCCCTCTGGCTGGACCCGCGCCGGGTCTATTCCTGCGCCTACTACCGGGACGCCGACATGAGCCTGGAACAAGCCCAGCAGGCCAAGCTCGATCACATCTGCCGCAAACTCATGCTCAAGCCTGGCGAGCGACTGCTCGACATCGGCGCCGGCTGGGGCGGCTTGCTGCTGTGGGCCGCAGAGCACTACGGGGTCGATGCCACCGGGATCACGCTGTCGCACAACCAGCACCAGCATGTACAGCGCCTGATCGCCGAAAAGGGTCTGCAAAGTCAGGTGCGCATTGAGCTGCTGGACTATCGAGAACTCGATGAGAGCAAGCCCTTTGACAAAATTGCCTCGGTGGGCATGTTCGAACATGTAGGACAGGCCCAGCTACCGACCTATTTGCGCAAGATCTGGCGCTTGCTGCGCCCCGGGGGGTTGGTCATGAACCACGGCATCACCTCCGGCTCCACCCGCAACCACCAGCTCGGCGCGGGTCTGGGCGAGTTCATCGAGAAATACATCTTCCCCGGTGGACAACTGCTGCATGTGAGCACCGTGCTCAGTGCCATGGCACAGGCCGGCTTGGAGATGGTGGACACAGAAAACCTGCGACCGCACTATGCCCGCACCCTGTGGGCCTGGTCCGATGCACTGGAGAGCCAACTCGCGGCGGCGCTGCAGGCCCTGGCCAGCGACACAGGTGAGCAGCACGCGCGCAGGACGCTGCGCGCCTACCGCCTCTACCTGGCCGGCTGCGCCATGGGTTTTGAGCAAGGCTGGATCGGGCTGCACCAAATGCTGGTCATCCGCCCATCGGGCCAGGTTGAAGATGGGCGCCTGCGCGGCAGCCAGTCGAGCTACCCATTCACACGCGATCACCTCTACCGCTGAGCGGCGGGCCCCTAGACCCACAGGTCTTTAGCTGCCGCGCGGGTGGTGGGATGCATGCAAGGCCTTGAGCCTCTCGCGCGCCACATGGGTGTAAATGGTCGTGGTGGAGATGTCAGCATGGCCGAGCAGCATTTGTACCGCCCTGAGGTCGGCGCCATGGTTGAGCAAATGCGTTGCAAACGCATGGCGCAGAGTGTGCGGTGACAGCGGCACCGCAATGGCTGTCTGCTTCGCATACTTCTTGATGATCATCCAGAACATCACCCGACTCATGCCCTGACCGCGCGCGGTCACGAACAAATCTTCAGTCTGCTGGCCCGTCAAAATCGCCGCGCGGGCCCAGTCCATATAAGTTTGCAGATGTTCGCGGGCCACAGCACCAAAGGGCACCAGGCGCTCCTTGCCGCCCTTGCCGAGAACTCGCAGCACGCCCTCGTTGAAGCCCACATGAAAGGTCTTGAGCCGCACCAATTCGCTCACGCGCAAACCGCTGGCATAAAGCAACTCGAGCATGGCCTTGTCACGCAGTCCCAAGGGCGTGTTCAAGTCTGGGGCGCCGAGCAATTGGTCGACCTGAACCTCACTCAAGCTCTTGGGAAAGCGCTGGGGCTGACGTGCCGCCTGCAAGCGCAGCGTTGGGTCGACCGTGATCTGTCTCTCACGCAGCGCCCATCGGAAAAAACGCTTGAACACTGTCAGCCGCCGGTTGGCAGAACTCGCCCGCGTGCTCGCATGCCGAACGGCAAAATAATCGTTGAGATCCGTTTCTGTGCTGGCGCCCAGGGTCTTTCCCCGGCCCGCCAGCCATTGGGCATAGTGGCTCAGGTCACGCCGATAGGCGGCCAGCGTGTTGGCAGCCAGGCCATCCTCAAGCCACAATGCATCAATGAAGGCGTCAACCAAGGGGTCAATCGAGTCGCAGCTTGGCGCCTTCGACCACTTTCTTGTAGACCTCAAATTCGGCTTTGATCTGTGCATCAAACTGCTCGGGGGTATTGCCGATGACGATCGATCCCGTGTCCTCGATGCGCTTGCGCGTGGCCCCATCTTCGAGCGCCTTCTTGACGCCAGCATGGACTTTTTCGACCACGTCCTTGGGCAAGCCCTTGGGACCCAGAATGCCGTAATAGGCCATGCGATTGACCGGCTCGAGCCCGACGTCCTTGAAGGTCGGGATGTTGGGCAGCACAGACAGCCTTTGCGGCGCAGCCACCACGATGGGCACCAACCGGCCCTGCTGGATAAAAGGCAAGGCAGAAGGCAGGTTGTCAAAAATAATCTGCACCTGGCCGGCCACGGTGTCATTGAGCGCCGGTCCCGCACCACGGTAAGGGATGTGGGTGATGAACGTGCCGGTCAGACTTTTAAACAGTTCGGTCTGCAGGTGCCCAATGCCCCCGGTGCCCGAGGAAGAATACGAATACTTGCCGGGGTTTTTCTTGATCTCGGCCAGAAAACTCTTGTAGTCCTTGGCCGGGAAGCTCGGATGCACTGCAATGACGTTGGGCGTAGCGGCAATGTTGATGATGGGTGTGAAGTCCGTCAGCACGTTGTAGGGCATCTTGGGGTTGATGGCCGGATTGGCCGCCGTGGTCGAGACCGTTGCCATGCCCAGGGAGTAGCCATCAGGCACGGCCTTGGCCGTCTCGTTGGCACCCACCACGCCGCCGCCACCCGCCCGGTTTTCAACCACCACGTTTTGACCCAGGGCCTTGCCCAGGGGCTCGGCAATCACCCGCGCCACGATGTCCGTGGTGCCCCCCGGAGCAAACGGAACCTGCAGTTTGATGGCCTTGCTCGGGTAGGCCTGGGCCAGGGCAGCGCCACTGACCATGGCCAATGACAACAAAGGCAAGGCGGAAACGATAAAACGGCGAGCAATCATGTCGAAAATCCTCTCTGAGCACACAGCCCGGATGTCATAGAAAGAGACGGTATGTTAATGGACGGCGACCCGCCCGGCATCGGGTGAACCCGCAGGGCAAGCGGTTATTCTCGGGCGGTGAATTACTTCGAACTCCTGCTGCCCGACTTTTTGCTGATCGCCTGCGGCTTTTTGGTCTGCCGCTACACCGCGCTCGATCGTGCGTTGTGGGAACAGATCGATCGCCTGGTCTACTTTCTGCTCTTCCCGGTCTTGCTGTTTTACTCGATCGTCAGAAGTCCGCTCGATCTGCAGGCCGCCTCCGGCCTTATGGCCGGCGGCCTGCTTCTGGCAGCCACTGGCATCGGCTTGAGCTACGCCCTGCCCCATCTGCCTTTGATCGGCCGACGCATCGACCGCCGAGCGCACGCCGCGGGCGCTCAGATCGGCTTTCGCTTCAACTCGTTCGTCGGGCTGGCGCTGGCCGAGCGTCTGGCAGGCGCTCAAGGCCTGTTGCTGATCGCTGTGCTCATTGGCACCTGCGTGCCCCTGTTCAATACCGCAGCAGTCTGGCCCATGGCCCGCCACTCGCAGCGCCACTTGGGGCGCGAATTGCTGACCAACCCGCTGATCCTGGCCACAGCCTGCGGCCTTGTGCTCAACCTGCTGGGCTTTCGGATACCCGCATGGCTAGAGCCGGATGCAGCTTTCATCACTGGCGCGCGCCAAACTGCTGGGTGTGTGCCTGATTGCCATCAAACACCTGCTGCTGCCGCTGGCCGCGTGGGGCCTGACGAGATTGCTCGGGCTTGAGCCCACACAGGCCCTGGTGCTCATGGCCTTTGCCGGCCTGCCCACCGCCTCGAGCGCCTACGTGCTGGCTGCCCGCATGGGCTATGACGGCCCCATGGTCGCCGCTCTGGTCACCGTCTCCACCCTGATGGGGCTGCTCAGCCTTCCGCTGGCCATGGCACTGGCAGGGCGCTGACGGGGGCTGAAGGATCAAGTGAGCGAAGACAAAAACTGCTTGAGTTCAGGGGTCTGAGGCCGGGCGAAGAGTTCCTCCGGCGTGCCCTGCTCATGCACCAGCCCTTGATGCATGAAGATCACCCGATCGCTGACCTTGCGGGCAAAATTCATCTCGTGGGTGACCATGAGCAAGGTCATGCCCTCTCGCGCAAGCGACTCCACCACGGCCAAGACCTCACCGACCAGTTCTGGGTCTAGGGCCGACGTGATTTCGTCGCACAGCAAGATTCCCGGCGACATGGCCAGCCCGAAAGTTGGTCTGGATACGCATCAAATTTCTCGGCCAGTCCGACGCGCTCGAGCAAGCGGCGCGCGGTGGCATCGATCTGCCCATCGGGCAATTGCTTGACCAGGCCGGGGGCCAGCTTGATATTGCGGCCCACGCTCAGATGCGGAAACAGATTGAAGGACTGAAAAATCATGCCCACCTGCTGGCGCAGAGCCCGCATGGCCTGCGGGTCGCTGTAGGTCAGGCGCTGACCCTGCACCTCGAGCATGCCTTGCTGGAACATTTCCAGACCGTTGATACAGCGCAGCAATGTACTTTTGCCCGAACCGCTTTTGCCGATGATGGCTATCACCTCGCCCGCCTTCACCCGCAGATCGATCCCTTTGAGCACCTCGTTGGCTCCGAAGGATTTGCGCAGGCCCTCGATCAAGATGGCTGGCGTATCAGGTGCGTTTGGCATGGAGCCGGCCTTCCAGGAATCGCGCGTACAGGCTGATCGGGTAACACATCAAAAAATACAAAATCGCCACACAGCTGTAGACCACAAAGGGCTTGAATGTGGCATTGGTGATCATGGTGCCGGCCTTGGTCAGCTCCACAAAGCCGATAACCGAAGCCAGCGCCGTGCCCTTGACCACCTGCACCAAAAACCCTACCGTGGGCGCCACCGCGATGCGGGCCGCCTGCGGAAACACCACATGACGCAGCTGTTCGGTGAAACTCAGCGCCAGACTTTGAGCCGCCTCCCACTGGCCCCTGGGAATAGAGCGGACGCAGCCATGCCAGATCTCGGTCAGGAAAGCGCTGCTGTACAGGGTCAGGGCCACGGCCGCTGCGGTCCACGCTGATGTTTCCACGCCCAAAAGGGCCATGCCGAAATAGGCCAGGAAAAGCTGCATCAACAAAGGAGTGCCCTGGAACAGCTGCACATAAGCGGCCACCGACCTTCGCAAACCAGTGCTGGGCGTGGAGCGCGCCACCAGCAGTGCCAGTGCGACCAGGCCACCACCGACAAAGGCAATCAGTGACAGCACCACGGTCCAGCGGGCAGCCAACAGCAAGTTGCGAACAATATCCCAAAGTGAAAACTCAACCACGGCGCCCCCCAAACAGGAAACGCTGACCGAACCAGTTGAGCGCACTGCGTGTGGCGATCGACAACATCAAATAAATGATCGTGGCGACAATAAAGGCTTCAAAAGCGCGGAAGTTGCGGCTTTGAATCAGGTTGGCGGCAAAACTTAGCTCCTGCGTGGAGATCTGACCGCAGACGGCCGAGCCAAGCATCACGATGATGATTTGACTGACCAGGGCGGGCCAGACCCGCTGCAGAGCCGGCGGCAGCACGACCCAGATGAAGGTCTGCATGCGGGTCAGGGCCAGACTCAATGCAGCCTCGACCTGACCCACCGGCGTGGCCTGTATGCCGGCGCGCACGATTTCAGCCGAGTAGGCTCCCAGGTTGATCACCATGGCAATCACTGAGGACCATTCCGGGCCCAGGCGCAAGCCCACGGCTGGCAAGCCGAAAAAAATGAAAAACAGCTGGACGATGAACGGCGTGTTGCGTATGAGCTCCACGTAAGCGCCAACGGCAGCCCGACTCCAGGGTGGGCCTTGGGTGCGCAACCAGGCGCAGGCCACGCCAAGCAAAACACCGAGCACCGCCGACACCGCCGTCAGGCCCAAAGTCCAGCCCACGCCCTTGAGCAGCAAGGGCCATTGGGTCAAAACTGAAGCAAAGTCCAGCTCAATGCTCATTCCGAGTCAGGCCTGCAGCAGCTCATTCGGGCAACTGACCGGCCGGACGGCCCAACCACTTTTGCGCCATCTTATCGATGTCGCCAGACTTTTTGGCCTCGGCAATGATGGCATTGACGCGCGTACGCAAAGCATCTTCGCCTTTGCCCACCCCGATGAAGTTGGGGCTGTCCTTGAGCAGGAGTTTGTATTCAGCGGCCAGTTGCGGATTTTTCTGCATCATCACGCCAGCAACCGAAGCGCCCGTGGCCAGCAACTGGGTCTGGCCGGACACAAACGCTGAGACGGTGGCGTTGTTGTCCTCAAAGCGTTTGAGATCGGTGCCAGCAGGGGCGACCTTGGTCAACTCCTGGTCTTCGATGGCGCCTCGGGTCACCGCCACGGTCTTACCCGCCAGGTCCGCCATGGACTTGACCGTCAGCGTCTTGGCACCATAAATGGCCTGGAAGAAGGGCGAATAGGCGGACGTGAAATCAATCACCTTTTCACGCTCGGCGTTTTTACCCAGCGTGGAGATGACCAGATCGGCCTTCTTGGTCTGCAGGTAAGCAATGCGGTTGGCGCTGGTGACCACCACCAACTCCACCTTGACGCCCATCTTGGCGCCGATGTAGTTGGCCATGTCGACATCCAAGCCCTGGGGCTTGAGGTCGATACCCACAAAGCCATAGGGTGGGAAATCGGTCGGAATAGCGATTTTGATCAGCTTGGTCTTTTGTATGTTGTCCATCGCCGTCTGGGCCCAGGCCGTGCCGACCAGGGACATCATTGCAGCCGATGCAGCAACAAAAAGAGCGCGTTTGGTGAATTTCATGGATGGGTTCCTCAGTGAAAGAAGATTGATAAGCCAGTGTCCGCAGTGTGTCCAAGGACGCAGTCCGGTCGCAAGCCATATTGCCATTTTCGCCGCAAGGCCTTGCGCCCGCCGCGGCGTCATTGCATGTGGAACGCACCGATCCGTTTCCTGATCATGGGTTACGCGAATTGCGTGCCACCCACGGCGCATCATGGCGGTGCGTGGCAGGCTTGCTGTCTGAAGCAAGCCCTGCTTCGGTGCATCCGAGGCGCACAAAAGGCACCAGTTTGGGCGTTCGCAGGTGCAGGCAGCACCGGTCATCGCGCCAGGGCCCAGCGCACATGCTCGCGCACCATGTCGCTGGGATGGTCCAGACGCTGCCCAAGCGCACTACGGATCTGGTCAGCATGGGCCGGATTGCCTGCCAAAGCGTTGCCCAAAGCGACCGCCATGTTGCGCAGCCAGCGCTCATGACCGATCCGCCGGATTGCGCTGCCCTCGGTGCGGCGCAAAAATTCCTCCTCGCTCCAGGACCAGAGCGTCAGCAGGTCTGGGGCCGCGAGATCCGGTCGGGCGTCAAAGTCGGCCAAGGTGCTGCGCTGCGCGTACTTGTTCCAGGGACACACCAGTTGGCAATCATCGCAACCATAAATGCGGTTGCCGATCATGGGCCGTAGGGGCTCGGGGATCGCTGAGGCATGCTCGATCGTGAGGTAGGAAATACAGCGCCTCGCATCGAGCCGATAGGGCGCCACAATGGCCTGGGTGGGGCACACATCCAGGCAGGCGCTGCATGTGCCGCAGTGGGTCGCGATCGGCTCGGTCGCTGGCAAGGCCATGTCCACGAAGATCTCGCCCAAAAAGAACATGGAGCCGGCATCCCGGTTGAGCAGCAGCGTGTGCTTGCCACGCCAGCCCAGTCCACTGCGCGCGGCCAGTTCCACCTCCAAGACCGGCGCCGAATCCGTGAAGGCGCGGTGGCCCAGACCCTGCACCTGCCCAGCAATGCGGGCAGACAGGCTGCTCAGGCGCGAGCGCAGCACCCGGTGATAGTCACGGCCTCTGGCATAGACCGAGACCACCGCCTGACCCGATTGATCGATTCTGCTGAGCTCGCGTGCGGCCCAGTCCGCCTCAGTGTGGGCCGGCAGATAGTCCATGCGGGCTGTGATCACACTGACAGTGCCCGGCAACAGTTCGGCCGGTCGGGCCCGCGTCATGCCGTGGCGGGCCATGTATTCCATCTCGCCATGAAAGCCAGCGGCCAGCCACGCAGCCAGCCCGGGCTCTGCCGAGGACAGATCGACCCCAGCCACACCGATTTGCGAGAATCCGAGCTCACGGGCCCATTCCCGAATCGAAGACACGAGCTGATGATCGTCCCTGAGCGTCCGGCCTTGCATCCGGCCATTGTAGAAAGCACGGTCTGGCACAGTCAGGCCGATACCCAAGCCTTTGCCGGCCGGCTGGCCCGCGCCCTGCTCGCACTGCCCCATCCGGGTGATGCTCTGATCGAATTGCACGGCGATCTGGGCGCTGGCAAGACCACGCTGGCGCGCCATGTCTTGCAGGCACTGGGCGTGGGCGGGCGCATCAAAAGTCCCACCTACACCGTGCTTGAAACCTACCAGGTGCCGATCGGCCAGAGCCAGCTGTCCTTGTCCCATCTGGATTTCTACCGCTTCAACGATCCGCAGGAATGGGAAGAGGCGGGTTTGCGTGACCTGTTCGCCGCTCCGGGCCTCAAGCTGGTGGAGTGGCCAGAGCGCGCCGCAGGCCTGCTGCCGCCGGCAGACCTGCGGATCTTCATCCGCAGCACACCCCGGGCCATCCAAGACGATGCGCCCCGGCAGGTCCGGCTTGAAGCCTGGGGACCGACCGGAGCGGCCCTCGCGGCTGCAGTCGCATGAGGCCCGAGAAACGGCGACGCCTGCTGCTGCAGGGCGGCGCGCTGCTGATGCTGCTGGGCAGCAGCCTGGCACGCAGCGCTCGCATCATGGCAGTGCGCTTGTGGCCGGCCAGGGATTACAGCCGCGTGACGATCGAGTCGGACGAGCCGCTGCGCGCCCGCCACACCCAGAGCGACCATCCACCGCAGGTGCGGGTGGACATCGAGGGGCTTCAATTGCAGCCGGTACTGCGCCTATGGGAGGGCAAGGTCGCCGCCGATGACCCCAACATCGTCGACGTCCGGATCACCCAGGCAGCCACGGGGCAGGTTCAAATGCTCATCGATCTGCGCCACGCCACCACGGCGCAGGTCTTTCAGCTCAGACCGGTTGGCAACTATCAGCACAGGCTGGTGCTCGACCTTTATCCGGCCAAAGCGGTCGATCCGCTTGAAAGCCTGATTGCCGACCTGCGCCAGCGCGGGCATCGCGCAGCGACCGATCCAACCCCTCCTGCAGACCCGCTCGGTGATTTCATCGCCCAGCGCAGCCAGCGAGCCAGCCCCCCAGCACAAGAGACGGGGCGAGCGAGCGGCGCGACCGACCGCTTGCTCATCGTCGCCATCGACCCTGGCCACGGCGGGGAGGACCCGGGAGCCATCGGACCGGGCGGGACCCGGGAAAAAGACGTGGTGCTGCAAGTGGCCATGCTGCTGCGCGATCGCATCAACGCCCGGCCCACGATGCGGGCCTACATGACACGGGAGGGCGACTACTTCGTCCCGCTGCATGTGCGGGTGCAAAAGGCCCGGCGGGTACAGGCGGATCTGTTTATCAGCATCCATGCCGATGCATTTTTCACGCCCAGGCCGCAGGGCGCCAGCGTCTTTGTGCTCAGCGAACGCGGCGCAACCAGCAGTGCAGCGCGCTGGCTGGCCGACAAAGAAAATGCGGCCGATGGCGTGGGCGGGGTCAACATCAGGGTGCACGATCCCAGTGTGCGCCAGGCCCTGCTTGACATGAGCACCACGGCCCAGATCAACGACAGCCTGCAAGTGGGCAGCGCCATGCTCGGTGAACTCGCGCGCGTGGGCAAGCTGCACAAGCCGCGGGTCGAGCAAGCTGGCTTTGCCGTGCTCAAAGCCCCCGACATTCCCAGCGTGCTGGTGGAGACGGCCTTCATCAGCAACCCGGACGAAGAAATCAAGCTGCGCGACGTCGAGTACCAAAACCAGCTGTCCGAGGCCCTGATGCGCGGGATCGAGCGCTACTTTGCCAAAAATCCGCCCCTGGCGCGCAATCGGACGCTTTGAGGCCAGCCCCGGCAGGCGATCATGCCGCCTGACTGCGCCGAGCCCGCCACGCGCCAAACAGGGCGATCAGGCCGGGCACGATGATCAACGCCCAAATGATCTTGCTGAGATTTTGCTGCACCCAAACCAGATTGCCAAACAGGTAGCCAGCGCCGGTCAGACCCACCACCCACAGCACAGCACCGGCCACGTTGTAGGCCGTAAATCGCACCCGATTCATCTCGGCCACGCCCGCAACAAACGGCGCAAACGTGCGTACGAATGGCATGAAGCGGGCTATGACGATGGTGATGCCGCCGTAGCGCTCATAAAACAGGTGCGCCTGATTGAAAGCGCTGCGGTTGAACAGGCGCGAATCGGGCCAGGCAAACACCCGAGGTCCAACCCAGCGGCCCACCGCATAGTTGCACTGATCGCCCAAAATCGCAGCCACCAGCAACAGCGCCATCGCCAGCGGCAAACTGAGCAGCTGCACCCCGCACAGCGCCCCCACAATAAACAGCAGGGAGTCTCCCGGCAAAAAGGGCATCACCACCACACCGGCCTCGACAAAAACAATGGCAAACAACAGCGCGTAGACCCAGGTGCCGTAGTCCCGCGTGAACGCCTCCAGGTAGCGGTCGACATGCAAGATGAAATCGATCAGAAAAGTCACCAGTTCCATGGCGCCGATTCTGGCATGGCCAAAAGCCCCATCGCCGCCAGAACCCGGCTCCAACAACAGATGACCCAG
>JAJTGH010000131.1 GCA_021299555.1 Comamonadaceae bacterium
ACGCAGGAGCCCGGGCGCGCTTTGAGGCGGCGATCGATGCGGGTCAGCCCGATGACACCGCGTTTTTGGTCTACACCTCAGGCACCACCGGCCAACCGAAGGGGGCCATGGTGGCAAATTGCAACCTGGTCTTTCAGATCGCCAGCGCGCCGCAATACCTGAACCTGCAGCAAGGGGATCGCACCCTGTCCTTTTTGCCGCTGTGTCATATTGCCGAGCGCATGGGCACGGTCTACAACCCCTTGGCACTCGGGCCCATCGTTCACTTTCCTGAAAACGCAGGCACGGTCTTCAACGATGTGCGCGAGGTTGTGCCCCACCTGCTGTTCGGCCCACCCCGCTTTTGGGAAAAGCTCTATTCACAGGTCACGCTCTACCTGCAAGATGCCATCCCCCTGGCGCGATGGGCCTACCGCCTGGTCACCACAGAGGGCGCGGCGATTGCCCAGGAGCGACTGGCCCAGCGCGAGGTCTCGACCCTGCGCCGACTGCGCTATCGGCTCATGCAGACCCTGGTGTTTACCAACCTGCGCAGCTTTTTGGGCTTGTCCGAAATCAAGACCGCGCTGACCGGCGCTGCTCCGGTGCCCCCCGACCTGCTCAAGTGGTATATGTCCATCGGAATTGACCTGATCGAGTCCTATGGCCTGACCGAAACTTGCGGCTTTTGCACCGCCACGCCGCCGTCTCGCATCAAGATCGGCTACGCAGGCGTCAAGGCCTTGGGCACCGAGGTGCACATCGGCGCCGACGAAGAAATTCTGGTGCGTGGCCCAAATGTGTTTGCCGGCTACTGGAAACTGCCGCAAAAAACCGCCGAGGCCATCGACGAGCAAGGCTGGCTGCACACCGGCGACTGTGGCGAGATCGATTCCGATGGTTACCTGCGCGTCAAGGACCGCATCAAAGACATCATCATCACCTCGGGCGGCAAGAACATCACGCCCAGCCTGATCGAAAACCAGATCAAGTTCAGCCCTTACATCTCCGATGCGGTCATCATTGGTGAGGCCAAGCGCTTTGTCACCTGCCTGGTCATGATCGATCCCGACAACGTTGCCAAATTCGCGCAAGACCACCAAGTGCCCTACACCGACTTTGCGAGCCTGACACGCGCGCCGCAGGTCCTGCAGCTTATCCGCAATGAGATCGAAACCGTCAACAGCCGCCTGGCCCGGGTTGAGCAGGTGAAGGACTTTCGCCTGATCGATCAGTTGCTGACCGCCGAAGACGAAGAACTCACGCCGACCATGAAACTCAAGCGCAAGGTCGTCACCGCCAAGTACGCGGCGCTGATTGCCACCATGTATCCCCCCTGAGCCGGCCCTCACGACAGCCCGGTTCAGCCCTGTAAGTATTTTTTCACCCGCAACCTTCGAGGAGACCACATGAAAATGAGCAAGCGTCAATGGATGGGCAGCGCCATCGCAACCCTGCTGGCGGCCGCCGTACCCTGGTCGGCACAAGCTGCCGGCGTCAGCGACAAGGAAATCGTGATCGGCACCCACATGGACCTTTCGGGCCCGGTGGCTGCGGGCATGCCGCAACTGCGAAATGGCACCCAAATGCGTTTTGACGAGGTCAACGAGGCCGGTGGCATCCATGGCCGTCGCATTCGCTTCATCGTCGAAGACAATGCCAGCCAGCCGCAGCAGGCGGTGCGTGCGGTCGACAAACTGATCCGCAAGGACGAAGTGTTTGCCATGGTCAACACTTTTGGCTCGGGCACCAATGCGGCCGTCGTCAAGCGGGCAGTTGATGAAGGCGTGATCTACTTTGCGCCCTGGGCCGCATCGGCCGTGCTGCAGCAAATCGCCGGCAAGAGTCCTCGCCTGTTTACCACCGTGCCGGACTATCACACCACCACGCACCTGGGGCTGACCTGGCTGCTCGACCAGAACCCCAACTTCAAAAAGGTGGGCTGGGTCTACATGGAAGGTCCCTTCGGTGATCTGATCGGCCGTGGGGTTAAGAGCGCCATGGCGGCCAAGAACATGACGCTGGCCGCAGAAGCCTCTTACAAGCCCGGCGAAATTGATTTTTCCAGCCAGGTGGCGCGCATGCGTGCAGCCGGCGTTGACCTGATCGTCATGGCCACCGTCACACGCGAAACCGTGGGCATGATGGCCGAGATCAAGAAAATCGGTTGGAACAATGTCGCTGTGCTGACCGGCAATCCCGGCCGCACCAGCATCGTCTCCAAGCTCGGCAAGGACGCGATCGAAGGCCTGTACGGCGTAGGACCTTGGAAGATCCTTGACGCAGCGACCGCCACCGCAGACAAGGCCTGGGTGGACTCCTATAAAAAGCGCTTCAATCTGGAACCCGATGAGAATGCCTTCCTTGCCTATGCCTATGCCGACTGGTTTGTCAAAGGTCTGCAAGCAGCCGGTCGCAACCTGACGACCGATGCGGCCGTCAAGGCCTTGCAGGCGACCGCCTCCAACCACCCCGTATTCTTCGGGCCGGCCAGCTTCAAGAACAACCACTTCGATCCGGAGTTTGTGACTGTCGATCAGGCCAAGGGCGGCGTTTGGCGGCAGGTCTCGCCGGTCCTCAAATAAACCGGTGAGGACGCGCTGGGGCTGCCGCGAGGCAGCCCCAGCCGGTGGACATGCGCGAACTTTGAGCGTGCCAATAAAAAACCGCCCTCGGGCGGTTTTTTATTGGGGCACGGGTTGCCTTACAGGGGAACCTTTTTACCGTCCTTGTACTGATAGAGCGTGAAAGCGGGGTTTTTGAGTTCACCGTTGGGCTCAAACGAAATCACGCTGGTCACGCCTCTGAAGTTGGATTTGGGCAACTGGGCGGTATAGACCTTGGGATCCACGGAATTGGCCCGCTTCATGGCGTCGACCAGCAAGAAGGTGGCGTCGTAGGTGTAGGGGCTGTAGACCTGGAACTGGTTGGGGTACTTGGCGTCATAGCGCTTCTTCCAGGCTTCGCCGCCAGGCATCTTGGCCAGCGAGGCACCGCCTTCGGCGCACACCACGTTGCCCAGGGTCTTGGCACCGGCGGCCAGCTTGGCGATCTCGGACGTGCAGATGCCGTCACCGCCGAAGTACTTGACGTTGCCCATACCCAGCTGCTCCATCTGGCGCAGCATGGGGCCGGCCTGCGGATCCATGCCACCGAAGAACACGGCATCGGGGTTCTTGGCTTTGATGGCAGTCAAGATGGACATGAAGTCGGTGGCTTTGTCGGTGGTGAAGTGCTCGTCAACCACCTGCATGCCCTTGGCCAGGGCCGTGCGCTTGAACACCTCGGCCACGCCTTGGCCGTAGGCCGTGCGGTCGTCCACGATGGCCACGCGCTTGAGCTTGAGCGAGTCAGACGCGTAATTGGCCAGACCGGCCCCCAGGGCGTTGTCATTGGCAATGATGCGGAACGTGGTGTTGTAAGCAGGGCGGGTCAGGTTGGGGTTGGTGGCAGCGCCTGTGACGTGTGGAATGCCGCAGTCGTTGTAGACCTTGGAGGCGGGAATGGTGGTGCCCGAGTTAAGGTGACCAACCACACCGGCGACTTTGGAGTCACACAGCTTTTGTGCAGCCGCCGTGCCCTGCTTGGGGTCGGCTGCATCGTCTTCAGCCGCGATCTCAAAGCGGATCCTCTTGCCACCGATCACGATGTTTTGACCATTGAGGTCTTCAATGGCCATGCGAACGCCGTTTTCGTTGTCTTTGCCGTAATGCGCCTGGGCGCCCGAGACCGGGGCGACGTGGCCAATGCGGACCACCTGTGTGTCTTGGGCCGCGGCAAGGCCCGACACCAGGGTAAGAGCAGCTGCAGCGCCCAATTTCAGCTTCATTTGCATAAAAACTCCCAAAGGAAAAAACAAAAGGGTTGAGGGATGGAAGGGTGAACTCAACCCGCGGACGATAACCGAAAAATCCGGCCCGACTCCAAAAAACCCCGCCGGGACAAACCCTTTCACGGTCTGACCAGAACAAATCCGGGGCAAACCAAAAAACTGATGCCTCAGTAGCTGTCCCATTGACAAGCATTTGCGCCCATGGCCCTGAGTCGCATCAATCGCACCCCTTGCGGTCATACGGCTGGATTTCAAAACCCAGCGCCTGGTACTGGCGCCAGCGCTGGCGTCCGGCTTGCGCGTCGGTCGGATCACTGGCCACGAGCTCGAGCAGGCGCTGGAGCTGACCGAGCGACTGAGGTATTGGCGCTCCCCAATTGAGCAGCACCTGATGCTGCGCGCCCTCGGGCAGAGCGGGGGCCAGCCAGATCGGCGTCGCGCTCAAAGTGCTGGGCGGCGCACTGCTCAGGCAATGGGGCAAAAAGGAGGCCGCCGGCTCGGCCCAGAGGCGCTGATCGAGCACAGTGAGATCATCGGGGGCACAGGTGACCACCACCTTGAGCTCTCGATCAATGATTTTGTGCAGCAGGCGTACCAGGTAGCCAAACTTGTCGCTGACGTTGTAATGAAACTCGACCCGTTTCATGCCTTGGCCCGTCGGCTCACCCGGGCTCGCTTGGGAGCAGACGCGGCCTGGGCCAGAAGGTAATGCACCAGCAGCCCCACGGGCCGCCCGGTGGAGCCCTTGGCCGCCCCACCCTTCCAGGCGGTGCCAGCAATATCGAGATGCGCCCAAGGGTATTTGGCAGCAAAACGTTGCAAAAATTTGGCCGCTGTCACCGACCCCGCCGCCCGCCCGGCCACGTTGGCCACATCGGCGAAATTGGTTTTCAGGCCTTCGGCGTATTCGTCATCCAGGGGCATGCGCCAACATGGGTCCAGGGCCGCCTCGCCGGCCTCGCTGAGCGCCAGTGCCAAGGCATCATCGCTGGCAAACAGGCCCGAACGCACGGCCCCCAGCGCGATCACACAGGCTCCGGTGAGCGTGGCAATATCGACCACCGCCCTGGGTTTGAAACGCTCGGCATAGGTCAGCGCATCGCAAAGGATCAGCCGACCCTCGGCGTCGGTGTTGAGCACCTCAATCGTCTGCCCGCTCATGCTGCGCACCACATCACCAGGCTTGAGCGCCCGGCCATCGGGCATATTTTCACAGGCGGGGATCAGACCGACCACGTTGATGTTTGGCTGCAGTTCGGCCAAGGCGCGAAAGGCCCCCAGAACGCTGGCCGCACCGCACATATCGAACTTCATTTCGTCCATCTCGGGCGCGGGCTTGATCGAAATCCCGCCGGTGTCAAACGTGATGCCCTTGCCCACAAGCACCACCGGCGCCTGATCGCGGGCAGCGCCGCTGTAGCGCAGCACAATAAAACGCAAAGGCTCCTGCGATCCGCGGGCCACCGCCATGAACGAGCCCATGCCCAGCCGGGCGACCTCGCGCGGGCCCAGCACTTCGGCGCGAATGCCGCGCAGCTTGGCCAGATCGCGGGCAGCGCCAGCCAGCATGGTCGGGGTGGCATGGTTGGCCGGTCGGTTGCCCCATTCACGGGCCAAGTCGATGCCGCGGGCCACCGCAAGGCCGGCTTGGAAGCCCTGTCGAACCGAGGCGGCGGCCGGCACGCCAATGAGCACCTTCTCAAGCCGTGGGGCGGCTGGTTTGGATTTGGTCAGCCGATAGCTGTAAGCACCATCGGCACAGGCCAGCACAGCAGCCTGCACCTGATCGGAGCCCAGGCCATCGTCGGTCGCGAGCCACGAGAGACTCAAGATGATCTTCTGTGCGCTGCTGGCCTTGATCGGCCCCATGGCCGCGGCAACGGCGGCCCTGACGTCCTTGCCGCTGCCGCTGCCCACCCCGACCAGGATCAGGCGGGTCGCGCTGACGCCGGGGCTGCGGTAAGACTGCAGCATCTTGCCACGCTCGGCGTCAAAATGGCCCGCCTTGATGGCGCCAGAGATCAGGGTTGACAACGCATCCGCGCCTGGGGTCACATGGGCCGGAACCAGCACCACCAGGGCATCGCATTTTTCGGAAGCCGAGCGAGGTCGGCTGAGGGTCTTGAGTTCAAAGTCCATAATCGGGTGTGTAGCCACTTGAGCTGTTAGCCATTTAAACGCGACATGTTATTCCAATCGTCCTTGCGCAAAGAGCTGGCGCGCAGCTTTGGCGCAACTTTGGTGGTGCTTGTCACCATCATTTTGACCATTGTGCTCATACGCACGCTCGGCCTGGCGGCCAAGGGCCAGGTCAGCCCGCAGGACATCTTGCTGCTGCTCGCCTACGCCACGCTCGGGCGTCTGCCCACCATCTTGAGCCTGTCGCTGTTCATTGCGATTTTGACCACACTGTCGCGCCTGTACCGCGACAGCGAAATGGTGATCTGGTTTTCCAGCGGCCGCGGCCTGGCCAGCTTTGTTCCCCCCGTGATGCGCTTTTCGTGGCCGGTTTTGCTGGTCATTGCTGTCTCGGCACTTTGGCTTTGGCCCTGGACCAATCAAAAGACCCAAGAGTTGCGCAGCAGTTATCAGCAGCGCAGCAACCTTGACCGGGTTGCGCCTGGTCAATTTCAGGAGTCATCCGACGGCTCGCGGGTGTTTTTTATCGATCGCAACTCCCAGCTCAACAGCAGATCACCGCAAAATCGGGACGCATTGAGATCCTCGAATCGAGCCAGGCCCTGCGGCTCGATCAAGGCCATCGCCTTGAATTTCAGGACAAGCAGGATGCCACCGGCAAGAATCCGGCGCTGCGTGTAAGCCAGTTTGAGACCTACAGCGCGCGCATCAGCGACACAAAGCCGGTGACGCTGGACACCGGGTCCTTCAAATTTCTCTCTACGCTGGGGCTGATTGAAGCGCCAACGCGCATCAACCAGGGTGAGCTGATCTGGCGCATTGGACTGACACTATCTGGACTGAACCTGGTGCTGCTGGCTGTGGCCATGGCCCATGCCAACCCCAGAGCCGGCCGAAGCGGCCGCCTGCTGCTGGCCATCTTCACGTTCCTGGTCTACAGCAACCTGATGACGCTGAGCCAAAACTGGGTTGCCTTGGGCCTGATTGGATTTGGTCCCATGATGCTGCTGCTCCATGGCGGCTTTTTCGCCATGGCACTGCTGTGGTTGACCGCTACG
>JAJTGH010000132.1 GCA_021299555.1 Comamonadaceae bacterium
GGGGGTGAGCTTGTGCAGTTCAGGCATGCCATTGGCCTGCGGGCCCTGGTTGCGCACCACGGCAACAAAATCGCGTTCGAGCTGGCCTTGCTTGAACAGCTGCTCGATCTGCTTTTGATCGGTCACCACCACAGCGCGCGCACGCACCCGGCGGTGCTCTTGAGCAATGGCCGACACCTTGACGATGGCCCGACCCAAGTTGCCCTGCAGCAGGCGCAGACCGCCGTCGGTACCAAAGGGCCGCTCGATCGGGCGCAGCACCTGCTCATCGGCAGATTGTTCGGGCACTGCGCGCCAGCCGAGCCGACCGCCATCGAGCCAGGGCTCCCGGGTGTAGCGATCGAGCCCTGGCCCCAAGATGGTTTGCACCTGTTCATGCAGCAGACCGCCGCGAAGCAACTGGGCAATGAGAAAGCCCATCCCGCCAGCGGCGTGAAAATGGTTCACATCGGCCTGCCCGTTGGGATAGATGCGCGCCAACAAGGGCACGCAAGCCGAGAGGTCGGAAAAATCATCCCAGTCAATGATCCAGCCGGCGGCCCTGGCCATGGCCACCAAGTGAAGGGTGTGATTGGTCGAGCCACCGGTGGCCAGAAGGCCCACCATGCCGTTGACGATCACGCGGGCGTCCATCTGCAGACCCAGCGCCGCCTCGCTCTGGCGCGACAGCAGCACGGCCTGCTGTACCGCGGCTTCGGTGAGCGCCTCGCGCAAGGGCGTGCCGGGGTTGACAAATGAGGAGCCCGGCAGATGCAGCCCCATGATCTCCATGAGCATTTGGTTGGAATTGGCTGTGCCGTAGAAAGTGCAGGTACCCGGCCCATGATAAGCCGCCTGTTCGGCATCGAGCAGCGCTTGACGGTCGACCAGGCCCTGGGCGTACTGCTGCCTGACCCTGGCCTTTTCGCCATTGGACAGACCCGAGGTCATGGGGCCGGCCGGCACGAACACGGCCGGCAGATGGCCAAACTGCAGCGCGCCCATGAGCAGCCCCGGCACGATCTTGTCGCACACGCCCAGAAACAAGGCGGCATCGAACACGTTGTGCGACAGACCCACGGCGGTGGCCAGGGCAATCACATCGCGGGAAAACAGCGACAGCTCCATGCCATCTTCGCCCTGGGTGATGCCGTCACACATGGCCGGCACGCCCCCAGCAACCTGCGCAGTGGCGCCAAAGTTGCGCGCGCTGCTTCGAATGCGCTCGGGGTAGTGCTCGTAGGGCTGATGGGCCGACAGCATGTCGTTATAGGCCGTGATCAGCCCCAGGTGTGGGGCCCGCTCTTGCCGCAGCATCAGCTTGTCGGATGGGGGCATGGCCGCGTATGCATGGGCCGCGTTGGCGCAGCCCATGGCGCTGCGGTAGGGTCCATTTTTGCGGGCAGCATGCACCACAGCCAGGTAGGCCGCGCGCGTGGTCACGCTGCGCTGCTCGATGCGAGCCGTCACGTCAAGCAGGCGGGGGTGGGCAGTGGCGCTCATGGGCAGATCCAGACGGCCACCGGGGCCTTCGATTGGTGCAAGACGAAAGAGATCGGGTATTGCGGCTGGGTCCGCTGGCATGCCAGACGCAGCACCGCCTGCTTGTCGGCACCGGCCACCGGCAGCACGATGTGCCGCGCGCTGAGCAAGTGGGCGAGCGTCTGCGTGACGCGTGCATAGCGCGCCTGCGGCGCGGTGCAATCGCTCTCAACTGGCATGCAGGTCAATGGGTTGTGATCATCGAGCGCCTGCGCCAGCGCGGCCATGGTGGGAAAGATGGACGCGGTGTGGCCATCGCTGCCCAGGCCCAGAATCAGCACGTCGGCCGGGCCCATGGCCCGCAGCGCTTGGTCGGCATGCCGGGCCAACTCTGAGATCGGCGGCAGCGGCTCGGTGCGCTGCGGCACCAGGGGCACAAACTTCGCATGTGCCGCCGGCCCCTGCAGCAGATGGGCCTGCACCAAAGTGGCGTTGCTGTCGGCGTGACCCATGGGCAGGCAACGCTCATCGGCCAGACTCACCTGCACCCGCGACCAGTCCAGCAACTGCCCGCGCAAGGCATGGAACAGGGCCACGGGGGACTTGCCGCCAGAGACATGCAGAACCGCATGGCCACGCGCGGCGAGGGCTTGGCGCAAGCGCTGGGCCACATCGCGCGCGATCGCAGAAGGCGCACCATCGGCCTGGATCGACACGAACGAGATCTGCCGCCCAACCGTGGGTGGCAGATCCCAAGCGGATTGGGGCTGCAATGCCATCAGGATTCCTCGAACCAGGTCAGGTCTTCACGGGCCATCAGCGCCGACGCGGTCGCCGGCCCCCAACTGCCTGCCGGGTAGCTGCGCGGCTTGTCGTCCAGCGCCTGCCACCCCCGCAAAATGGGCTCGACCCAGCGCCAGGCAGCCTCGAGCTCGTCGCGCCGCATGAAATGGGTCAAGCGACCCTTCATGACGTCAATCAGCAAGCGTTCGTAGGCCTCAGCGCGCCGCTTGTCGGAGGACGACTGAAGGTCCAGTTCGAGCTTGACCGGGTGCAGGTTCATGCCCGAGCCGGGCTCTTTGACCATCATGCCCAGATGGATCGACTCCTCCGGTTGCAACGTGATGATCAATCGGTTGGGCTGGTGGTTGGGGCCGGTACCAAAGATTGAAAAGGGCTGCTCGGCAAATTCAATGATGATCTCTGAATGGCGCTTGGCCATGCGTTTGCCGGTGCGCAAAAAGAAGGGCACATTGGCCCAGCGGGCGTTGTCGATGTGTGCGCGCAGCGCCACAAAGGTTTCAGTCTGGCTGCCCGCTGGCACACCGTCCTCCTGCAGATAACCGCGAACCGACTGCCCGTCGGCCACGCCAGCACCGTACTGCCCTCGCACCGTGTCCCTGCGTATGGCAGCCAGGTCCATCTTGCGCAAGGAGCGCAGCACCTTGAGCTTTTCATCTCGCACATCGTCGGCATCGAGAGAGACGGGCGGCTCCATGGCCACAATGCAAAGCAGTTGCAACAAGTGGTTTTGCACCATATCGCGCAGGGCGCCGGCACCGTCGTAAAAACCGGCGCGACTGCCCACACCCACGGTTTCGGCCACCGTGATCTGCACGCTCTTGATGAACGGCGCACGCCACAGGGGCTCAAAAATCGCGTTGCCAAAGCGCAGCACCATGAGGTTTTGTACCGTCTCCTTGCCCAGATAGTGGTCGATCCGGTAGATCTGGTCTTCTCGAAAGTAGCGGGCCACCTCGGTGTTGATGGCCTGGGCCGAGGCCAGGTCGGTGCCCAGCGGTTTTTCCAGCACCACGCGCGAGTTGGCGTCGACCAGGCCGGCCGCGTGCAAATGGGCGCAGATGCTGGTGAACAGGGCCGGCGCCGTGGCCAGATAGAACAAACGCTGGTGGCCCGACAGCTTCAGATCGGCCAAGGCCTGATAGGAGCGGCCTTCGGTGACGTCGACAGTGACGTATTGCAGCCGAGCCAGGAACCGGCGCCAGGCGCCGGTTTCCATGGCCTGCGGCTCGATAAAGCCCGGCGAGCGCGCATCGATGAAATCGAGATACTGCTGGCGCGACCAAGGCTGGCGGCCCACCGCAATGATGCGCACCCCGTCCTCGAGCCGGCTGTGCAGGTGCGCCATGTACAGAGCAGGCAGCAACTTGCGAAAAGACAGGTCGCCGGCACCGCCAAAGATCACGATGTCTGGCGCGGCTGAATCATGGGCAGAGGTCATGGCGTCCGTTCGAGCAGCAAGGGACCGGCTTGGAGGACTTGGATCCGGTAACCGGGGACACATCGAACCCACGGCTCCACCTACGCATGCCAGTTAAATTGAACAACTTCTATGGTGAGATATTGTAACTTAGTTACATATTCCGTCAAGCCCCCAACTGGCCGACCGCCAGCGCCGGCGCGGACAAAGGGGGCAAGGCGCAGCCTAGCGTCGGCTTGAAGCGACAATGCCCGGATGAGCCCCGAGCAGTACGTCCAGCGCAAGGCCGCCTCATCGGGCAGCAGCTTTTATTACGCCTTTTTGTTCTTGCCCAAAGACCGGCGCGCTGCGATCACGGCGTTTTACGCCTTTTGCCGAGAGGTGGACGACGTGGTCGACGAGACCACCGACGTGGGCGTGGCGCAGACCAAACTGGCTTGGTGGCGCAGCGAAGTGCGGTCGGGTTTTGCCGGACAGCCCAGCCACCCGGTGCTCAAGGCGCTGATGCCCTGGACTGGGGTGTACGGCATCACTGCAAATCATTTGGACTCGGTGATCGACGGCTGCCAGATGGACCTCGAACAAAGTCGATATCTGGACCTGCAGGGTCTGACCCGCTACTGCCACCTGGTCGCCGGAATTGTGGGCGAGGTCGCTGCGCGCATCTTTGGCCAGACGCACCAGGACACCACGGCCTATGCGCACAAATTGGGGCTGGCCTTTCAGCTGACCAACATCATTCGCGACGTGGGCGAGGACGCGTTGCGCGGGCGCATCTACCTACCGGTCAGTGAATTGCAGCAATTCGACGTGAAGGCGCACGAAATCCTCAAGCGCCAGTATTCGAGCCGATTCACGGCCTTGATGCAATTTCAAACCGAACGGGCTCTGCGCACCTATGAAGAAGCGCTCCACCTTTTGCCAGCCGCCGACGTGCGCGCGCAGAAGCCAGGCTTGATGATGGCCAGCATCTACCGCACGCTTTTGCGCGAGATCGAGCGTGACGGGTACCAGGTGCTGCACCAGAGGGTGAGTCTGACGCCGATTCGCAAATTCTGGCTGGCCTGGAAAACGCAGGCCTTCGGACGCGTGGTCTGATGCGGGTGGCTGTGGTCGGTGCGGGCTGGTCCGGCTGCGCTGCAGCCGTCCAGGCCACAGAGCAAGGCCATGAGGTGCATCTGCTGGAGTCGGCCCGCCAGGCCGGAGGCCGCGCCCGCGGCCTGCTGATCGAGCACCGGGGGCAAAGCCTGCAACTGGACAATGGACAACACATTCTGATTGGCGCCTACAGCCACTGTCTGGCCTTGATGCAAATGCTTGGGGTCGATCCGAAGACGCATTTGCTGCGCAGCCCTCTGGCCGTGACATTTGCCGACGGTCAAGGGCTGGCCCTGCCGGCCTGGCCGACCTGGGCGCCGCCCACGCTGGCGGTGGCGCTGGGGGTCTTGAGGGCGCGCGGCTGGAGCCTGCATGACAAGCTCTCGTTGCTGCGCTGCGCTGGGCGCTGGCAAGCGATGAACTTTGCCTGCGGTGATCAAGACAGCGTGCTCGATCTGTGCACCGACCTGCCCGAGCGTGTGATCGACGACCTGATCGCGCCGCTGTGCGTATCGGCCCTGAACACGCCGGCGGGTATGGCCAGCGGCCAAGTTTTTCTTCGGGTGATGAAGGACGCGCTGTTCGCAAGCGCGGGCGGTGCGGACCTGCTGCTGCCCACCTGCGACCTGGGCCGCTTGCTGCCCGAAGCGGCCGTGCACTGGCTCAGACAAAAGCGGCAGACTGTGCGTCTGGGCGCGCGCGTGCAAGCGCTCCGGGCGCAAGGCCCGCGCTGGCAATTGACCATCGGGCAAGGCCAGAACACGGAAAACCAGGTCTTCGATGCCGTGCTGCTGGCTTGCCCTGCCGCAGAGGCAGTCCGCCTGGTCAGCCCATTGCCGCAGGCCGACGCCTGGCGCCAAAGCGCGCAGGCCTTGCAGCACCAGGCCATTGCCACGGTCTACGCCTGGGCTCCGGGGGCCAGACTGGCCCGGCCCATGGTGGCCCTGCGCGAAGGCCCGCAGGCGCCGGCCCAGTTCGCCTTTGACCGCTCACAGCTCGGTGGCCCCGAGGGCTTGCTCGCTTTTGTGGTCAGCGCCAGCACCGAAGAGCGAGCCGGCCTGCAAGCCGGTGTTCAGGCTCAGGCGCGGGCCCAGTTGGGCATAGCCCATCTGGATGTTGTGCAAACCGTGATCGAGCGGCGCGCAACCTTTGCTTGCACGCCCGGGCTAGACCGACCCGGGCAGCAGATCCTGCCCAACCACCATAACCTATTGGCATGCGCCGACTATGTGAGGGGACCCTACCCGGCCACCCTTGAGGGCGCGGTGCGCCATGGGCAAGCCGCTGCGCAAACTCTGCAGTGAGCCGGTACTCACACCTTGCGCGACAGGGCGCGCACTTGCTGCTGGGCCGGCCGCTCTAGGCAGCCCTTGAGCCAAGCGGCCAGGCGGGGCTTGTCCCCGAGCAAGTCGGGCATGGGCTTGATCCAACTGAGCACCGAAGCCACACAGACATCGGCCACCGTAAAACGCTCGCCGGCCAGGTAAGGCCGTTGCAGGTGCAAGTCGAGGATGCGCAGGGGTCCTTGCAGCCGAGAAGCTGCCTCCTGAGCAAGCTCGGGTCGGCGCCGATCGGGCGGCATGGCCTGGGTGTGCATGAGCACACTGAGCGCATCTTTTTCGCACTCGGTCACGGCCCAAAAGGTCCAGCGCAGCACCTCAGCACTTTGACCCGCCAAGCCAGAGCCGTCAGCGGCTGTGTAGCGCTGCGCCAGATAAAGCGCGCACGCCATAGACTCCCAAACGATGACGCCATGGTCATCCACCACGGGAATGTGCCCATTGGGGTTGAGCTGCAAAAACTCCGGGGTGCGTGTGGCCCCGCCGGCGTACGGCGTGGGCACATGTTCGTAGGTCAATCCCAGCTCATGGGCCACCCACAAAGGGCGGGCGGCGCGTGAGGCAGCGATGCCATAAATTTTCAGGGTCATGAAGGTCTCCTGGCGATTGTTAAGCGGTTGGGTATCTTCAACGCAGCAGCTCGGTGAGCTCATGCAGATTGGCCACGGTTTCGTGCGGCTGGGCCTCGTGCGGCCAGAGATGATCCTCACGATTGACCCAGACGGTCTGCATTCCACAAGCCAGGGCGCCTAAAACGTCGAGCGTAGCGTCATCACCGATGTGCAGCACCTCATCTGCAGCCACGCCAGCGGCCTGGGCGGCCGCATGAAAAATCGCCGCCTCGGGCTTGCCCACACCAAACACTTCGGCACTGATGCTGGCACGAAAGAATGCTCCCAAGCCGATGGCGTCCACGCTGGCGTTGCCGTTGGAAAGTGCAACCACGGGGTAGCGGGCGGCCAGAAACTCCAGTGCGGGTCGGGCATCTTCAAACAGATCCACCTGCTGACGGCCCGCATGAAATACCGCATAGGCCGGCTCGGCCAGCAGGGGGTCCTCTCCCACACTGATCAAGGCCCGGCGGATCATGTCGGTGCGAATGGCACTGAGTTGGTGCTTGAGTTCAGGGCGCTCGCGCATGACTTCCTCACGCAAAGCATGCCGCCTCAAGTCGTCGGCCAGCAGGCCGGCTGTGGCTGGCGCACGATCGACAAGCCAGTGCTGCAACTGCACCTCGGCGCGGGCGATGGTGGGCCAAATTGGCCAAAGGGTGTCATCGAGATCCAGGGTAATGGCCCGGACTTTGAGTCGGTCGATCATGGTGGGCGAGAATAACGCACATGCCGTTTGCCACCGAACCCGCTTACACCCATGGGGCGGCGCCCGCCGAGGGCGCTCGCACCGGGGTTCTTTATTGCAACCTGGGCACGCCCGATGCCCCGACGGCACCGGCCCTGCGCGCCTATCTGGCCGAATTTCTGGGCGATCCTCGGGTGGTGGAAATCCCGCGACCGATCTGGTGGCTGATCCTGCACGGCATCATTTTGCGGGTGCGACCCAAAAAATCAGCGGCCAAGTACGCCAGCATATGGACCGACGAAGGCTCACCGCTGCGCGTGTGGACCGACAAACAGTCACGCCTGCTCGGCCAGTGTCTGCGCGAACGCGGCCATCGGGTTCAGGTGCGCTATGCGATGCGCTATGGCAGCCCCTCCATCGCCTCGCAGCTCGACGAATTCAAGAAACTCGGTGTTGAGCGGGTCCTGGTGGTACCTGCCTACCCCCAATACAGCGGCACCACCACGGCCAGTGTTTTTGACGCTGTTTTTGCCTGGTCGCAGAAAGCGCGACGCATGCACGAGTTGCGCTTTGTCAACCATTACCACGACGACCCCAGCTACATAGACGCCCTGGCCAGCTCAGTGCGGGCCCACTGGAAGACCCACGGCCAAAGCGAAATGCTGGTCATGAGCTTTCACGGTGTTCCGGCACGCACGCTCGAGCTCGGCGACCCCTACCACTGCGAATGCTATAAAACCGCACGCTTGCTCGGCCAGGCCCTGGGCCTGCCCAAAGAGCGCTACACCGTGACTTTCCAGTCGCGCTTTGGCAAGGCCAAGTGGCTTGAGCCCTACACGGAGCCCACTTTGGTGGCCATGGCGCAGGCCGGAACGCGATCGGTCGATGTGGTTTGCCCGGGCTTTACCGCCGATTGCCTGGAAACCCTGGAGGAAATCCAGGACGAGGCCCGAGATGCTTTCCTGAGCGCCGGAGGCCAACGGTTCGAATACATCGCCTGCCTCAACGACCAGGGCGACTGGATCGACGCCCTGGCCAACGTCTGCGAGCAGCATCTGGCCGGTTGGGCCACCTTGCAAGGACCTGACCTGCAGGCCCTGGCGCGCAGCCGTGAACAGGCGCTCGCACTGGGCGCTGAGCGTTGAGCAAACAACCATCTTCACCTTGATCGGAGCCAGTGGGCATGGAGGCGATGCGCATCGACAAATGGCTGTGGGCCGCACGTTTTTTCAAGACCCGGGCCTTGGCTGTGGAGGAAATCGGCAAGGGCCGGGTGCAGATCAACGGGCAAACCATCAAACCCGCACACGATGTCAAGCCGGGCGATCAGGTGGCGATCAAAGGTCCGTGGCCGCGAACCGTGCAGGTGCACGGGCTGTCACAGCAAAGGGGGCCGGCTCCGGTGGCCCAGCAGCTTTACGAAGAAACCCCGGAGAGCGTGGCGCAGGCATTGGCCAGAAAAGAACGCCTTCGACTGGCGCCTGAACCGGCCAGCGCCCTGGAGCATGGCCGGCCGACCAAGCGTGAGCGGCGCGAGTTGAACAAGGCCTGGGACCAGCGCTGGAGCGCATCCCTGGAGGACTGAGCCTCAAACCGGAACAGACTCAGAGTTTGAGGAAGTGTTCCCGGTAATGCACCAATTCCTCGATGGATTCGTGCACATCGGCCAAAGCCGTGTGGCTTTGGGCCTTCTTGAAGCCGTTGTAAACATCAGGCTTCCAGCGCTTGGCCAACTCCTTGAGGGTGCTGACGTCCAAATTGCGGTAGTGCAACCAAGCCTCGAGCTTGGGCATGTACTTGACCAGAAACCGGCGATCCTGGCTGATGGTGTTACCACACAGGGGCGACGCGCTCTTGGGGACATAGCGCCCAATGAACTCGAGCAGTTGCCGCTCGGCCTGCTCTTCAGTCAAAGTACTGGCCTTGACTTTGTCAATCAGGCCGCTCTTGCCATGGGTGCCCTTGTTCCAGGCATCCATGCTCCCCAGCAAGGCATCGCTCTGGTGGATCACCAGTACAGGGCCCTCGATGCGCGGCTGCAAGGTCGGCCCGGTGACCACCACGGCGATCTCGAGCAAACGCTCTTTTTCAGGGTCCAGGCCGCTCATCTCGCAGTCAATCCACACCAGATTCTGGTCAGATTTGGCTAAGGAAGCACTGGGGATTTGGGCTTGGCTCATCCTTGGATTCTCGCCGATGGCCTAAACTTCCAGCCATGAATGAAATGTCAACCCTGTGGGCAGTGGTGTTTGCTGCCGTGCTGCTGGCCGGCGTGCTGACCAAGCTCTACCTGAGCTGGCGCCAGGTTCGCCACGTGGCTGCACATCGAGACCAGGTGCCTGCTGGCTTTTCAGAGAGCATCTCCTTGCAGGCCCACCAAAAAGCGGCCGACTACACCCTGGCCAAAGCCCGGGTTGGCACGTTGGAGCTGGCCTGGAGCACTGGGATCTTGCTGGGCTGGACGCTGCTGGGCGGCTTGTCGCAACTCAATGAGCTGATCGCCAACTCAGCGCTCGGCCAGTGGGGCGCGCTGGCTCAGCAGGTGGCCCTGGTGGCCGCCTTTGCGCTGATCGGGGGCCTGCTGGACCTGCCTTTTTCCTGGTACTCGACGTTTCGGGTTGAGCAGCGCTTTGACTTCAACAAAATGAGCACCGGTCTTTGGCTGGCGGACTTGCTCAAATCGACCTTGGTCGGTGCCCTGATCGGCCTGCCCATCGTGGCCCTGATCATCTGGCTCATGGGCAGCACCGGATCACTGTGGTGGTTGTGGGCCTGGGCTGCCTGGATGGGTTTCAACCTGCTGATTTTGGTGCTCTACCCAACGGTGATTGCACCCCTGTTCAATCGATTCGAACCCCTGCAAGATGAGCAACTCAAGACGCGTGTGACAGCATTGATGCAGCGTTGTGGTTTTTCAGCCAAGGGGCTGTTCGTGATGGATGGCAGCAAGCGATCGGCACATGCAAACGCCTATTTCACCGGCTTCGGTGCGGCCAAGCGGGTGGTTTTTTATGACACTTTGCTCAAACAATTGAGCCCGGGTGAAGTCGATGCTGTACTGGCCCATGAGTTGGGTCACTTCCGACACAAGCACATCGTCCAGCGCATCGGAGTGATGTTCGCCCTGAGTCTGGGGGCGCTGGCGCTGCTGGGATGGCTCTCGCAACAACTGTGGTTCTACACCGGGTTGGGGGTGCAGCCCAACGTGGGCTCGCCCAATGACGCCTTGGCTTTGTTGCTGTTTTTATTGGCTGTGCCGGTGTTTGGCTACTTCGTCTCACCCGTGTCTGCACATTTGTCCCGGCGCCACGAATTCCAGGCCGACGCTTATGCTTGCCAGCAGACCAGTGGAACGGATCTGTCCAGCGCGCTGCTCAAGCTCTACAAGGACAATGCCAGCACGCTCACCCCAGACCCGGTATTCGCCCGCTTTTATTACTCGCACCCACCGGCATCTGAGCGCCTGGCCAAAATGGGTGCGCAGACGATGGTCACCAACCCATGAGTCAGGCAACCCAGGCCACAAGACGGGCTCTGACGGCCACCGAGATCATCACCCGATTGACGCAGCTCAACGGCCAGAGGCCACAGGGCTGGAAATTGATCGACGGCGCGCTGGAAAAAAGCTTTGAATTTCCTGATTTCCAAGGTGCTCTGAACTTCGTCAACGCCGTGGGATTCATCGCCCAAGCCCAGGACCACCACCCAGACCTGCATTTGGGTTTTGGCCGCTGCACGGTGCGCTTTAACACGCACGATGTGGCCGGGATTTCGATCAGCGACTTTACTTGCGCGGCCAAGGTCGACGCCCTGCTCGATTGAAGCCACAGCGCAGCAGCCCTTCCGAACTCTCCGGTGCGACGCGGCCCGCTCTGGTGGTCGCGGGCTTCGGGCGCCACGTGCTGATTGAAACCCCCGAAGGCCAGCGTCTTCTGTGTCACCCGCGGGGCAAAAAAAACCAGGCCGTGGTCGGTGACCGGGTGCGCTGGCTGCCCTCTGAAGACGAGGGCACGATGGAGTCGATCGAGCCGCGTCGCAATTTGCTGCACCGCCAAGACGAGTTGCGCACCAAATCGTTTGCGGCCAATTTGGACCAGGTGCTGATCCTGGTAGCGGCCGAGCCCGAATTTTCAGCCAGCCAACTCTCACGGGCCTTGATCGCAGCCCAAGCCCAGGGCATTGCGCCGCTGATCGCCCTGAACAAGAAGGATCTGGGTTCTGCATTTGATCGCGCATGGGACAAGCTCGCGCCCTACCGCGCCATGAACTACCCCGTGCTGGCTCTGGCGGTGCGCCCCGGCCCAGCCGCAGGAGGAGCAGTTGATTTGGCTGACTTGCCCGAGCGGCTGCGAAACAAAACCACTTTGGTGCTCGGCCCCTCAGGCGCAGGGAAAAGCAGTCTGGTCAATTCTCTGGTGCCCAGCGCCAGCGTTCTGACCGCCGAGATCTCGCAAGCCCTGGGCAGCGGAAAGCACACCACCACCAGCACCACGCTGTACTGGCTCGATGCGGCCAGACACACGGCCCTGATGCCTGGCCTCACTCATGCCCGATCTTCAAGCCCACGCGCAGCAGTGCCGCTTTCACAACTGCAGCCACCGGCATGAACCGGGCTGCGGGGTCGTGGCCGAAGTGCAGGTCAGCGATCGCCAAAGCGCGATCAGCCCACAGCGCTACCGCATCTATCTGGACCTGTTCGAAGAACTCTCGCGCCCACCCCGGTACTGAAAAGTCGGCCGCTTCGCGCTCAGCCCAGCAAACGGGCCAGCGTGAGCAAGGCCAGCAGCACCATCCAGAGCACCACCGATCGCCAGACCAGGCCGACGACGCTGCGCAGATGGGCCAGCTCAGGGATTCGCCCTCCCGGGCTCAGCGCAGGCAAGGCGGCCGGCCCCGGTTGTTCCTGGGCGTCCAGTCTGGCGGACGCCAAGGCAGAACCACCAAGCCGAACATTGACGGCACCGGCCGTCGCGGCAAGCACCACAGCCTGGTTGCGCTCGACCGAGATCAGATCGGTACCAGCCAGAGCTTGAGCGCACTGGCGCCAGCTGTCGACGGCATCTTCAAAGCTGCCGACCACCGCGAAAGCCACCGCCGTCATGCCGGCCGGCAGATAGTCGATCCAGGCCCAGGACCGGCCAGCGGCTTGCAACACCGGTTGGCTCACGCCTTCGCCGG
>JAJTGH010000133.1:0-6409 GCA_021299555.1 Comamonadaceae bacterium
GATACTGACATGCTCAGCGTTCGCACCCCGGAGCAAAATCAGGCGCGGATCAATCAAATTCCCATGGGCCGGCTCGGAACGCCCGAGGAAGTGGCCAACGTCGTGTGTTTCCTCCTGAGTGACGAAAGCGGCTACATGACCGGCTCTGAACTGGCTGTCGACGGGGGGTGTGCTCTGTGACCCAGGGGGCCCATCGCGATGATGTGGTGGTCATCGGGGCGGGGTTCGCGGGTCTTTACGCGCTGCACACGCTCAGGGGTTTGGGTTATCGGGTCACAGTGGTCGATGCCGCGGCGGACGTTGGTGGGGTCTGGTATTGGAACCGCTACCCAGGCGCAAGATGCGATGTGGAGAGTTTGCAGTACTCCTACTCCTTCGATGAGCAATTGGAGCAGGAGTGGCAATGGACCGAGCGCTATGCCGGCCAGCCTGAAATATTGCGCTACATCCAGCATGTGGCCGAGCGGTTTGACCTGCGCCGCAGCATTCGATTCAACACCCGTGTGGTTTCGGCTGAGTTTGATGAAGTCAGGCATCTGTGGCGCTTGCGCACGCAAGAAGGTCTTGACTTGGAGGCTTCCTATTGCGTGATGGCCACCGGGGCGCTGTCGCTGCCCCGCCTGCCAGATATCCCGGGCATTGAAAGTTTTCAGGGTCCAGTCCATCACACGGGCGCTTGGCCAGCCCAGGGCGTCGATTTGTCGGGGCTGCGCGTGGGCGTGATCGGCACCGGTTCGTCGGGCATACAGGTCATTCCCCAATTGGCCCAGCATGCCGCTCATCTGACGGTCTTTCAGCGTACTGCCAATTTCTCGATTCCTGCCTGGAACAGGCCCCTGGCGCCGCAGGATCAGGCCGCCTTCAAGAGTGCCTACCGCGAGCACCGTGCGCGCGCTCGTGAAATTGGAACCCTGTATGAATTCAGCGACAAGGGTGCGTTTGATGTCACGCCTATGGAGCGGGAGCGGGAATTTGAACGCCGGTGGGACAAAGGTGGTGTGAACTTTGTCCATGCCTTCAACGACTTATCGACCAACAAGGCGGCCAACGACACGATCGCTGATTTTGTTCGGGCCCGCATTCGCCGAATCGTCAAGGATCCTGCGGTGGCCCAATCCCTGTGCCCGTATGACCATCCGCTGGGCACCAAGCGCATTTGTGTGGACACCGGCTATTACGAGACCTTCATCCGTCCCAACGTGCGGCTGGTTGATGTGAAGAAGACCCCGATCGATCGGTTCGATTCGAGCGGTGTCTGGGTGGCGGGGCAGCATGTGAAGATCGATGCGCTGGTCTGTGCGACCGGCTATGACGCGTTGACTGGTGCGGTGCTGGCCATAGACATTCGTGGGCGTGCCGGCTCTCGCTTGCGGGACAAGTGGGCTCAGGGTCCACGTACTTTGCTGGGCATCATGACGGCGGGATTTCCCAACCTGTTCATCATCACAGGGGCGGGCAGTCCTTCGGTGCTGGTCAACATGATTGTTGGCATCGAGCACCATGTTCAGTGGATCACCGACTGCATCGAGTACATGAAAGCGAGCGGTCAGTCGACCATTGAGCCTTCTGTGCAGGCCGAGGACCGCTGGGTCGAGCATGTCAATGCGGCGGCCAACCGTACGCTGCTGCCGCTGGCCAACTCCTGGTTTCTGGGGGCCAATATTCCGGGCAAGCCGCGGGTCTTCATGCCGTATGCAGCCAAAATCGGCGTGTATCGCCGGGAGTGTCAGGCGGTGGCCGACAAGGGCTATGAAGGCTTTGTTTTGGTACCCAAGACCCAACCTTTGCAGGCATGAATCCAAGACATTTTTCAAAATCGACAGGCTGTGACCGCTGCTGCTGCCAGGTTTGTCAGGAAAGCCTGTTCACGGTTGTTGGTGACTTGAACTGATTTTTGGGAAACAGGATGTCCAAACCCCCGCTTGCTGGTGTGCGTGTGCTCAGCCTGGCTGAGCAGTTGCCAGGCCCCTATGCGACCATGCTTCTGGCCGATTTGGGCGCCGATGTGATCCTCATTGAGCGCCCAGGCACTGGCGATCCCTCCAGACGCTTTGAGGGCCTTTTTGCGTCCATGAACCGCAACAAGCGTTCGGTGGTTCTCAACCTCAAAGATCCGCGCGACAAAGAGCGATTTTTGGAATTGGTGGACACCGCAGATGTGGTCATGGAGGGCTACCGTCCGGGCGTCATGAAGCGCTTGGGGCTTCACGCCGATGCCTTGCGCCAGCGCAAACCGTCCCTCGTGTTTGTCTCAATTTCAGCTTTCGGCCAGGACGGCCCTCTGGCTTCGGTGGTTGGGCACGACCTGAGCATTCAAGGCGTGGCCGGTATGGTCAAGGTACCGCTCGGGCAGGAAAGCCGGGCTTCGGTTCCCGTCTTGCCACTGGCTGATATCTCCTCGGGCATGTTTGCGGCGCTGGGCGTGGTCTCGGCGCTATTTGCGCGCGAGCGGGGCCAAAGCGGCAGCGCCATCGATGTCTCCATGCTCGACTCTCTGGTCAGCTGGATGACGATTTTTTTGGTGCCTCGGGCCAACCGGCAGCCCATTCGCGATTTGCCCCCGCTCGATCCGGGCTATGGTGTTTTTCACACCGCCGATGGCAAGCAATTGACCTTGAGTATCGCCGGCGAGGATCCCATGTGGCAGTCCTTGTGCGACCTTATTGGACTGCCTCAATACCGTGACCTGACGGAAAAGCAGCGCGAAGCGCTTGTGCTCGAAATCGACCCTCAGGTCAGGCGGGCGTTGGCTGCCTGGCCCTGTGACAAGCTACAAGCGGAACTTGAAGCGCGGGGCATTGCGTTTGGGCCGGTACTGGGCGACGACGAAGTCTTGCGGGCCAGACAGACTTTTGTGAAGCAGCCCATCTTGTTCGATGGTGCCAATTTCGACATTGGGCGGCCGCCGCCAGAGCTTGGGGAACACACCGAGGAGTTGTTGTCTTCACTCCAGGGCTCTGGCACTCAGGCGTCCGATTCGTAAGGAGAATTTTCATGATTCAGGTCATCGCCGTCATTCAGGCCAAACCGGGCATGCGCTCAAGGGTGCTCGATTTCCTCAGTGCCAATGTGCCGGCCGTCAGGGCTGAGGCGGGCTGCATCGAGTATTTCGCCACCACCGATGCCGAGGGTGCCCCGGCCTTGCAGACCCCCCTGGGGGAGGACAGTTTTGTCGTTTTCGAGCGCTGGGCCGACATGTCCGCCTTTGATGCCCATGCCAAGGCTGCACATGTGATCACCTATCGAAACAACACACGCGATCTGATCGCATCGCGCACCGTGCATGTGCTCACGGCCGTCTAAGGCAATTGCCTGGATCGATCGCTCATCTGTGCGCCCGATTGGGCCGACGAGGCTGGCCACCGCCTCACGGGCGCGCGACCACCTGAACCTTCGCAGCCCAGTTCAAAATGGCCGGCAGGCTGTTGAAGCCAGCCAGGGCTTCGAGTACGCTGCGCTGCGGCAGCATCAGACGCCCGGCGTGTTCGCGGCTGAGCATGTCGGCCGGGCGTATCCATTGATGGTGCACCGTTTCTACGGCGTCGTGCTCGGCCTGCTGGTCATCGGCCACGCAGGTCAGGAAGAAGCGGGTGTCAAAGCGCTTGGGCCGCACGGGTGGTGTGATCCAGTGGGCAATGTAGTGCAGCCGACCGGCGGCCAATTTCACACCGTACTCGTTGCAAAGGCTCCTGAGTGCCACATCTCCGCTGGCCACTTGTCGACGCTGCTCGGCCAGCGCCTGCAGCGCCGGGTGACTGCCTGAGAGCATCTGACCCGAGTTGTCGCAGGCCAGCAGCAAGCCCGCCTCTTCAAAGCATTCACGGATAGCGGCCACGTGGTGGTCCAGGCCGCCCGAAGGCAAATTCAATTGGGCGCTGGCCTGCGCATCGTCCATGCCGTGGCAGATCTCCTGACAGTGGGCGTCGCCCGGGTCGACCAAGCCACCAGGAAATACCCAGGCATCGCTGTTTTGGTCACCTTTGTCGGCGCGGCGCAGCAGAAGCAACTCGGGGCCGAGCGCACCTTGGCGCATCACCACCAGGGTGGCAGCCCGGCGGGTGGGTACTTCCTGGAGATCGTGGATCATGACTGGCTCAGACGCCCTTCCACTGTGGTGCACGGCGTTGCGCAAAAGCTGCTGCGCCTTCGCGGGCATCGCTGGACTTGAGAACAGGGCCTGTGATTTGTTCCTGGAGTTCGAACATCTGAGTGCTGGTCCAGTCTCGTTGTTCGACGATCACCCGCTTGCTCGCTGAGACGGACAAGGGGGCATTGGCGATGATCCGCTTTGCCAATTGCCTGGCCTGCTCGAGTGCCTGACCGGGCTCGACCAGGGCATTGAATAGCCCATATTGGTACAGACGTTCGGCGCTGACCATGTCGCCTGTCAGCGCCATTTCCATCGCGATTCGTTGGGGGATCAGGCGTGGCAGACGCAGCAGCCCTCCAGCTGCGGCGGCCAGGCCGCGCTTGACTTCTGGCAGACCAAACTGTGCGTTGCGAGCGGCCACCACCAAATCACAGACCAGCATGGATTCAAAGCCGCCAGCCAGCGCATATCCCTCAACAGCGGCGATCAGCGGTTTTGTCGGTGGGGTGCGGGCAATGCCCAGGATGCCGCGGCCCTCAACCCGAGTCACCTCTCCACGCAAAAACGCCTTGAGGTCCATGCCAGAGCAAAAATTACCGCCCGCGCCGGTCAGGATGGCCACTCGCAGTTGCGGGTTGCTTTCAAATTCATCAATGGCCTCGCACACACCGTAGGACACAGCGCGGTTGACCGCGTTGCGTTGGTCGGGTCTGTTGATCGTAATGATCATCAAGCCATCGTCGCGTTTGACCAAGACTTCATCGTTCATGGCATCACCTTATTCGGGGTTCAAAGCTTGCAGGCGCTCGACGGCCTCCAGGTACTCCACCTGCATGCGGTAAATCACTTCTTTGACCGTGGTTTCCTCGTGAATCATGCCCACCACTTGACCGGCAGGAAAGGAATAGAGTTCCTTGCGGCCAGCCTTGACCACGCGTGCGTGGGCCTCGTTGTACAAGATGCCTTGTAACGGTGTGGGCAGGTAGGGTGGGGCTCCCGGCTGTTCCCAAGCCTCCGACAATTGACTGCGGATCATTCGCACGGTCTTCCCCGTGCGAGCTTTTCGCCGGACTGCATCTTCGGTTTTGGTTTCAAAAAATACCTGCTTCTCGAACGGATTAAGCTCGCTCTCACGCGTGCCCAACCAGACGGTTCCGCACCACACGCCTTGGGCTCCCAGGGCCAGAGCAGCGGCGATTTGACTGCCCCGGGCGATGCCACCGGCTGCCAGCACTGCTGCCTTGCCGGCGCAGGCTTCGACCACTTGGGGGACCAGTACCATGGTGGCAATCTCCCCGGTGTGGCCGCCGGCTTCGGTACCCTGGGCGACGATCACTTCGACGCCTGCTTTCAGATGGCGCGTGGCATGTTCGGCCTTACCGCACATCGCACCGATCACGATGTTTTTTTCGCGCAGCAAAGCCATCACATCGGGCGGCGGAGAGCCCAGTGCACTGACGACCATCCTGACCTGAGGGTGTTCAAGCGCCACCTGAATCAGGCGCCGTGCACCCTCCGGGGTCATGCTGCCGCGGCCTTCGACGATTTCGCGCGTGATGCGCTCACGCTCGCCCGAGGGCAATGAGGGAACCCCGGCCTTTTGCAGCAGATCGTCCATGAACTGGCGATGCCCTTGCGGAATCATGGCCATCAGGTCTTGTGCGCTGGCGTCCTCGGCTTGCCTGTCATAGGCACTGGGGATGATCACGTCAACACCGTAGTGACGCCCCTGGACGTGTTGGTCGATCCAGCGCAATTCAGCCTCGAGCTGTTCGGGGGAAAAGGTGGCTGCGCCCAACACACCGAATCCGCCGGCTTTGGTGACCGCAACCACCACGTCGCGGCAGTGCGAGAAAGCGAAAATCGGCAATTCACAGCCCAGTCTTCGGCACAGTGGAGTTTTCATGGGCTTTTGGGTAAGCAATCGCTTTGACAAGGCGCTGATGCGCTCAGGCAGTGCGGATGAATTGACGGCGGCAGTCGAGGCTGGCCATCAAAGGGCGATGCCCAGTTTTTTAACCACTGCTGACCAGCGCGCGACCTCGCTGGCGACATAGGCTCGGGCTTGGGCCGGATTCGATTGCGAAATGGGCTGTATGCCTTGCTGAAGCAGCCGCTCAACCACGGCCGGCTTTTCCATCACGCGCGAAACAGCACGGGCGATGACCTCGAGCGCTTGTGGTGGTGTTCCAAGGGGTGCTGCCAAAAGGTTGCATGTACCGGCGATCAGGTCGTAACCGGCTTCTCGGGAAGTCGCAATCTCGGGTGCAATTTTTTCACGGGCCTCTGCCATCGTCGTGATGATGCGCAGCCGGCCTG
>JAJTGH010000133.1:6463-16675 GCA_021299555.1 Comamonadaceae bacterium
GTTTCCACGATTGCTTGCACTGTGCCGGAGAGGGTGTCATTGATCGCGGGCGCACTGCCTGCGTAGGGCACATCCAAAACATTGATTCCGGCGCGCTCTTTGAGCAGTTCCCCGGCCAGATGCACCGTGGTGCCCAGGCCAGCATGTCCATACGACAGTTTGCCAGGATTTTCTTTGCAGTAGGCCACAAATCCCTGAAGGTCGCGCACAGGAACGCTCGGGTGCAGTGCGATCACGAATGGGGCGTTGGACATCAGCGCGATCCACTGGAAGTCATCGACAGGGTTGTAGGGCGGCTTGGCCCGGGATATCGGCGCAGAAATAGCAGTCGACCCTGTGGCCAACATCAGGTGATTGCCGTCCTTGGGTGCACGCAGGAATTGCTGTGCGACCGTCATCCCGCCTCCGCCAGGACGATTTTCGACCACGACGGGCCGTCCCAACTCATCGCGCAGTGCATCGGCCAGGAAGCGGGCGAATAGATCACCCGATCCGCCCGGTGGAAATCCCACGGACAGGCGAATTGTTGATTCCTGGGCTGTGCCGGTTGTCGGCATCAAGCCAGTGCACGCGGATGCGGCAACTGTCGCTATGACCTGTCGCCGGGTACAAATTGAAAGCTTGCTGTCGGTCATCGCATTCCTTTGCTATTGGGGTTGGGCCCTTGGGGGGCGGTATGGTCTTCGCATGCTAGAAACAGGCGCTTGTGTGCGGCGTCTTTTCGGTGCCTCAGCTTGTGGCGTTGCGCCGCGACTTTTCTGACTTGATCGTCGCACCGTCCCGAATATGACCGATCGACTTTTCTATCATCTCTGCACACAGCCGCCCGACTTGTAAAAGCTTGCGCTCATGAGCTCGGGTTGCACGCGTTGCAAGCACGGAGACGTGAACGGCTGCAGCCATGGAACCGCTGGCATCGTGCACGGGAAAGGCGTATCCCACGATGCCGCTCGATGATTCCTCTTGGCTTTTTGAGTAACCGGCATCCCTGATCTTTTCATACTCGCGCTCGAGTTCCTTGCGGTCGGTGATGGTGTTGGGCGTGAGCTTGGGCAGCTTGTCAGCCAGCGTTGCGAGGGCCAGTTTTTCGTCGAATGCGGCAAACAATTTCCCGGTGGCGGTGCTGTGCAGATACAGGGGTTCGCCCAGCCGGATGTCCAGCGAAATCCGGCGGGTGCCCAAAAGGCGGTCTGCATAAATGACCCTCTTGCCCAGGCGCAAACCGAGGTAGACGTCGTCACCAATTTCCTTGGCCAGATCCTGAAGGTGGCGTCTGGCCGCGCTGCGCATGTCAAGCGAACCCACGGTTCGCAAAGCCAATGCCACTGTTCGAGGGCCCACCGAGTAGCGCAGATCCTCATCGACGCTGACCACGTCGGCATGGACCATGGTTTGCAGCGCATTGTGAACGCTGCTCACCGGCAGGTTCAACTGCTGCTTGATTTCCGTCAGCTTGAGTCCTTGCTTGTGCGAAATCAGCAAATTGAGGATGTCAAAGGTGCGCAGGTAGCGTTGGGGGTTCATGCGGTCTGGTGTGATTGGCCACGGAGGGTGTTTGCTGCGTCAATAGGGCTTTTTGGGAAGCGCCAAGTCATCGACGAAAGAGCGTGAGGCTGCCAAGGGAAACTGCAAGGTGATGATCTCTGCCCCTTGGTTACCGGCTCGGATGTCGATCGGTTCGTCGGCGTCGGCCCATACGATCGTCAACGCACTGGACCAGTGGTTTCTCAGGCACATTTGCCCGCGGGTCAGAACATGAAATCGCCCCGCGTTGCTGGTCATTGATTCCGGAGCCGGGGCGCTTGCACCCGCGGGCAGGCGCAATATCCAGGCGCCCGTTCCGCCAGTTCGGGGATCCATCAGCATCTCTTGCTCAGTCTGGCTGAGCTTTCGCAAGGCCTCATCATCCAAGTGCGTGCTCGGAGCTGCATGCGCCTGTATTTTAGGGATGTGGGTCAAGAGATTTTTCCGCTTTTCGGGCAGCACCCATGCCCCGTGATCGGTGATTGCGCGCAAGGTCAGGTAAGAAACGCCCTGCTGGCCGGAAATCAGTGGACCATAGGCTGAATGAGGCGATGCGTAGTGCACCGTCAAGTCTGGCAGGATGTGCCTTCCCAGGCTGGCTGATCCGCCGATGAACAGTTGGAACTGATGTTCCTGATGAAAGTGGGTTGGGAGGGTCCAGTGCGGATCCTGCTCGACCAGAAAAGCCTGTGGACTGGGCAGCGACGAGTCAGAAGGCGATGAGATCAAGTCAGTGACGACGCCATGAAAGTGAGGCAACTGGACGCGCCGTCGGGTGTGCTGCATGGCTTCGAGCGATTGTTGCTTGATCATTCACGGCCTTGACTGGTATCTGATCTGCCGGCAGCCCTCAAAGAGCCTTCTTGGTTCATTTTATGGGCCCACTCAAACGCTTGCGATTTCGCTTTTATCTGTCCTGTCAGTGACTTGCATGATCATGATCCGATCTGCTAGACTTTTCGAAAAAAAAGATACATTTTCACAAAATCGAAATTATTATAAGCGATTACAGGACGTAAAAACGCTTTTTTGAGGATCACATGAAACTCGGATTTTTCACCATGCCCATGCATCCCATCGGCAAGGATTGGCAACAAAGCCTGCGCGAAGACAGGGAGGCTTTCATTCTGGCCGATCAATTGGGGTTTGTTGAAGGGTATTGCGGCGAGCATGCGACCGATCCGGAGGAAAACATCACATCTTCGGCCCTGTTCATGGCCACGTTGATCGATGCGACTCAAAGAATCAAATTGGGCACTGGCACCTTGAACATGCCCAATCACCACCCCGCCGCCGTGGCTGGAGCAATCGCCATGCTCGATCACTTGCTTGGCGGACGTTTCATCCTCGGGATTAGCCCCGGTGCCTTGCCTTCGGATTCCGAGCTTTATGGCAACATGGACATGAATCGACCGGCCATGTTTTTGGAGGCAATCAACCAGGTCCTGCAAATCTGGTCCTCTGAGCCTCCTTACAACATCAAGGGCCAGTTCTGGAACATCAGTACCGAGCGCACCCACATTGCAGAAACCGGCATGGGCACAGTTCCCAAGCCCTTTCAGCGCCCGCATCCGCCCATTGTGGTGACGGCGGTGGCGCCGTTTTCACAGGGCATTGCCGAGGCCGCTGCCCGCGGCTGGGATGCGATTTCGGCCAACTTCTTGTTGCCCAAATGGGTGCGCAGCCACTGGACCAAATACGAGGAAGGGTGCAACCGCGTCGGTCGTGTGGCGCAGTTGTCCAACTGGCGTGTGGCTAAGACCGTATTTGTCTGTGAGGACGAGGCCAAGGCTCGCGCCTATGCCACGGGCAGTGATGGGCCTTACTACTATTACTACCGCTCACTCTACAAAAAACTCAAGCGTCGTGGCGCTCTGGACGTATTCCGGTCGGACCCGAAACAGCCTGATTCGGAAATCACATTGGAGAGCGTCATAGACAAACTTGTGATCCATGGATCGCCAGCGCGTGTGGCCGATCAGCTTCACGCCTTGCGCGAAGAGACAGGGAAATTTGGGACTCTGATGTATGCAGGGGTCGATTGGACAGACCGTGGTCTGGCACGCGATTCGATGCGGCTGATGGCCGAAAAAGTTTTGCCGCTGATGGATCAGTGATTGACCGCCATTTTATGAATGAGGTCCTTCTGGATGGCCGGCACGACAGTCGGCAACTCAGGCAGGCTCTGGGCCGTTTTGTCACGGGTGTGACCGTGGTCACCACGCGAACGGCCCAGGGACATCGGTCAGGTTTGACTGCCAATTCGTTTTCGGCGCTGTCCCTGGACCCACCCCTTGTCCTCTGGAGCATGGTGCGTCAATCGGGGTCGCTGGAATCTTTTGTGGCGGCAGGTCAATTTGCGATCAACGTACTTGCGCTGAATCAAAGCGATGTTTCGCATCACTTTGCAACTGCCCAGGGCGATCGCTTCTCGCTTCATGCATTGGGTGAGGGCCTGGGTTGACTGCCGCTTTTATTGGGCAGTTTGGCTTGCTTTATTGCAGCACAAGCGCCATTGCCGCGCACACGTCCCAAGCCGATCTGAACGCCATTTGGAATGGGCTGGGCTGATCTGGCCCAGAGCCTGGATGCAAACATGAGCACACCGCTACCTCAGAGCAGAACCATTGCCGCCTTGATCAGGGAGCAGTCCCGTCGGTATGCCCAGCAGGAGGCCTTGGTAGCTGGCGACGTCCGTCTGACGTATGCCCAGCTCCACGATGAGGTACTGCGCACTGCCCGGGCCCTTGCGGCATTGGGCGTGCGTCGTGGCGATCATGTGGCGATCTTGATGGGCAATCGGCCAGAGTGGGTCCTCTCTTTCCTGGCTCTTCAGCAACTCGGCGCAGTCTCGGTTGGGCTCAACACTTGGGCTACACCCCGTGAGCTGGAGTTTGCCATGTCTCATGCCGAGATCAGCTGCCTGATTGCAGTCGACGTATTTCGGCGAAGCAACTACAGGGCCGTGTTGGCTGATATGGCGCCCCATGCGCAGCGTTTGCCCAAATTGCGCCGCACCGTCTGGCTCAGTGCCGATGCGGCCAACCCAGCGCAGCTCGATGAAAGCTCAGGGGAGATCAGTTGGTCGGACATGATCTTTGGTGCTCAGGCGGTGTCTGAGGCACAGGTTGAACTGGCCGCACAGCAGGTGCAGCCCGATGATGTGGGGATGCTGCTCTATACCTCTGGCTCGACAGCCACCCCCAAAGGAATTTTGCTGCAGCAAAGTCAATGGATCACCAATTCCTTTCACATCGGCGAGCGTCAACATGTCACGCACCAAGACCGGGTTTGGCTGGCTGTTTCACTGTTTTGGAGTTTTGGCTGCGTCAATGCCCTTCCCAACATGCTGACCCACGGCGGATGCATCGTGCTGCAGGAGCACTTTGACGCTGGGCAAGCCCTGGCTTTGATAGAGCAGGAGCGTTGCAGCATTGTCTACGTGACGCCCAACATGGTGCAAGCCATGTGGGATCATCCAGACAGGCCGCACAGAAATTTGAGCAGCTTGCGCAGTGGCGCCACCATTGGCACTCCCGAGCAGTTGGCCCAGGTCGTCGCCCCGGGTGCGCATCAGATTTGCAACGTGTATGGCTTGAGCGAGACCTACGGCAATTGCTCCGTGATCGATGCCGCCGAGCCTGTGGATCTTCGGATGCAGTGTGTCGGTGAGCCCCTGCCCGGTGTCACTGCGCGCATCTGCGACATTGAGACCGGTCAAACGCTGGGTGCCGGGATGGTTGGTGAAATACGGGTGCGAGGACCGCTCTTTTTGGCGTATTACAAAGAGCCAGAAAAGACCCGAGAATCCTATGATGAGGATGGATTCTTCCGCACCGGAGATTTGGGATTGATGGATGAGCAGGGGCGCCTGTATTACAGGGGCCGGCTCAAAGAGATGATCAAAAGCGGGGGTATCAACATCGCTCCGATCGAGGTCGAAGAAATTTTGATGAGTCATCCTCGCGTGCTGACTGCGTATGTGATCGGAGTGCCCCATCCCACACTCGACGAAGCGCTGGTGGCCATCATCATTGCCAAGCCGGACATGCTGGTCGATGCCGCGGAACTCAAGAGTTTTTGTCAGCGTGAACTGTCTGCCTACAAGGTGCCCTCTCGCTTTCACTTCACGACAGCCGATCGCCTACCCTTGACCACCACCGGCAAGTTGCAAAAAATGAAGCTGCACACCTTGCTCGATCCACAGGAAACAATGCTTTGAACGATGCGTACACCAACCAACGTCCCAATGCCTGGGGCCGTTGGGGGACAGATGACGAGGCTGGAGCGCTCAATCACATTGGCGTCGCCCAGGTGCAAAGGGCGGCTGCCCTGGTACGCACCGGGCAGGTCATCCGTTTGGCGCAGCCCTTGTCCAGGCACACTCCAGTGCCGGCGCATCGCACTGGGCTGCAACACTTCATGGGGCGCGATGGAGGCGACTATGCCGCCGGGGCTGGCCGGCCTGGCGGGTTTCAGTTTGCTGAAGACACAGTGGTCATGCCCCTGCACATCGGTACCCATATCGATGCCCTGTGTCACGCCTGGTGCGATGGACGACTGTTCAACAATTACCGTGAAGGCACGATACGCAGCACGTCAGGTGCTACACGACTGGGCATTGACAAAATGCCGCCAGCGGTCACGCGTGGCCTATTGATCGACATGGTGGACCTGCGCGGCAGGCCCTTGCGCGACGGTGAGGTGATCTCGCGCGCCGATCTGCAAGCCTGCCTGGCGCGAGACGGCTTGCGCATCGAGCCCGGCGATGTGGTGCTTCTTCATACAGGCTGGCTGGCGACCAATCTGGCCAAGCAGGGCCCGGTGGACTTCAACGCCGAGCCGGGCATAGATCACGAGGCGGGACTGTGGCTGGCGCAGCAGGACGTGGCCATGATAGGCGCGGACAACTTTGCTGTCGAGGTGCTTCCGTTTGCCCAGGGCACGGTATTTCCGGTGCACCAATGCGTGATCCGCGACTTTGGTGTTCCCTTGATCGAAGGTCTTGAACTCGGGCCCCTGGCTCAGACCGGGCGGCGTGAGTTTCTGTTCATGGCAGCCGCATTGCCCATCGTGGGCGCCACCGGCAGCCCGTTGAGTCCGCTGGCGGTCCTATGACGACGAAATCGAGCAGTCCGGCAACGGGGCCATTGACTGGCTTTCGTGTGATTGAAATCGCGTCAATGATCTTTGGTCCATTGGCCGGGCAATATTTGGGCGACCTCGGTGCCGACGTCATCAAGGTTGAGCCACCCGAGGGCGATCTGACCCGCTCGATCGGGCCGCGTCATTCACCCCTGATGGGTTCATTTTTCATCACCAGCAACAGAAGCAAGCGCAGCATGGTGATTGATCTGAGGACCGATGAGGGACGGCAGATTCTGGCCCGCCTGGTTGATAGCGCCGATGTGCTGCTTCATTCCATGCGCATGCCTGCGGCCCGTCGCCTGGGTCTGGATGCAGAGGCCTTGATGGCACGGCGGCCCGGGCTGGTCTATTGCCATGTGAGCGGCTATGGTGAAGACGGCTTGTATGCCGACCGACCGGCATACGATGACATCATTCAGGCCGCCTCGGGTTTGGCGCAACTGCAGACCGTGGTGGGAGGCCAGCCGCGCTTCATGCCCACCATTTTGGCTGACAAGGTCAGCGGCTTGCACGCGGCCTATGCCGTGTTGGCAGCCTTGATGCACAAGTTGCGCACCGGGCAAGGCCAGCAGGTGCAGGTGCCCATGTTCGAGACCATGGCTGCGTTCAACATGCTTGAGCACCAATGGGCCCATGTTTTCGAGCCACCAGAGGGCCCCATGGGTTATCAGCCCGTCAGCACCGCTTCGCGCCGACCCTACAAAACGCTTGACGGCTATCTGGCCTTGCTGCCGTATTCCGATGCCCACTGGCGCCAGTTTTTTGATCTCGCTGGCGAGCCGCAGATCATGGATGACCCGCGTTTTGCGACCTTTGCGCAGCGGCAAAAGCATTTCCGAACGGTCTGGGACGAGGTGGAGCGCCAAGCGGGCAGGAAGACCAATGCCCAGTGGATTGAATTGCTGTCGCAGTCCGATGTGCCCTTTTCCGTGGTCAATCGACTCGAAGACTTGCCCACAGATCCGCACCTCAACAGTGTGAACTTCTGGTCCTTGCATGAACATCCGACCGAGGGTCTGATGCGTTTTCCAGCCAATCCGATGAAGATGAGCGCCAGTCCTGTGGGCATGACGCGATTGCCACCCACTTTGGGTCAGCACAGTGCTGAGGTGCTTGCCGAGTTGGGTTATGACAGTGCCGGGGTGGCCCGATTGACTGCCCCCGGCGGACCATGTTGGAGGCCTGTTTGATGCAGCGTATCGTCTTTAGCCCGGAACACGAGGCTTTTCGCGACACCGTTCGAAGGTTCATTGAGGAGCATGTCACGCCCTTTCATGCCGACTGGGAAAAGGCTGGGCAGGTGCCGCGCTCGCTTTGGCTCAAGGCCGGGGAATTGGGACTTTTGTGCTGCAACGTACCGCAGGCGCAGGGTGGCTTGGGCGGTGATTTTTTGCACAGTGCCATCTTGATCGAGGAGATGGCCCGGGCGGGTGCCACAGGGCCAACCTTCTATTTGCATTCGGATATCGTTGCGCCTTATCTTGTGGACTTTGGGACGGAGGAGCAAAAGCGCAAGTGGTTGCCACGCATGGCCAGTGGCGAGGTCGTGGTTGCTCTGGGCATGAGCGAGCCTTCTGGCGGAAGCGATGTGCAAAACATACGTACCCAGGCGCTGCGCGACGGCAACGAATACGTGATCAATGGCCAGAAGGTGTTCATCACCAATGGGCACACCGCCGATTTGCTCTTGCTCGCCTGCAAGACCAATCCGAGCGAGGGCGCGCGTGGTGTCAGCCTGATTTGGGTGGAGAGCGACCGTCCAGGCTTTACCCGTGGTCGCAAACTCGAAAAAATCGGCTGCAAAGCACAGGACACCTCGGAGCTGTTTTTCACGGATCTGCGGGTTCCTGTGAGCAATTTGCTGGGCCAGGAGGGTGGCGGCTTCAAGATTTTGATGACGCAATTGGCCCAGGAGAGGTTGGTGCAAGCCATTCGTGCGGTTTCCGCCTCAGAGGCGGCGCTGCAGTGGACGCGCAGCTACGTGACCGATCGGAAGATGTTCGGACAGACTTTGGCCGATTTCCAAAACACGCGCTTTACTCTGGCTGAATTGCACGCTCAAGTGCTGGCCCAGAGGGTTTTTGTCGACCATTGCATGGGTTTGCACCTCAAAGGCGAGCTCGATGCGGTAGAGGCTGCGGCGTGCAAACTGGTGACGACCAATTTGCAATTCAAGGTCATGGACGAATGCTTGCAGCTGTTTGGCGGCTGGGGCTATATGTGGGAATACCCCATCGCCCGAGCATTTGCTGACGCGCGGATGTGTCGCATAGGGGGCGGGACTGCCGAAGTGATGAAGCAGATCATCGCCAATTCCATTTTGCCCAAGGTCAAGAAGTCCACCCATTGACTCACTTTAAACACAAGGAGATTTCCATCATGTCCATGACCCGTCGTCAATTGATCCAGGCTGGTTTCTCAGTCGCAGCACCCATGGCGTTTGATATGTCCTATGCGCAGGAGACCCCGTGGCCGACTGTGCCGGTCAAGGTGGTTGTGCCGTTTACTGCCGGTGGAGCGTCCGATGTATTGACCCGGCGTCTGGCAGAGCGACTGCAAAGTCGACTCGGGCAAAGCTGGACTGTGGAGAACCGCACCGGTGCCGGCGGCAACATTGGAATGGAAGCGGTCAAGAATGCTGCGCCCGACGGTCATACCATCTGCTCGGCAACGATTGGTACGTTGTCGATCAATCAGTTCCTCTTTGCCAAAATGCCCTATGACCCGGTGGCCGACTTTGCCTACGTTTCAACCATTTGGGAAAACTGCAATGTTTTTGTGGTGCCAGTCAGCAATCCGTCGAGATCGGTGACCGAATTTCTCGATTGGGCGCGTCGCAAACCGCAGGGGGTGAGCTTTGGCTCAGCCGGTGTGGGTACAACGCCCCACCTGGCCGGCGAGATGTTCCGTCACCGCATGGGACTGACCGCAGTTCATATTCCCTTTCGCGGTGCAGCCCAGTCCATGCCTGCGCTGATGGCTGGCGAGACCGACTTTGCGATTGACAACATTGCCAGTTACATGCCGCTGATTAAGACCGGCAAGGTCAAGGTGCTGGCCATCACAGCCAATAACCGCTGGCCCACTTTGCCTGACATCCCCACCATGGCCGAAGCGGGCATCAAAGATTTCATCATCACGTCATGGGGCGCTTTCGTGATGCCCCGCGCGACGCCCGCAGGTATCGTCAACAGGTTGTCGGCGGCGATTGCGCAGATCGCTCAGGACCCAGCGGTCAAGGAGCAGTTTTTGGCTGCCGGCGCGCTGGCGGTGCATTCGACGCCCCGTGAGACAGAAATGTTTGCCGAGCGTGAGCGCGTCAAGTGGAAGGAAGTCATCCGCATTGCCGGTGTGCAGATGCAGTGAGACGCTGATGGCCTTTTCCTTGCGTGACCAGGCCTGCGTGACGGGTCTTGGCGAGACGGCTTATGTGCGGGGGTCGAACCTCAGTGCATTCGAGTTGCAGCTGGAGTCCTCTCTGAAGGCCATCCATGATGCCGGCTTGAGTCCCAAGGACGTTGACGGCATCATACCGATTGG
>JAJTGH010000134.1 GCA_021299555.1 Comamonadaceae bacterium
GGTGCGGTGGTGCACGCCAGTTGCGCCGTGCAGGAGCCCGGGCGGGTGCGGCACCACTTTGGTCAGCGCCTGGTGCTCGGCGAGCCCGCGGGCGGCCTGAGCCCGCGGATACAGGCACTGTCTGCCCTGCTCGGCCGCGCCGGCTTTGAGGTCCAGCCCTCCGACTGCATACAGCGCGACATCTGGTTCAAGCTGTGGGGCAATATGACGGTCAACCCGATCAGCGCCCTGACCGGTGCCACCACCGACCTGATCATGGACGATGCGCTGCTTCGGCAAAGCATCTCGGCCATGATGCTCGAAGCCCGCGAGATCGGCGCGCGCATAGGCCTGCCCATCGAACAGGATCCGGAAGATCGGCACGCGGTCACGCGCCAGCTCGGGCGCTTCAAGACCTCGATGCTGCAGGACGTGGAGGCCGGCAAGGCCGTTGAGCTCGACGCCCTGCTGACCGCAGTGCGTGAGCTCGGTCAGCGCACCGGCGTGGCCACGCCGCTGATCGACACCTTGCTGGCCCTGGCGCGGCTGCACGGCAGAGTACGCGGCCTGTATCCCTGGCCCGAGCAGGCCGGCTGACCATGGGCCAACGCGCGCTGAGCACCACCGCCTTTTTAACGCTGCTGGCCATTGCAAGCATGATGGGCGCCAACCACGTGGCCGCACGCCTGGCCTTCAACCACGGCACCGACGTGGCCACAGCCGTCACCCTGCGCAGCGGCGCGACCGCGCTGGTGCTCGCGCTCTTGCTGTGGCGCCAGCGGCCGACGCAGCTGCCTCTGGTCAGGCAGTGGCGCATCCTGCTGCTCACCGGCTTGCTGGTGGGCGTGCAAAGCCTGTGTGTGTATTCGTCGGTGGCCAGGCTGCCGGTGGCGCTGGCCCTGCTGGCTTTCAACACCTTCCCCATTTTTGCCGGCCTGTGGGCCTGGGCCCTGTACGGCCAGCGGCCCGCACGCTCGCTGGTGCTGGCCATGCCGGTGCTGATCGTCGGCCTGGGGCTGGCGCTCGATGTGATGGGGGCCGCCTCGGGCCTGGGTGCGCAAGCGCAGTGGCAGCAGATCGGCCAGGGGCTCGCTTATGCCTTGGCCGCGGCAGCGAGCTTTGGGCTGGTGCTCGTACTCACACAGCACGAGGTGGCAGCCGTGGATGCGCGACTGCGCACCGCCATCACCATGACGCTGGCCTGCGCCGTGGCCATGGCCATGACCGCGGCCCAAGGCAGCTGGCAATTGCCCCAGTCGGGTGCCGGCTGGCTGGGCTTGAGCCTGCTGACTGTGCTCTACGGCACCGGCATCACGTTGCTGCTGGCGGTGCTGCCACGCCTGGGGGTGGTGGGCAATTCACCCATCCTCAACATCGAGCCGGTGGTGGCGCTGGTGCTGGCCTGGCTGCTGCTTGGTCAGAGCATTGCGCCGGTCCAAATTGCAGGGGCCCTGCTGGTGGTGGGTGTGGTCATGGCGCTGGGCTTGAGAAAGCGCTAAGGGCGCAGGCGCGGCTCACCTGCCAGATCAACTCCAGTACAGACGCATCGGGTTGTCCACCAGCAGCTTGCGCTGCAACTGCGCCGTGGTCGCGATGTGGGCAATGAAGTCGACCAGCAGACCATCGTCGGGCATGTGCTGCTTCAAGTTCGGGTGTGGCCAATCCGTGCCCCAGAGCACGCGGTCGGGGAAGGTTTCGACCACGCGGCGGGCAAAGGGAACCACGTCGCGGTAGGGCGCGGGCTGAGCGTCAAGCGCGGGTGGGCCCGTAAGACTCAATCGCTCGGGGCAAGTGACCTTGCTCCAGATGTTGTCATGCTCGCGCATGAAGCGCATGAACAATTCAAACTGCGGGCCATCGATCGGCAGGTTGACGTCGGGGCGACCCATGTGATCGACCACCACCGTGGTAGGCAAGGCGGTGAAAAAATCCCACAGCTCGGGCAGGTCGCGGGCCTCAAAATAAATCACCACATGCCAGCCCAGCCGGGCAACGCGACCGGCGATCTCCATGAGTTCATCCTTGGGCGTGAAGTCCACCAGCCGCTTGACAAAGTTAAAGCGCACCCCGCGCACGCCGGCCGCGTGCAGGGCCTGCAACTGCGCGTCGCTGATGTCACGGCGCACCGTGGCCACGCCGCGCGCCATACCGCCGGCCTTGTACAGCGCATCGACCAAAGCACGGTTGTCGGCGCCGTGGCAGGTGGCTTGCACGATCACATTGCGCTCAAAACCCAGATGGTCGCGCAGGGCAAACAACTGCTCGGCGCTGGCATCGCAAGGCGTGTATTTGCGCTCGGGCGCGTAGGCAAACCGATCGCCCGGGCCAAACACATGGCAGTGTGCATCGACGCTGCCTGGGGGCAAGACAAAGCGCGGCTTGGCTGGGCCCTCGTACCAATCGAGCCAATCGGCGGTCTTGGTGTGGGGGCCAGAGGTGGGTCGTCCGCTCATGGGCAGGTTCAGTCGATGTAGCGCAAGCCCGCTTTTTGCAGCGGTTCGCGCATCTTGTACATGTCCAGACCCAGCACGCCGCTGGCCAGCTTGGCGCGCTTTTCGCCCTCGTTGGCCTCGCGGGCCTGGGCCGCCGCCAGGGCCTCGGCGGCCATGGCACGGGGCACGCAGACCACGCCGTCGTCGTCGGCCACGATCGCATCGCCCGGATGCACCAGAGCGCCAGCGCAAACCACCGGGATGTTGACCGATCCAACCGTTGCCTTGATCGTGCCCTTGCTGGAAATCGCACGGCTCCAGACGGGGAACTTGATTTCGGTGAGGGTTCTGACGTCGCGCACACCGGCATCGATGATGAGCGCCCGTGCGCCGCGCGCCTGAAAACTGGTGGCCAGCAGGTCACCAAAATAGCCGTCGGTGCACTCGGCCGTGACGGCCGCCACCACGATGTCACCGGGGCGGATCTGCTCGGCCACCACATGCAGCATCCAGTTGTCACCCGGGTGCAGCAGCACCGTGACGGCCGTGCCCGAGACCTGCGCGCCAGCGTAGATCGGGCGCATATAGGGCTTCATCAGGCCCACACGGCCCATGGCTTCGTGCACTGTGGCCGAGCCCAGCGGGGCCAGTGCATCGGCCAGCGCCGCGTCGGTGCGGGTGATGTTGCGGTAGACAACGCCCAGTTCGTACATGGTGGACTCCTCAGGTTTTACAGGCCAGCAGCCTTCAGACGCGCGTCAAGGCGCGAGAACACGCGGCGGGTGTTGCCTTCATAGATTTGATGCTTGTCGTCGGCCGAAAGTATGGTGCTGGCCTCGATGTAGCGCTTGGTGTCGTCGTAGTAGTGGCCGGTGGTCGGGTCGATGCCGCGCACCGCACCGATCATCTCGGAGGCAAAGAGCACGTTCTTGACCGGGATCACGGTGTTCAGAAGGTCGATGCCCGGCTGGTGGTAAACGCAGGTGTCGAAATAGACGTTGTTGAGCACATGCTCGGTAAGCAGGGGCTTTTTCATCTCCTGTGCCAGGCCGCGAAAGCGGCCCCAGTGGTAAGGCACAGCGCCGCCCCCATGGGGGATGAGGAACTTGAGCGTGGGAAACTCCTTGAACAGGTCGCCCTGCACCACCTGCATGAAGGCGGTGGTGTCGGCATTGAGGTAGTGCGCGCCGGTGGTGTGAAAGCAGGCATTGCACGAAGTGCTCACATGGATCATGGCCGGCAGGTCGTACTCGACCATCTTCTCGTAGATCGGGTACCAGTGCCTGTCCGTCAGCGGCGGGCTGTTCCAATGGCCGCCTGAAGGGTCCGGATTGAGGTTGATGCCCACCGCGCCGTAGTCCTTCACGCACTTTTCCAGCTCGGCGATGCAGGTGGCCGGATCGACCCCAGGAGACTGCGGCAGCATGGCCACGGGCACGAAGTGCTCCGGGAAGAGTTGGCTCACGCGGTAGACCAGCTCGTTGCAGATCGCCGCCCAGGCCGATGAGACGTTGAAGTCGCCAATGTGGTGCGCCATGAAACTGGCGCGTGGCGAGAACAGCGTCAGGTCGCTGCCACGCTCCTTCATGAGCTTGAGTTGATTGGCTTGGATCGCTTCGCGAAGATCGTCGTCGCTGATCTTCAGGTCAGACGCTTTGGGCATCTTCGACGGCTCTTCAATGCCGGCAATTTGCCGGTTGCGCCAGTCTTCCAGCGCTTTCGGTGCGGTCGTGAAATGACCGTGGCAGTCGATGATCATGTGGCGTCTCCAAAAAACTTCAAGCGGCGTCCATGCCTTGCTTGCGCTTGGCAGCCAGCGCATCTGGGCCCGCCATGAAGGCCAGGCAATCGCGCGCCGCCTCCACACGGGCGCTGCGAGCGCCGATGCCGGCTGCAAAAACCGTGGTGATCTGCACCTCGTCGGGCAACGGGCCTGCGATGGTGATGCCGGGCACGTGGATCAGCTCACTGAGCTGCTGAAAGCCCAAGGTCAGATCGCCGCTGGCCACCATGCCAGCCACAGGCATGCCCGGCCTGGCTTGAACCATGCGAGACGAAACCGCCTCAAAAATGCCCCAGCGTTTGAACAATTCGATCAGGGCCACCCCGCTCGGCCCAGTGGAGTAACCAATGCTCGCTGCCGAAAGCACCGCTGCCTTGAGCGCATCTGCATTCGACAAATTGGGCACGGCCGCCCCCTGGCGCACGGCCACTGCCACACCCGAGCGCACCAGATCGACCCGGCCAGCGAGCAAGTGGCCGGCGGCTGCCAACCGATCGATCACATCGGCAGCAAGGAAGACCAGATCGAAGTCTTCACCCGACTGCACCCGCTGCGCCGCATCCACCCCACCGACCGCCTCAATGGCTGCAGGCTGCCCACTGCGCCGCTCGTACTCGCGCGCCAAATCAGCCAGCAGGGCGCGGGTGGCCATGGAAGAGATGCCCTTGAGGGCCGTGCTCGCGATCATGAACGCATTTTAGGAAGGCGCAGATGCTGTCGTTCTTGCATCGGTCGTCCGAGCTCACCGCCTGGGCAAGCAGTCTGCGTAATCCTGCCAGCGCGCATCTTTGGACAGATCCGCAAATGCGCCAGCCGCAGCCAGGTCGGCCACCCACTGTTGCTTGTCGGCGATCGGACCGGTCATCAGGGGCGCGTAGCCGGCCTCCTGCACTGTGCGGGCCGCTTCGCGCATTTCCTCGGCACGGCGCTGGCCATGCTGGACGACACGGCTGAAAAAATAAGCGCCCTGCTTGTGCCAGTCGATGCTCGGAAAGGTCTCGGCCAAGGTGGGCAGCACGTGCTCTTCCACGCCGTAGTGACGCGCCGTTGCATAGCTTTCGATGACCAGCGCCTCCAGGCCCTTGATCATGATGCTGCGGCACATCTTGATGGCGCTGGCCACCCCCAGTTGATCCGAGACCACGCGCGCATCCATGCCCCAGGCCTGCAACTGAGGTGCGAGTTCACCGGCCCGGGCTCCGCCCAGCAGCATGGGCACACGGATGCCGTAGGGCGGCACCGAAGTCATGACGCCCGCCTCGACATAGTGACCTGCGGCCGACTCAATCACACGCGCGGCCTGCTGCTTGGTGCCGGGCGAGGCCGAGTTGAGATCAAGAAAAAAAGCACCGGGGCGCAGATGGGCGGCCACCTGCTGGGCCACAGCCAGGGTGTTGGAAGCAGTCACCGCCGAGATGACCAGTTCGGCCGGCTCGCACAGCGTTTGGAGCGTGCCGGGCACAGCGCCTACCCCCTGGGCATGGCCAATCAGGGAAGCGGCCAGAGCCGGATCGGCCAGCTTCAGGTCGGTGACTTGCAACAGGCTCACCTGCGGCCGCAAGCCGGCGGCAAAGATCTTGCCCACCTCGCCATAACCGACCACCCCAACGCAGCGAATCGACATATGCGGACTTACTGCAGCGGGATCTTGGCGCGGATGATCACGTCGCCCCAGCGCTTGACCTCGCTGGCCAGCAGTGCAGCGGCCTGCTCCGGCGTGCTGGCCTGGGCATCGACATTGAGTTCAGCCAGACGGCGGCGCACGTCGGGATGGGCGATGGCCGTCTGCACCTCGCGCTGCAGCCGCTCGATCACCGGCCGCGGGGTGCGTGCGGGTGCGGCCAGGCCGTTCCAGCTGGCGGCCACAAATGCGGGCAAGCCGCTCTCGCGGGCGGTGGGCACATCCGGCAAGGCGCCCGAGCGCTTGTCGCCGGTGACGGCCAGCACGCGCAGGGCCTTGGCATTGACCTGGGCCATGACCGGCCCGAGGATCTCGACCGCCGCATCGATTTGACCGCCGCGCAGGGCCGTGATGACCGCAGGCGTGCCGTTGAAAGGCACGATCTGCACGTCCACCCCAGCCGTGGACTTGAACAATTCGGCCGCCAGATTTTGGGTGCTGCCTATGTTGATGCTGCCCAGGTTGAGCTTGCCCGGATTGGCCCGCGCAAAAGCGAGCATGTCGGCCAGAGACTTAAAGCGCGAATCGGCCGGCACCAAAATGGAGAT
>JAJTGH010000135.1 GCA_021299555.1 Comamonadaceae bacterium
CCAAATCAGAGAGCACCTTGCGGTCGATCTCGATGCCCGCTTTCTTCAGGCCGTTGGCGAACTGGCTGTATGTCAGACCGAACGAGCGACTGGCCGCGTTGATGCGCGCGATCCACAGCTGGCGGAACACGCGTTTTTTGGTACGACGATCACGGTAGGCGTATTGGCCCGCCTTCATCACCGCCTGTTTGGCGACGCGAAAGACATTGCCGCGGCGACCGCGAAAACCCTTGGCCAGGGCGAGAACTTTCTTGTGACGAGCGCGGGCTGTGACACCACGTTTGACGCGAGGCATATCGGTACTCCTTGTCCGTCGTTAAATCAAATACCCGTGCCGGGCAGCATCTGTGCCATGTGACCCATATTGGTCTCATGCACCGCGACCGCACCGCGCAGGTGGCGTTTGTTTTTGGTGGTCTTCTTGGTCAGGATGTGACGCTTGAAGGCTTGACCGCGCTTGACGGTGCCACCGGGACGGACGCGAAAACGCTTTTTCGCGCTGCTCTTGGTCTTCATTTTGGGCATGTTTATGCTCCTTTTCTTTTGTGCTCGCGAGGCGCTGCGAAACTTTTTCGCAGAACTTGTAGGCCCCGAGCCACTTGTTTCAGGTCGCAGCCCGAAGGCTGTGCCTGTTGGCCGCAGGATTACTCCTGCGGCGCGGGCAGCGATTATCGCGCTGCCTCATCTGCCCTGCCGGCGACCAACCGACCGGGCCGATTCCAAACCTTCTGACGCCGCCCTCTCAGGCTTTGTCTGCCACCGCCGTCTCAGCCGGTGCTGCCGCTTTGCCCCCACCGGCTTTTTTCTTGCCAGGGGCGATCATCATGATCATCTGCCGGCCCTCGAGCTTGGGAAACTGCTCGACGATGATGCTGTCGGCCAACTCGTCACGGATACGCGCCAGCAAGGCCAGGCCCAATTCCTGGTGGGTGATCTCTCGACCCCGAAAACGCAAGGTGATCTTGCATTTGTCGCCTTCATCCAGGAAACGCCTGATGTTGCGCAGCTTGATGTTGTAGTCACCGTCGTCCGTACCGGGCCGAAATTTGATTTCTTTGACCTCAATGACCTTTTGCTTGGACTTGGCCTCAGCAGCACGCTTTTGCTCGGCATATTTGAACTTGCCGTAATCAATCAGCCGGCACACTGGTGGAACCGCCGTGGGCGAAATTTCTACCAGGTCCACATCGGCATCACCGGCCATGCGCAGGGCCTCCATGACGGAGACGATGCCCAGGGGTCCGTTGTCGGGCCCCATGAGTCGAACCTCGGGGGCCATGATTTCTCGGTTCAGACGGTGCTTGCGTTCCTCGCGTTGGCGACGGTCACGAAATTCAGTAGCGATGGCTTATATCCTTCAAACAGGGCTACAACAGCTGTAGCGGCTTGCACCCAAAGACAAGTCGACCTGCCGGCCCAACAAGGGGCCGGCGACGCACGATTCAGGATTTGTTGGCGATGTCAGAGGCGATCTGCGCAGAGAACGCTTCGAGAGACATCACACCCAGGTCCTTATTGCCTCGGGCACGCACCGCCACAGTGCCTGCTTCCTTCTCCTTGTCTCCAACGACCAGGATGTAAGGCAGCTTCTGCAGCGAGTGCTCGCGTATTTTATACGTGATTTTCTCATTGCGCAGGTCCAGGTCGACCCTAAGCCCTTGATTTGCCAGCGTTTTGGCGATTTCCCGACAGTAATCGGCCTGCGCATCGGTGATGTTGAGCACGCAAACCTGCACCGGTGCAAGCCAGGCGGGCAAGGCAGCGGCATGCTGCTCAATGAGGATGCCAATGAAGCGCTCGAGGCTGCCCACAATGGCCCGGTGCAGGATGACGGGCCGATGGCGGTTGCCGTCCTCGCCCACATATTCGGCATCGAGCCGCTCGGGCATGGAAAAGTCGACCTGTATGGTGCCGCACTGCCACTGCCGGCCCAGCGCGTCTTTGAGGGTGTATTCGACCTTGGGGCCGTAGAAAGCACCGTCGCCCGGGGCGATCTCGAACTCACAGCCCGAAGCGCGCAAGCTTTGCATCAGCGCATGCTCAGCCTTGTCCCAGCTTTCGTCGGAGCCTATGCGCTTTTCCGGCCGGGTCGCCACCTTGTAGATGATGTCCTTGAAGCCAAAGTCGGCGTAGACCTTTTGCAACAGCGCCGTGTAGGCCACGCACTCGGGCAAGATCTGGTCTTCGGTACAAAAAATATGACCATCGTCCTGGGTGAAGCCGCGCACACGCATGATCCCGTGCAAACCGCCCGAGGGCTCGTTGCGGTGGCACTGGCCAAACTCGCCATAGCGCAGCGGCAAGTCACGGTAGCTCTTGATGCCCTGCTTGAAGATCAGGATGTGACCCGGGCAGTTCATGGGCTTTAAGGCGTATTCGCGCTTTTCACTCTCGGTGGTGAACATGTTTTCGCGGTATTTGTCCCAGTGCCCGGTTTTCTCCCACAGGGTTTTGTCGATGACCTGCGGACCTTTGACCTCGAGATAGCCGTTGTCCTGATAGACGCGCCGCATGTACTGCTCCACGCCTTGCCAAACCGTCCACCCCTTGGGGTGCCAGAACACCAGGCCCGGGGCATGATCGTCGATGTGAAACAGATCCAGCTCGCGCCCGAGCTTGCGGTGATCGCGCTTTTCCGCCTCCTCCAACATGGTCAGGTGCTGCTGCAACTCTTCCTTGGTGGCCCAGGCGGTGCCATAAATGCGCTGCAGCATCTCGTTGCGGTGGTCGCCCCGCCAGTAGGCGCCGGCCACCTTCATCAACTTGAAGTGCTTGAGCTTGCCGGTACTCGGTACATGAGGGCCGCGGCACAAATCCTCAAAGCTGCCTTCACGGTAGAGCGAGACCTGCTGATCGGCCGGGATGGAGCCTATGATCTCGGCTTTGTAGTGCTCTCCCATGCCCTTGAAGTGAGCAACCGCTTCGTCGCGCGGCAACACCCGACGAAGAACAGGCTCGTCCTTTGCGGCCAGCTCAGCCATGCGCTTTTCGATGGTCTGCAGGTCTTCCGGGGTGAAGGGGCGCTGGTAGGAAAAGTCGTAATAAAAGCCGTGCTCAATCACCGGGCCGATGGTCACCTGCGCTTCTGGAAAGAGTTCCTTGACCGCATAGGCCAGCAAGTGGGCCGTGGAGTGGCGAATCATCTCCAGTCCGTCGGCGTCCTTGGCGGTGACGATGGACAGCCGGGCGTTGGCAGCGATGGTGTGGCTACAGTCCACCAACTGGCCATCGACCTTGCCGCCCAAAGCGGCCTTGGCCAGGCCGGCGCCAATGGAAGCGGCCACCTCGGCCACTGTGACGGGCTGGGCAAATTCACGCAAAGAACCGTCGGGGAGAGTGATTTGGACCATGGCTAAAAAGGAGTGAGGAGCAAACAAAAAGCGCGGCAAGCCGCGCTTTCTTACCAGTGGGATTTGGGCAGGCGCGAGCTGCCGGCCGTCAAAGGCCGAAAAGATTCCTCGAAGGAGTTCGCGGTGTCATAACCAAGGTGCCTTTCCCGGTTCTTGCCTGATGGAAAAGACCTGATTTTCTCATAAACGCCATTTCGCTCCTGTGATGTATCTGGCGCAGCTGCATCGCACCGCCCCAAAATGGTCCAGCCCAACGAGGGCGCAAGACGGGCGCGAGCGCAGTCAGGCTCATCAACCCAGGCAGCGCCCAAAAAAAAGCCCGGGGGTCGCCCGGGCTTCTGCCTTGCATCGCCCGCCTGTAGGCCGGCGCGAAGTTCAATCTCAGTGGAACTGCTCTTCCTCGGTCGAGCCGGTCAGAGCTTTCACCGAAGACGACCCACCCTGGATCACGGTGGTGACATCGTCGAAATATCCAGCGCCCACCTCTTGCTGGTGCGACACGAAGGTGTAGCCTTGTTCACGGGCAGCGAACTCGGGCTCCTGCACCATGTTCACGTAGTGCTTCATGCCTTCGCCGCGGGCGTAGGCGTGAGCGAACTTGTAGGTGTTGTACCAGTTGATGTGTATGCCAGCGAGCGTGATGAACTGGTACTTGTAGCCCAGCGCAGACAACTCGTCCTGGAAAGCGGCAATGGTTTTGTCGTCCAGGTTCTTTTTCCAGTTGAACGACGGCGAGCAGTTGTAGCTCAGCAGCTTGCCCGGGCAGACGGCGTGCACGGCCTGCGCAAACTCGCGGGCAAAGCCCAGGTCAGGCGTACCGGTTTCGCACCACACCAGATCGGCATAAGGCGCATAAGCCACGCCACGGCTGATGGCCTGCTCCACGCCGTTTCTGACCCGGTAAAAACCCTCTTGCGTGCGCTCGCCCGTGAGGAAAGGCTTGTCGTTGGCATCGTGGTCAGAAGTCAGCAGATTTGCGGCCTCGGCATCGGTGCGGGCCAGCACCACGGTGGGCACGCCCATCACGTCCGCAGCAAAGCGCGCCGATTGGAGCTTCTCGATGGCCTCTTGCGTCGGCACCAACACTTTGCCGCCCATGTGACCGCACTTCTTGACAGCGGCCAGTTGGTCTTCAAAGTGCACGCCCGCAGCGCCAGCGGTGATCATGTTCTTGGTCAGCTCAAACGCATTGAGCACACCACCAAAGCCTGCCTCGCCATCGGCCACGATCGGCAGAAAGAAGTCCACATAGTCTTTGGAACCGGGCTCGATGCCACGGCCCCACTGGATTTCATCGGCGCGCTTGAAGGTGTTGTTGATGCGGCGAACCATGGTGGGCACCGAGTCGTAGGCATAGAGCGACTGGTCGGGGTACATGGTCTCAGAGGTGTTGCCATCGGCGGCCACCTGCCAGCCCGAAAGGTAGACCGCCTCCAGGCCCGCCTTGGCCTGCTGCATGGCCTGGCCAGCGCTGATGGCACCAAAGGCGTTGACGTAGCCCTTCTTGGCTTCGCCATTGATCAGACGCCAGAGCTTTTCCGAGCCCCGCTTGGCCAAGGTCTGTTCGATTTGAAGGCTGCCGCGCAAACGCACCACATCAGCGGCGCTGTAGCCACGCTTGACGCCTTTCCAGCGCGGGCTGTGGGCCCACTCTTTTTCAAGAGCGGCGATCTGTTGCTCGCGGCTGAGCTGTTCATTGAGGGTTTGAGGCATGTGGTCACTCCTGGAAGTTGAAAAATAAATCCGTCACCGAAGGCTAGGCTGGACCCCGCATGTGTCGTGCCCATTGCCCGGGTGGATGGCCACACTTTAAGTCTTCTATAAGACTCTTGAAAGCTCTTGTGTCTTATATAAGATAAAAATTTTTTCGTTAAAAATCAGCATGTTAGTAACAGTATTTCTCAATACGAAAATACATATCTCATATTGAGAAAAAACGCTGCGGCGCAGCATTTTTTATTTTTATAATGTGAAAAGCGTTTTTCGCACTGCAAAACCGCTGGTCCGGGGGCCAAACCTTGCTCAGGCGCGCCGCCCCACGTGGATGATCCAGTCCCCACCTTCAATCAGCGCCGAGTCCTGAGCACGTGCGCAGTCGAGCGCATAGATCAAGGCAGACAGGGCGCGCTCTCCATGACCGACCTGCAGCATCACCATGGCCTGGCTCCGACGGTATTCGCCCGTCGCTTGGGGCCAGACTTCTTCGAGCCGATCTAGCCTGGACTCCAGGCTTTGAGTGATGGCGTACAACTCGCCCCATACCCATGCGCTGCCACCCAAAACCATGCCCGGATAGGCGCCCAGGTCATACAGTGCGCCCCGCACGCGGGCAGCCCCCAAAAGCCGCGAGCCCGCGCCAAAGTGCGCGATGTCGTTGCTGCCCCCACGTCGCAAGGTACCGTAAACAAACAGTGGACGCTCGTCGTCGGTCAGGCTGTTGTCCGCAAGGTTTTGATTTGGATCTTCAGGCATGATCTGCAAAATGTTGGAACGGATGTTGACCCTGCTGCGTCGGGGCGCAAAGGCGCTCGGGGACGGCCGCTTTAGCTTCATTTTGAACGCTCGAGCGCGCAGCCGGCTGATCCATGGTCATTGCGCGCGGGGACCCAGATGAACAAATTGGCGGGGCAAGCTTGCCTGGCCCTGAGCATGGCGCTCGTGGGCAGCTATGTTGCGCTGTCCAAACCACTGGTGGCCGCGCTGCCGGTCTTTTTGCTGGCGTGGTTGCGCTTTGGCATCGGTGCGCTGGCCACTTTGCACTGGCTCAATAAGCCGGCCGACGAGCTCCCGCTCGATCGCAGCACACACCGTCTGCTGTTTCTGGAGGCCTTGCTGGGCAACTTCCTGTTTTCCATTTGCATGCTTTACGGCGTGGCCCTGAGTTCGGCAGTGGCCGCCGGCGTCGTGATGGCGGCCATACCGGCTGCGGTGGCTGTGCTGGGCTGGTTGTGGCTCAAAGAGAAGCCTTCGATGCGCATGGGACTGGCCACGGCACTGGCGGTGTTCGGCATTGCTTTGCTGTCGGCATGGGCCATCTGCTACTGGCCGGCGCAGTGCTGTGTGAGGCGGCCTACGCGGTCATGGGCAAGCGCTTGACGGCAAGGCTGTCAGCACGGCGGATCACCGCGCTGATCAATTTGTGGGGATTGGCCCTGATGACGCCGCTGGGCATTTGGAGCGCCCTGCACTTTGACGCATCGGCCGTGGCGTGGTGGATCTGGCCAATGCTGCTGTTTTACGCGCTCTCAGCCAGTGTCTGGAGTGTGTGGCTCTGGATGACCGGCCTCAGGGCCGTCTCGGCCAGCCAAGCCGGCGTCTTTACCGTGATGCTGCCCATCAGCGCCACGCTCGTTGGCGTTCTGGTCTTGGGCGAGGTGCTGGGCCCCTGGCAGTGGCTGGCCTTGGGAATGGCCCTGGCCGGACTGCTGTTGGCCACCGCCGCAGACAGAAGGTGAGGCGCGCCTGCGGGCTTAGCCCGTTCACAGCGCAGCACAAGGCTGTGCATGCGGCCCAGTGCAGCAATTGCGCGAACGCCGGCCTTCGAAGCCCAGCGCAGCCAACACGGCCAAGAACATGGCCTGGCAATGTCCATGGTCTGGGTCTTGAGGGCCGCTGCCCACGTCATGGGCGCACTGCTGCCAGCCCGTATTGATCTGGGTCAAATGTCGACGCAACGCAGAGCAAATTTTTCTGCGGATCAGCTGCTCCACAGGCCCAAACGGGTAGAGATAATCCTCAGAAGGCAAACCATCGCCTCAGGCAGGGTCGGGAGAAAAAATGCTCAAGGAAACGATCAAGGTCGCCTGTTCGAACTGCAATTTGCGCGAGCTGTGCATGCCGGTCGGACTGAGCGACGACGAACTGCGGCGGGTCGATGAACTGGTGACCAACCGCCGCAGCGTCAAGCGCGGCAATGCCCTGTTTCACAACGGCGAGCGATTCACATCTTTGTATTCGGTGCGAACTGGCTTTTTCAAGACCAGCCTGACCACCGAAGACGGGCGCGATCAGGTCACCGGTTTTCAGATGGCCGGGGAGATCATGGGTCTGGACGGCATCGGCAGCGAACAGCACACCTGCGATGCCATCGCACTGGAAGACGCTGAGGTGTGCGTCATGCCCTTCAACCGAATTGAGGAGATTGCGCGCGAGGTCGGCGCACTCCAAAAACACGTGCACCGCATCATGAGCCGTGAGATCGTGCGCGAGCACGGCGTGATGCTGCTGCTGGGCAGCATGCGCGCTGAGGAGCGCCTGGCTGCTTTTCTGCTCAATCTGCTGCAGCGCCTGCAAGCCCGGGGTTTTTCTCACTCCGAGCTCATCTTGCGCATGACGCGCGAGGAGATCGGCAGCTACCTGGGCATGAAACTCGAAACCGTCAGCCGCACGTTCTCCAAATTTGCCGACGAGGGCCTGATCGAGGTCAGGCAAAGACACATCCGAATTCACGACGCCGAGGCACTCGGTCGTGTGGTCAATCCCCGGGTTTGTCACTGAGCCCATGCGGCTCCAGAGTCCGACAGGACTGTGCCAGCCACATCACCAAAGGGCCAAAGACCAAGGTAATCAGCCACAAGGCAAGGCAGGACGCCGTGAGAACGGCTCGGCTCGAAGTCGCGGCCGATGGCAAGGGCTGGACGAAAGGGCTCCTGGGCCCCATGCCTGGCCGAGCAAACTGAACGCATCTTGATGTGGATCAACCGGGGCGCTGGGCGAACCGCCTAATCTGCAAGACTCAAGGAGAGTCCCATCATGTACGAACGCATCCTGATCCCCACCGATGGCTCCAAGCTGTCGGCCAAAGCCGTCAAGGCCGCATGCGAGCTCGCTGAAGTGACCGGCGCTCAGCTGGTCTTTCTCAACGTGGTCCCGCGCTACCCGGTGAGCTACTTCGAAGGCGGCATCAGCGTCTCGGCCGGCGAGGTCGGGCAGATCGAAAAGGAGTGGTCCGAAAAGGCACAAGCCCTGGTCGATCAGCTCAAGGGCAAGGCCGAGGCGCGCGGACTCAAGGCGCGGGCCCTGACCCTGAAGTCCGACCTCGTGGCCGAAACCGTGATCGGCTGCGCCAAGAAAAACAAGTGCGACCTGATCGTGATGGCATCTCACGGCCGCAAGGGCATCAAACGCCTGTTGCTGGGCAGCGAAACCACGCATGTGCTGACCCATTCACACCTGCCGGTGCTGGTGCTTCGTTAAGTCGGGCAAAGCGGCTTTGCACCAGCAATCGTCGGCTCAAGCACGGCATCCGTAAATGGTTGGGACTCAGGCCCTAGAATGATCTTCGCCCATCAGCGTGCTTTGCTGTGGGCCCAGTGAGATCATGAAACACCATTTGCTTGACGGCCCTGCCCTGCGCCGGGCTGCACAGACCTTGGGCCGTAACAGTGTCTGAACCGACCATCGGTCGCTCATTTGCAGGTTGGGCCGGCGCGCTGCGCTACGAGGACTTGCCACCGGCCGTGATCGACAAGGTCAAGGCCTTGCTCTTGCACGCATTGACCGGCGGTCTGCTCGGGGCCAATGCCCGGGCCGCCCAGGACATGGTTACGTCGACCCTGGTCGAAGAAGGTCGGCCCGACGGCGCCACCGTCTTTCATGCAGACCGCAGAGCCAGCCGCATCGGCGCGGCCTTTGCCAATTCAGAGCAGATACACGCATCCTTCCTGTTCGACTCCTACCGCATGCTCACCCATCCAGGCCCGGTGATCGTGCCGGCGGCTCTGGCCCAAGCCGAGCTCGAAGGCCGAAGCGGGCAGGAGCTGATCGTCGCGCTGGTCGTGGGCTACGAATTGGTGTGCCGACTGGCCGATGAATTCATACCCAGCACGGCGGCGCGCGGGTTTCGACCCAGCCCGCTCTTTGCAACACTTGGAGCGGCCCTGAGCTGCGGCAAGCTGATGGCGCTGGACGAGGACCGCCTGCTTACCGCCATTGCCCTGGCCACGCATTTCGCGTCGGGTCTGAACGAAGGCCCACGCGCGGGCACCAATGAATTGCTGATTCATGAGCCGCAAGCCACGCGCAACGGTGTGTTTGCCGCCATGATGGCGCGCGCCGGTCACATCAAAGGGGCGGAAAGCTGCATCGAAGGGCAGGCCGGTTTTTACAACGCGTTCACCGGCAGCCACACGGGCCAACTGAGCTACAGCTTCACCGGACGCAAACAGGTGGACATGGCCAGCATCACCGACGATCTGGGGCAACACTACAAGATGCTGGACGTCATGTTCAGGATTTACCCCTGCCCTGGATACAACCAGCCCGTGATCGAGCTGATGGGTGAATTACAGAGGAACCATGGACTGGCTGCGCAGGACATGACCCAAGTGCGCATTCATATGAACTGGATCGAGACGCGCTATCCCAGCCCTGCCTTTCCACGCTTCGAGGACTGGCAGAAACCCCGCGTGTGGGAAAGCACCCACTACTTTGCTGCAAGGGCGGCTGTCGCTGGCGGCTTTCCAGTGGCCGATGGATGGGGCCCTGGCAAGCCCGACACCGACCCACGAAAGGAGGCGCTGGCGCGCGAATTGATGCTGCGTGTGCGCCTGATTCCGGAGGAGCTGCGCCCCATGTTCTCACCGGCCATCGAGATCGACATGCGCGATGGCCGATGCATCGGCGGCCAATACACCTACGAACGCATGGTCTGGGGCTTTGACGCGCTGTCTGCGCAGCTTCAGGCCTGCCAGGATAAGGTGCCCGGAGGTACGAGCCGCTGGCAGGCGCTGGCCTCACAGGTCGAACACATCGAAAAATTTGAAAGCGTAGAACCCCTGCTCGGTGCCATGCGCAAGCAGCCGGCCTGAGCCCGATCCCAGGTCCACCCCAGACCTGCCATAAACGTCCAGACAAAAAGGAAAACCAGATGAAGTTCTTTCGCACCCTATGCCTCATAGCCAGCGCGCTCGCTGCCAGCGCAGCGCTGGCCCAAAGCTATCCCACCAAGCCGGTCAAGGTGATCGTGCCTTACGCGGCAGGCGGGACCGGCGATATTCTGGCGCGACTGATCTCGCAGGAGCTGACCCGGCAGACCGGTCAAAGCTTTGTGGTCGAAAACCGGACCGGCGCTGGGGGGATGATCGGCTACGGCGCCGGCGCCAAATCGGCCGGCGATGGCTACACCCTGGTGGCCATGGACTCGTCCTACACCATGTTTCCAGGCCTCTACGGCGAGCGGGTGAACTGGAACATCGAAACCGATCTGATCCCGGTGAGCATGTATGGCCGGGCCGCTTTTGCCCTGGCCGTCAACCCGGCCAAAAACTACAAGGGCGCTGAAGACCTGGTGCGTACAGCCAAGGAAAAGCCGGGTGCTGTGAGCTTTGGCACACCCGGCATGGGCACCTTGCACCATGTGTTCACCTCATTGCTGCTGACCACCACTGGAACGCAGATGACCCATGTGCCCTTTCGCGGGGCCAGCGAAGCGCTCAACGCAGTTCTGGGCAACAACGTGGACTGGACCTTCGTGGCCATGCCCACCATCACCGGTCAGTTGAGCAACGAGCGGCTGCGCGTCATTGCCGTCACGTCGGAAAACCGCTCGCCGCTCATCCCCAATGCGCCGACGCTGCGCGAAGCAGGCATCCCCATGACGGTGGCCAACTGGTTCGGCCTGGGTGCCCCAAAAGGCACGCCACCCGAGGTCGTGGCCTTCTTGCACAAGCAGGTTGTGGACGCCCTGAAATCACCCGAGGTCGCGGCCCGCATGAAGGCCATGGGCGCCGAGGTGGTGGGCAACACCCCGCAGGAATTTGCCAACATCATGCGCGCCGATCTGCGAATTTGGACGCAGGTGATCAAGGACGCAGGCATCAAGAACTGACGACACAGGCGAGCAGCCCGCTGACTGCAAGAACGGGCAATGGAGGAAGCCCCCGAATGGAACTTGGACTGCGCAACAAATGTGTGCTGATCACCGGAGCCTCGCGAGGCATCGGCATGGCCACTGCCCAGTGCATGGCCGACGAAGGCTGCCGCCTGCGTTTGGTGGCGCGCGACCCGCAAACCCTTGCCACCACGGTCGATCGAATCGGCCGGGAAACAGGCGCCGAGGTGGTGGGCAACACCCCGCAGGAATTTGCCAACATCATGCGCGCCGATCTGCGAATTTGGACGCAGGTGATCAAGGGGGTCGGCGCTGAGGTCGACGTCCTGGTCAACAACGCGGGCGATATGGCCCACGGCAGCCTCGATCAGATCGACGCCCAGGCATGGCGAACCGCCTGGGATCTCAAGGTGTACGCCACGATCGATCTGACCCGACTGCTCTACGCCCGGATGAAGCAGCGCGGCCGAGGTGTGATCATCAACGTCATCGGCATTTCCGGCGGAGAAATGATCGTGCCGGGCTATATCGCCGGCACCGCAGGCAATGCAGCGCTAGACGCCTTCACCCGCGCACTGGGCACGGCAGCGCCGGCCGATGGCCTGCGCGTGGTGGGCGTGCATCCCGGTCTGGTGGCCACGGACAGGCAGATCAACCGCTGGCGCCAGTGGGCACAGGAGCAACTCGGTGACGCACAGCGCTGGAGCGAGCTCACCGCACACCTGCCCTTTGGCCGCATGGCCCATGCCCGTGAAATCGGGCAAGCCATCGTGTTTTTGGCCAGTGAGGCCGCCTCCTACATCTCGGGCACCAGCCTGACGGTCGATGGCGGCTTCAGCCAGCGCCATCAGGCGCGCTGAACCGGGGTGCTGGCCACTGGCGCCGAGATGCGGCGCCAAGCCCAATCAGCATCGTTTGGGAATTTTGAAATTGGCCAGGCGGGCCTTGAGCACAGCGATCACCTCGTCGCCCAGCAAGCGAGCGCCGGGCTTGAGGGTGACCACGGCCACCCCCACCTCGCCGAAATCGGGATGCGGCACACCCACCACGGCGCTCTCGGCCACCCCCGGCATCTCGTTGATGTAGCCTTCAATCTCGGCCGGATAGACGTTGTAGCCGCCGCTGATGATCAGGTCCTTGCTGCGGCCAACGATGGTGACATAGCCCTTCTTGTCGATCAGTCCGACATCGCCTGTCCTGAACCAGCCGTCGGCGGTGAATTCCTCGCGGGTCTTTTCGGGCATGCGCCAGTAGCCCTTGAACACATTGGGCCCACGCACTTCAATGCCGCCAATTTCGTCGGCCGGCAGGTCCTGTCCGCCTTCACCGCGTACCCGCACGCTCACACCGGGCAGGGGAAAGCCGACGGTGCCGCCACGGCGATCGCCGTCTTTGGCCGCATAGGGGTTGGAGGTCAGCATCGCGGTCTCGCTCATGCCATAGCGCTCCAAGATCGTGTGGCCGGTTCGATCTTGCCAGGCGCGAAAGGTTTCGATCAACAAAGGCGCGGACCCCGAGATGAACAGGCGCATGTTGCGACACGCCTGGCGCGTGAGCGTGGACTCAGCCAGCAATCGGACATAAAGCGTAGGCACGCCCATGAAGACCGTGGCCTCGGGCAGCTTGCTCACCACCAGCTTGGGGTCGAACTTGCCCACCCAGATCATCTTGCTGCCGTTGATCAAAGCGCCATGCAAAGCGACAAACAGGCCATGCACATGAAAAATGGGCAGCGCGTGAATCAACACATCGCCCTTTTTCCAGCCCCAATAGGTCTTGAGCACCACCGCGTTGCTCAGCAGGTTGTCATGGCTGAGCATGGCCCCCTTACTGCGCCCGGTGGTGCCGCTGGTGTAGAGGATGGCGGCCAGGTCGTCCGGGGCTTTGACCGCCGCGCGGTGCTCGTCGGGGCAATGGGCAGCACGTTCGAGCAAGGAGCCGGTTCTGTCATCGTCCAGGGTGAACACGGCCTTGGCGCCGGCCTTGAACGCGATGGGGCTGACCCAACCAAAATTCTTGCTGCTGCACACCACCACCGCAGGCTCGGCGTTGGCCACGAAATACTCAATCTCCGCACTCTGATAGGCGGTGTTGAGCGGCAGGAACACGTAGCCAGCGCGCAGCGTGGCCAGATAAAGCATGACCGCCTCGACCGACTTTTCGACCTGCACCGCAATGCGCGCACCCGGCTCGAGTTCCAGGCCCTCGAGCAAATTGGCCATCATGGCAGTGGCCCGATCCAAGTCGCGCCAGGAGTAGCAAAGACCGCTGTCGGTTTCAATCGCGATCTCGTCGAGCTGGTCAGGAAAGGCCGCACGCAAAGCGGCAAACAGATTGTGATTGCTCATTTTTTAAGTGTCGTGTCGATGATCGGGAAAAACCGGGGCCCTCTTTTCCATGAATGCACTCACGCCCTCACGGTGTTCGCGTGAATCGGCATAGGCGTAAGCGGCAAGCAACAACTGCGCAAGCGCTGCTGGCCCGTGCTGGCCCAGGGCGCGCAAGGTGCGCTTGTTCATGCGCGCAGCCTGGGGTGCCAGTTCACTCATGCGCGCGCACAGGTGTTCGACCTCGGTACCCAGTTGTTCTGCGGACAGCACCCGGTGCAAAAAACCGCGTTGCGCCATGGTCGGGGTGTCGAGCACCTGGGCGGCCAACAACATCTCACGGGCCGTCATCTCACCGGCCACCCGTGCCACCAAGGCGGCCTCGCGCGGGGCCATGGGAAAGCCCAATTTCGCGATCGGGGCCCCAAAGCGCGCCGTGCTCGCGGCCAGCCTAAGGTCGCAGCAAGACGCAATCTCCACGCCGGCGCCCATGCAGTTGCCCTCGATCTGGGCAACGATGGGCACGTCACACTCAAGCATGGCCGAGAGACCACCCCAAACATCTTCCTCATGAAATTGGCGCAGACTGTCCTCATGGAAGCGAAAGTCTGCATACTCGGCGATGTCACCACCGGCACAAAAGTGCTGGCCATCGCCACGCACGAGGACCACGCGCACGCCAGCGTCCAGCTGCAGTTGGACGAAGACTTCGCGCAACTGACGCCACATGCTGCGGGTCATGGCGTTCATGCGCTGGCCATGGCGCAGCAGCACGTGGACCACGGCGCCCTGGCGCTGGCAACTGACCTCAGCGACCATCGGCCCGGTGTCCGTCAGATGCATGCGCCAGGCAGGGCATGGCTTCAGTCGAGTTTGGCGCCAGAGGCCTTGACCACTGCTGTCCAGCGCTTGATCTCGGCGTTGACAAAGCCGCCAAACTGCACCGGCGTGAGATTGCCCAATTCAGCACCGTTGGAGGCCCAGACAGCCTTGAGTTCGTCGGTCGAGGCCGCGCGGCGCAGTTCCTCAACAATTCGCGTCTGAATGTCGGCCGGCACACCCTTGGGGGCCCAGATGCCATACCAGGTGGTGACGGTGTAGTCGCTCAGCCCCAGTTCGCCGGCACAAGGCACGTCCGGAAAGGCCGGGTTGCGCTTGAGACCCGAGACCATGAGCGCCTTGATCCGCCCGCCCTTGATGTGCTGGGCCGACGAACCCAGGCCATCGAACATCATGTCCACATTGCCCGCAATGAGATCCTGCAGGGCCGGCCCCGCACCTCGGTAAGGGATGTGGGTAATGAAGGTCTTGCTCTGCTGCTTGAACAATTCTCCGGCCAGATGGTGCGAGGTGCCGCCTCCGGCAGAGCCGTAGTTGTAGCGGCCTGGCGCTTTGCGAACCCGCTCCAGGAACTCCTTGAAATCGCCGGGGTGGTTCTTGGGGTTGACCACCAGCACCTGGGGGACGTTGGCCATCAAGGCCAGCGGCACAAAATCCTTCTCGATGTCGTAGTCGAGCTTGGGGTACATCGAGGGGGCAATAGCATGGTGAACCGCGCCCATGAACAGCGTGTAACCGTCGGCTGGCGCCTTGGCTGCAACGCCGGCGCCGAGCGTGCCGCCCGCACCACCGCGGTTGTCGATCACCATCTGGCGGCCCGTGAGCTTGGCAAACTGCACCGACAGCGGGCGAGCGAACGCGTCGGTGCCGCCGCCGGCGGGGAAGGGCACGATCAGGGTCACCGGCTTGGTGGGCCAGCCCGACTGCGCCTGGCTGCCCAGACTCAAAGCGGCCAGGCTGGCCGCGCCATATTTCAAGGCGTTGCGGCGCGATGTTTCAAAGTGATGTTTCATGATGTCTCCTGTCTGAATGCAAAGATGATCGGCCATGCACAAGCAGCCCTGGGATCTGAGCGCTGCAGGTGTTGGGCGTTCAGGGTGAACGAACCGGGCGTTTTCGATGAGTCTTACAACCGGGATTGTCTGCTCAGTTTGACCTTGAGCGCGGCACGGGGTCATCAGGCCGGGCCCACGCTCCTCTGACGGCCCGACCACACCCACAAACCCAGGCCCGCTGCCACCATGGGCAGGCACAGCCACTGCCCCATGGAAAGCCCCAAAGAAAGCAGCCCCAAAAAATCATCGGGCTGCCTGAAATACTCGGCGACGAAACGCAGACCCCCATAACCAATTAGAAAGGCAGCCGACACCCGACCCATGGGCTGGGGCTTGCGCGCCAGCAGCCAGAGCAACACAAACAGCAGCAAGCCCTCGAGCAGGAACTGGTAGATTTGGGAGGGATGCCGCGCTGCCGGCCCGGCGCCCGGAAAGACCATGGCCCACGGCAGCGTTGGATCGGCCACCCGGCCCCACAACTCACCGTTGATGAAGTTGCCCAGCCGCCCTGCCGCTAGGCCGGTAGGTACACAAGGGGCAATCAGGTCCATGACCTGCAGCCATGGCCGGCCTCGGGTGCGGGCGAACCACCACTGGGAGATCAGCACGCCGACCAACCCTCCGTGAAAACTCATGCCCCCCTGCCAAACCGCCGCGATCTCCAGTGGGTGGGACAGGTAATAGCCGGGTTTGTAAAAAAGACAATAACCAATACGACCGCCAACCACCACGCCGAGCACGCCGAGGAACAGCAAATCCTCCACATCGCGAACGCTCCAGGCCGACGGCGTGCGGATCGACGCATAGGGCTCGTGTTGCAGACGCTGTCGGGCAAGAAGGAAAAACAGGCCGAACGCAGCCAGGTAGGTCAGACCGTACCAATGAATGGCCAGGGGCCCGATCTGAAGGGCCACGGGGTCGATGGAAGGGTGCATCAGCATGGTCGGCGATTGTAGGAGTCGGGGTTCGGGGTGGAGTTCTGGTTCTGGTTCTGGTTCTGGTTCTGGTTCTGGTTCTGGTTCTGGTTCTGGTTCTGGTTCGGGGGTAGGCATCGCAGGGGGTAGGCCCCCGGCCTCATGCTGGGGTACCAGAAATCGGCCGGGGCCCTACCCCCTGCGATGCCTGGGTCAAATTGGGTACCGAAAACCGGCTGCGGGCTACCCCCTGCGATGCCTGGGTCAAATTGGGTACCGAAAAC
>JAJTGH010000136.1 GCA_021299555.1 Comamonadaceae bacterium
GGTGCCGATCGGCAGGGCCTGAAGACCGACAGCGGCAAGATCTTGCCGCTGTCCGGGATCCATCAGATGGGCGAACAGGTTGGCAAATTCAGCCCCGCGCAGGCTCTGGCCAGCGGCCTCAGGGCCGCCCTGCGGCACGGCTGCAGGGGTGATCGGGGCGGTTGTGACGATGGAGGGCAGTGTGGCGTCCATGGATGGCTCAGGCTTGTTGGTAGGGGTCGCCCAAAGGCAGGCCTGAGCTCTGTAGCAAAAAGCATGACCGGACAGGTCTTGCCGGGATCCCGCGCAGTTCAAGCTGGAACGCAGCGTGTCGGGATTGCATGGCACGGAGTTTGCAGAGTTGGCCTGCCCACAGGAGCAAACCGACCTGTCGGCAAGCAACAAAGCCAACTTTTTACAGACACAGCCAATTATGAGCACCTTGACCCTGTCAAACCTCCGACAGAGCCTGGCCCAGTTCAGCACGACGGGATTGAGCATCCCGGCGCTGGTGCTGCTGATCGTGGCCATGCTGGTGCTGCCCTTGCCAGCCTGGCTGCTGGACGTGCTGTTCACATTCAATATTGCTTCGAGCCTGCTGATCGTTCTGATTGCGATCAACACCCGCAAGCCATTGGAATTTTCATCTTTCCCTTCGGTGCTGCTGTTTGCCACCATGCTCAGGCTGGCCCTGAACGTGGCCTCGACCCGGGTGATTTTGGTCAACGGCCATGAGGGAGAAGAAGCAGCCGGTCAGGTGATCGCGGCCTTTGGACACTTTGTCATCGGCGGCAACTATCTGGTCGGTTTCATCATCTTCATGATCCTGATGATCATCAACTTCATCGTGGTCACCAAGGGCGCCGGACGGGTCTCAGAGGTCAATGCACGCTTTACCCTGGACGCCATGCCCGGCAAACAGATGTCGATCGATGCCGACCTCAACGCCGGCGTGATCGATCAGGAGACGGCAAAGAAGCGGCGCGAAGAGCTGTCACAGGAAGCGGACTTCTTCGGCTCCATGGACGGCGCGTCCAAATTCGTCAGCGGCGATGCGGTCGCCGGCCTGCTGATTCTGGTGATCAACATCATCGGCGGCCTGATCATCGGTGTGATGCAGCACAACATGCCCATCGGCGAGGCCGGCCGGGTCTACACGTTGCTGACCATCGGCGATGGCCTCGTATCACAGATACCCGGCCTGTTCCTGTCGCTGGCCACGGCCATCATCGTCACGCGGGTCAACACCTCGCAAAACACCACCGAGCAGGCCGGCAGCCAGTTGTCCAACCCCTCGGCTCTGTTCATTTCGGCCAGCTTCCTGGCCATCCTGGGTGTCATCCCGGGCATGCCCCATCTGGTGTTCCTGACCCTGGCAGCAGCGACAGCCGCGCTGGGCCTGATGGTGCTCAAGCGCAGTGCCGAGTCCAGCCCGCAAGCCGTGGCCGAGGCGGCCGCGCTGGCACCTCAAGCCCCCAAAGAGTTGGACTGGGACGATGTGGACCAGGTCGATCTGATTGGCTTGGAAATCGGCTATGGCCTGATCCCGCTGGTCAACCCCGACTCCGGCGGCCAACTGATGGCGCGGGTCAAGGGGGTGCGCAAAAAACTGTCAGCCGAGCTGGGCTTTTTGATCCAGCCGGTGCGCATCCGCGATGCACTGAACATCGACCCGGACGCCTATCACATTGTGCTCAAGGGAGTGGTGCGCGGTCGCGGCGAGGTCAAGGTGGGACGCGAGATGGCGATCAACCCCGGCCAGGTCTATGGCCCGCTCGAGGGCACGCCCTGCCGCGAGCCCGCTTTCGGCCTGGAGGCCGTGTGGATCGATCCTTCACAGCGCGACCATGCCCGCACCCTGGGCTACACCGTGGTCGATGCGGCCACCGCAGTGGCAACCCACCTGAACAAAGTGCTGCGTGACAACGCCGCCGACCTGCTTTCTCACGACGAGGTGCAGCAGTTGCTCGACAAGCTTGCCGCGCGCTCGCCCAAATTGGTGGAAGACCTGGTGCCGGGCAAGCTGTCGCTGGGCGTGATCACCCGCACGCTGCAAAACGTGCTGAGCGAAAACGTCCCGATCCGCGACATGCGCAGCATCGTCGAGGCCCTCTCGGAGGCTGCCGCTCGCACGCAGGAGCCCGAATTGCTGACCACCTTGATCCGCCCCAAGCTTGGCCGCATGATCTGCCAGAGCCTGCTCGACAACAAGAACAGCCTGTCGGTCATCACACTCGACCCGGGCTTGGAGCAGTTGCTGCACAACGTAATCCAGCAAAGCCAGCCGGGCCAGCCCATGGTGCTAGAACCGGGCCTGGCCGAGCGACTGTTTGCCGCCTTGCGCCAAGGCGCGCGGTCGGTGGAAGACCAGGGCCACCCGGCCGTGCTGGTGGTCTCGCCCTCGATCCGTCCCTGGCTGTCGAAAGCCGCACGATTTAGGGTGGCCGATCTGACCATTCTTTCCTACAGCGAGATCCCTGAGGACCAGATGGTCAAGGTGATCCACACCGTTCACGCCGACCCGGCCAAATAATTTCCGAGGTGACCCATGGAACTCAAACGCATACTCGCCCGCGACACCCGCAGTGCCATGGAGCAGGCGATCAAAACCTATGGCCCGGACGTGCTGGTGATCTCCAACCACCAGGTGGGCGGTCAGACCGAGTTGGTGGTGGCCATCGAGGTGCCCATCTCAGCGGTCATGGAACCGGTGATCCAACCTGCGATCGAGTCCACGGCGGCAGATCCGGTCGCACACCCAGGCCGTGACCGAGATCCGCTGGGACCTTTGGCGCCCGCCGCATCCCATGACGACCCGCCGGCTGCGAATTTTCGCCAAAGCCTGCAAGCGGCCTCGCAGCCTCAAACCCGATCCGCCCTGCCCGATCAGGTCAAAACAGCGGCCGATGCCCCTGCGGCCCGATCGGCCAGCAGCGAACAGGACGCCCGCGACTACCTGCGCAGCCGTGAGATCGTCGAGATGGTGCGCGATGAAATTTCAGCCCTGCGCCGCGAATTTCGAATGCGCCAGCAAACGGCCGACTGGCAAAGCGGACTGAGCGTGTCACCGGCCGCAGCGCCATTGGTGCAGGCTTTGCAAGAGGCCAGCATTCCGGGCGCATTGCGCGCCTTGCTGATCGAGGGCGCCAGCCAGGCCAGCGATGCGCGGCAAGGCCTGCAGGCGCTGCGCGCGCAGCTTCTGCACCACCTCAAGCGCCCTGCCGGCAGCCTGCCGATCGAAGGATTGCATCTGCTGGCCGGCCCCTCGGGCGCCGGCAAAACCCTAATGACCGCCCGCCTGGCCCGCCTGGGTGCACAGGCCGGCTGTGATCAGGTGGCCATCATCAGCTACCAGGACGTGCGCGCCGGCGCCTGGAGCCAAACCCAAATGCTGGCGGCTCAATTGGGGGTCGATGCCTTCCGGGCGACCGACGCCCAGAGCCTGCGCCTGCTGGTCAACGAGCTGTCCACGCGCAAGCTGGTGCTCATTGACACGGCCGGCATTCAAATGGGAGAGCATGTGGGTCAGGCCCTCGCCCAGGCCAGCGACTGCCAGTGCCACGCAGTGCTGCCGGTCGATGCCTCGAGCGCCACGCTGGATCGCGTGTTGGGCCAGGGAGTGCCTTTCAAGAGCCTGCTGCTCACAAAAACCGATGAGGCCAGTTCGGCCTGGCCGCTGCTGCAGTTCCTCAGTGATAATCCGATGGAAATCTCGGGAGCCAGCCACGGCGCCCGAGCGGCCGATCTGACACCAGACTTCAACATCGAGCAACTCGTGGACCTCGCACTGGCCCCTCTGGCCGCCGCCATCGACATGCCTTTGAGCCACGGGGTGGAGCCTTCGGTGGCTTCAGCGCTCCCATCGAGCGCAATGGACGCGCCCGCCGGCGCACTGAGTGCGACCATGGCCAGCATTGCCACTTTGCCCAGCGTGCCGATGTTTCGCTCCACCGCCGATGTGCTTGGCGCACCGGCCGCTGCCAGACGCGGCAAACGGGTGAACACCGCTGCTGAGGCAAAAACACAGGCTCAAATCGAAATCCCCGTGACCGTCAAACCGGCACGCAAAGCCAGCGCAGACAAGGCAAAACCCGCGGTGGCCGCCGAGCCGGTCAAACCGGCTGCGCGCAGCCGCAAGCCCAGCAGTGCAGCAGTTGCCAAAGTGGCAGCGACCCCTGTCTCGCGCAGAAAAGCGGCCAGTGCGGCTGCGCATGTATGAAGCAAAAACCCACGCAAGTGATCGGTGTTGCCAGCGGAAAAGGCGGGGTTGGCAAGACCACGGTGTCGGTCAATCTGGCCGTGGCCCTGCAAGCGCAGGGCGAACGGGTCATGCTGCTTGACGCCGACCTGGGCCTGGCCAATGCCCAGATTGCCTTTGGCATGCCCTGCCCGAGCAACCTCAGCCATTTTCTGGCCGGCGAGAAATCCTTGGCCGACATCATCGTGACCACCCGCACGGGGGTCAAACTGGTGCCGGGCGCCTCCGGCATGCAAGAGATGGCCGGCATCAGCCACTTGCAGGCCGCCTCCATCGTGCAGGGATTCAGCGAACTCGAAGACGAGGTCGACCATCTGATCGTTGACATGGCTGCGGGCATATCGCCCTCTGTCATGGCCTTCATGCAAGCGTGTCCGCGACGCTTCATCGTCGTGCGCGACGACCCGTCATCGATTGCAGATGCCTATGGCACGATCAAGGTGCTGATCCAAGACTGTGGCGTCGACGAGATTTACCTCATCCCCAACGGCATGGCCAGTCAGCAAGAGGGGCAGATGCTGCACCACCGGATCAATCAGGTGTGTGCGCGTTTTTTGGGCCGCAGCATCGGTTATTTGGGAACGATCGAACACGACGAGCTCATACTTTCGGCGCTCAAGAAACACCAGCCCGTGGTCGAATTCGCACCGGGCAGCGCGGGCGCACGGGACTTCCGGCGCCTGGCCGAGATCACGCGCCAGTTGCCGCCGATCGAGCATGCCAGCGGCGGCTTGCAGTTCTTCGTTGAACGGCTCGTCGGACAGGTTCACTGAGCGAGCGACCATGTCTTCCAGCACCCGACTCTACGAACAGGTTCAGAGCAACCACGAGGCCCGCGACAAGGAAGAGGCCCTGGTGATGGCACATCTGGGCATGGTCAAGCGGGTGGCCCTGCACCTGAAGGTGCGTATTCCGCCGTTCATGGAACTCGATGAGCTGATTCAGGTGGGCATGATCGGCCTGCTGGAGGCGGCACGCGCCTACGACCCGACCAAGGGCATCGAGTTTGAGGGCTTTGCCCACGTGCGCGTGCGTGGGGCCATGCTCGACGAAGTTCGGCGCCTGTCCTTCCTGCCGCGCTCGGCTGTGGCTTTCAACAAGAGCCACAGCAAGGCCACGGATGAATTGGCCGCAGAGCTCGGGCGCACGCCCACGCAGGCCGAGTTGGCCCAGCACATCGGCATGGATGTGGACACCTTCGAAAAAGAACGCGGGCAGGCCAAGCGTTTCGAGACCTATTCCATGGAGGTCGTGACCGAGGAGGTCATGGCCATCGCCGACGACTCGAGTCAACAGCCTGAAGCGATCGTTGAACACGCACAGTTCATGGGCGCGGTCACCGACGCCATCAGCGACTTGCCCGAACGCGACCAATTGCTGATGAACCTCTACTACGTGGAGGAGCTCAATCTCAAGGAGATTGGCGAGGTGCTCGGCGTGACCGAATCGCGCGTGAGCCAGCTGCTCAGCGCCGTGGTCAAAAAACTGCGCTCGACGCTCAAGATCGAGCCCGTTGCGACGCGACGCGCCCGCGCCTGACCCCTGCCCTTGAGATGGCGCAAAGCCTAGCGGCAAGATCTTGCCGCTGCCCGGCCGCATCACCGCATTCAGGCCAGATCCTGCCCCCGGCAGCCAATGTCATGAAAGTCATGGTGCAGATGGTGTTTTGAAGGCTCAAGTTTTCCGCGAACACGCCGATCTAGTGTGGGTCAAGCACACACCAGGAGTCTTCCAGATGCGAGTTCACTTCAAAGCCCTCGAGAGCTACAGCACCGGCAGCACGGCCACCCAGGCCGCCGTCGCCAACCGGGTGGAATTGATTCAGATGCTGTTTGACGGTTTGATTGACAGCCTCAGCGCTGCCCGTGGCCACATTGAGCACAGCGCCATCGAGGAAAAGAGCAAAAGCCTGACACGTGCCAGCCGCATCGTCGTGGGTCTGCAAGCTGCGCTGGATCTGGACAAAGGTGGCGAACTGGCCAACAACCTCAATGAGCTTTACGGCTACATCATCCGCCGCCTGATGCACGTCAACGCCTACAACGACCTGGAGACGCTCAAGGAGGTGCATGGCCTGATCACCG
>JAJTGH010000137.1 GCA_021299555.1 Comamonadaceae bacterium
AGGGCTTGGCCGCCTTGGGCGCGCGCACGTCCTGCACCGGGTTGCTGGCCACCCGTCCCTCGCGACCGAGCCAGGCATAAAACCCGCGCCAACCCGACAAGATCAGGGCAATGCCGCGCCCGCTGCGGCCGCGACCGTGCATTTGGGCGACCCAGCGCCGCAGGTCAGGGGTGGTCACCTGCTCCAGCGATACACCCGCCTGGGCAGCCAGATTCTGCAGCTTGAGCAGATCCTGGGCATACAGGGCCTGGGTCCGCTCGGCCAGGCGCTTTTGAACCCGTACATAGGCCAGGTAGCGGTCGACCAGATCCTCAGACGGCAAGGCCCTGCGCGTTACCGGGGCGGGCTCTGGCACCATGCGCGCTCAAGTCGGCTCGGTGGGCAGCGCAGTGCGCAAGCGCGACAAGGCCGCGCTGGCCAGCTCGCCGATGCGCTGTAAAAAGTCGGTGGCCATGTCGGGCTGAAAACGCTCACGGTCTGAAGATGCCAGCACCAGGGCGCCGAAGGCCTGGGGCGCAGCGCCCGCGCGCAAGGCGATCACGGCCATGGACTGCACCGATGCCGCATCTGGGAGCCAGCGCACCGACTCCAGGCCGCTGTTGGGACCGCAGTACGGCCGAGCCAGGGAGGAGGTGAAGGCCTGGGCCTCTCGACTCACACCGACCGCAAAGGCCTGCTGGGCGTACGCCGCATCGACCCCCCAGACCTTGATGACCGCCTGCGGAATGAGGAACTGCTTTTGCAATTCTGCCGTGATGACGCCGGGAATGTCCTGCGGCCGCGCGGCCAGAAGCAATTGGCGGCTCCAGGCCTGCATTTTTTCACCGATGGCGCTGTTGTCCTGGCCATGGCGCATCATTTCGATGACGCGCTGCTCCAGGGCCTTGATCTTGTCGCGCAGCAGTTCAGCTTGTCTCTCTTGCAAGCTGACAGCCCGACTGCCATGTCCGCTGGACAACTGCACCGAAGCCAGCAGCGGTGCATGGCGCTCAAAAAAATCCGGGTTGTTGGCCAAAAACTTGGCGATGTCGTCTTCGGTGATGGGGTGGGCCATGGCCGTGTCAGTGGGCTTCATGGACCTGCATTGTCTACGGTTTGTGGCTCAAGTCCAAGCCGCCGCAGCGCACGGTGCTTCAAAGCCCGGCCGGCAACTCGATTTGCCCGTCAAACACCCGGGTGGCCGGCCCGGTCATGCGCACCGGCGCGCGCATGTCCTGGCCGCCGGCCCACTCGATGCGCAGCCGACCGCCGCGGGTGTGCACCTCCACGGCCGCGTCGAGCAAGCCCTCGCGGATGCCGGCCACCACTGCGGCGCAGGCACCGGTGCCGCAAGCCAGGGTCTCACCGACGCCGCGTTCATACACCCGCAATCGCATCTCGCTTCGCGAAATCACCTGGGCGAAGCCGGCGTTGACCCGCTGAGCAAAGCGCGAATGGGCCTCGATCAAAGGGCCCCAGGCGAGCACAGGAGCCCGATCAATGTCGTCGACCCACAGCACCGCATGCGGGTTGCCCATCGAGAGCACCGCCACACGCACTGTGCCGGCCGGGCCCAGGCTCAAGGGCCAGGTGTCCCATCCCGCGATCGGTTGAGCCAGCAGGCCGCTGGCGTCAAAAGGGATCTGGTCCAAAGCGAAGACCGGCGCACCCATGTCCACCGTAACCCGGCCATCGGCTTGCAACTGCAATTCGAGCACCCGGTTCATGGTTTGCACCCGCAGCGTGTCCCGATCGCTCAGGCCGCGGTCGCGCACAAAACGCACAAAGCAGCGCGCGCCGTTGCCACAATGCTCGACCTGGCCACCGTCGGCGTTGTGGATCACATAGGAAAAATCGATGCCACTGGTGCCGGCCGGCGCGGCACGCACGCTCAGAATCTGATCGGCGCCCACGCCAAAATGGCGATCAGCCAGAAATCGGTACTGAGCCGGCGTCAGCCCAAGCAAGCCGCGCGTCTCGTCGAGCACCACGAAGTCGTTGCCCGCACCCTGCATTTTGGTGAATCGAATCAGCATGACGTCATTATCGGCGGTGGCTTACCATGCTGACCGAGCCTGCTCTGTCAGCCATCATTCACGGCCCGCCCATCAAGATCCGTCATGCCACGCCCGTCCCAACTGCTCTATGCCCAGCGCGAGCCAGCGCCCCTTCGATCTGCTGCCACCGTGCTGATGCTGCGGCCGGCCCCTGGCGGTTTCGAGGTCCTGATGACCCGCCGATCCGATCGGGCCAGCTTTGCCCCCGGAGCCTTCGTCTTTCCCGGAGGCGGCATCGACGCGCAGGACGCCTCTCCCGCGGCGCACGCCGCGTGCCGGCGGCGGCCCGACCAAGACCCGGCCAGCTTGACGCCTGCGCTGGCCGCCATCCGCGAAAGCTTTGAAGAGCTGGGCATTTTGCTGGCCCGCCGGGCCGATGGGCGCCATGCCGACGCCACCGACCTGGCCGGGCTCGACCGCCACCAGCCGTTTTTTGCACAGTGCCAGGCACGCGGGCTGCAGCCGGCGGCCGACGAGGTCTATCTGCTGGCCCACTGGGTCACGGATCGGGACATGCCCAGACGCTTTGATGTGCCGTTCCTGGTCGCGCGCATGCCCGAGGGCCAGGAGCCCGTGGCCGACGAACACGAGCAGTTCGAGCCGGTGTGGGTGCGACCGGCCGATGCGCTGGAGCGCCAGCAGAGCGGCAACATGTTCATGATTTTCCCGACCATACGCACGCTGCAGCGCCTGAAGGCCTATGCCAGCGTGGAAGCAGTGCTGCAAGCTTGCACCGGCAAGCCCTTGTGGACCTCCTGCCCGCGCGCCGGCTGGCTGCAAGGCCGCGAGGCCCGCTACATGGAGCATGAATCGGCCTACGGCGAGCTGGAGTTCACATGCCCGGACGGGCAGCTCGTGCACCACCTGGACTGGCAGACCGAGCGGCCCGTGGCCCTGCTCAAAAACCTGATGCGTCTGACCGCGCCCAACCCCGGCGTGATGACCGGCCCGGGCACCAACAGCTACCTGGTTGGCGATCCCAGCACCGGCTATATCTGCATCGACCCCGGTCCGGCGGACGAACTGCACCTGCAGTCCCTGTGGCAGACCAGCGGCGGCAACATCCGCGCCATCGTCTGCACCCACTCGCATGCCGACCATTCGCCCGGCGCCAAGCCGCTGCAGGCCCTGTGCCAGTCCAAGCCACCCATCCTGGGCCTGGCCTCGCTGCCCACCGCGCGCGCGGCCAGCCATTTCGTCCCGGACCGGGAACTGGCCCACGGCGAGCGCCTGGTGCTGGGCCAAGGAGAACACACCCACACCCTGCGGGTGGTGCACACACCCGGGCATGCGGCCAACCATGTCTGTCTGGTGCTGGAAGAAGACGGCCTGCTCTTTAGCGGCGACCACATCCTCAATGGCAGCACCACCGTGGTCGATCCGCCCGATGGCAATATGAACGACTACCTCGACTCGCTGGACCTGCTGGCCAGCGCCTGTGCAGAGCACGCGATCGGCTTTATCGCACCCGCCCACGGCTATGTGCTGGGCGATGCGCCGGGGGCCATTGCCCGTCTAAAAGGCCACCGCCTGCAACGCGAGGCCAAGGTGCTCAAGGTGATGCAGGCCGACCCGAAAGGCAGCATGGACGACTGGGTGAAAAAAGCCTACGACGACGTCGACCCTCGCATCTGGCCGGTGGCCAAGCGCTCGCTGCTGGCGCATGTGGAGCGCATTCAGAGTCTGGGTGGGTTCAACCTCTGAGCCAGACTTTTCTGAGTCAGACTTTCAGGGCAAAAGCCCAAGCAGGTGCCCGGGCTCGGCCCCGCGAACCGACTGCAGCGCCACCGCGCCGTCGAGTGTGACCAGACAGCCCTGCTGATGCACCGCCAAGGCCAGCAGGTAGGCATCGGTCAGCTGCCGGTGACCCAACACGTGCTCGGGATTGAGGATGTCGGCCTGCACCAGACTCAGATCGTCGGGCCAGAAGTGATGATGGGCGCTGGCACACAGAGTCTGCAACTGGGTGAGCACCTGCGCCACTGGGCGCGCGCCTGGGTAGGCCGGTGCGCTCATGATGCGCAAAGCACCGTTTTGGGTCAGCGGGCAACTGGCCCAGCCCTGCGCGGCATTGTCAAGGAACCAATGAGCCGCAAGATCATGATGTTCATGTCGACCGTCGGACAAGGCGATCAGCACGTTCACATCAAGCAGTCTGATGCGCCGGCCGGAGTGCGCCTTGGTCAAGCGGTAGGCGGCAGAAGTTTCACGGACAGCAGGCATGCGCGGCCTCAGACTCAGACGCCTTCTACTTGCCGCAAGGCATCAATCTGCGCTTGCGTCACCACAGCCACCTGAGACGCCCGATAGGGCACCAGGCCCAGGGCGGCCAATTGCGCATCCATCGCACCAGGCCGCAGATCGGCTGCCTCCCCGGTCGGCGCCTGCAAGGACTGCCTGGCCAATTCAGAGAGCACCTCGCCGACGCTGCGCCCCTGGCGACGCGCCAGGCTTTTGACGGCATACAGCACGTCGTCGTCAATGTTCAAGGTGGTGCGCATGAAAGCTTTTGCCGAAGTGATGCTTGATGTTTGATGCATGTTAGAAAAAAGTTCAAATCTTGTCAAGAGCCCGTGGTCCCAGGAGGGGCCACTTATAGTGATCCGGAAGAAAACCGATGGAGATGAGCGTGCGCTTGGCCTTTGTGTCCGACATTCACGGCAATTTGGCCGCCCTTGAGGCAGTGATTGCCGACATGCATGGTCGCGGTATCGACCACGTGATCAACTTGGGTGACACGCTCAGCGGACCCCTGCTGCCCCGGGAGACTGCCCAAAGACTCAAAACCCTGCCCTGGCTTCATGTGGCAGGCAACCATGAACGGCAGGTGCTGAGCTTGCCGCCGCACAGGCAAAGTCCGTCCGATGCTTACACGAGCGCACTACTGGGCCCAGAAGATCGCGATTGGATTGCAACGCATGCGCCGCCATGTGCGACAGATTTACATCAAGGGCAACGATGGGCAGACACACTGGGGGCCGAGGTGGCCCTGTGCCACGGCAGCCCACGCAGCGACATCGAGTACCTGCTGGAGACGCCGGTCGGTCTGGAGGCCAGGCTGGCGACAGCAGAAGAAATCGAGGAGCGACTCGATGGTCGAATGGCGGCGCACATCACTTTACTGGCCTGTGGGCACAGCCATATCGCCCGAACTGTCCGGCTGGCCAGCGGCCTTCTGATCATCAACCCTGGCAGCGTGGGCCTGCCGGCCTATGACGACGACCACCCCTATCCGCAATCGTCTTATCACCGGATCGAAAACGGCAGTCCTGATGCGCGCTACGCGATGGCCGAAACACAAGACGGCCGCTGGATCTGTCAGCTGCTAAGCGTGCCCTATGAGCACGAGGCCATGGCCCAGCTGGCCGACCAGCGCGGCCGGTCCGACTGGGCCCACGCCCTGCGCACCGGTCGCATGCCGCGCCGGGCCGAATAAAAGTGTGAAGCACGCCGATAGGCCGGATTCTGTGCACCGGCCCTCTTTCGAAAACCGGCGTGACCGCCATTCATCTGGGCCGGGGGTCGCCCACCCGGCTCGGTGCCACCTACCCGCCAGCTCTGCGGAACCACATCAACGCTGGCCTACTTGGTGTTGCTGCGCGTAGAGATTGCCCGTTTCACCCGGACTCAACCGGCTCGTCTCTGTTGCTCTGATCCTCACCTCGCGGTGGAGAGGTGTTACCTCCTACGCTGTCCTGTGCAGTCCGGACGTTCCTCCAGTGCGACATTTCTGTCCTTGCACCAGCGACGGCCTGGCGTGCTTCACGCTTTCATTATCGGTTGATAATCACGGCCATCTACCAGCCCTTGTCCGATCGCCACGGACCGCTTGTCATGATCCGCCTCTCTGAACTCAAGCTGCCCTTAGACGCAGCCTTCGATCCCCCCGACGCATCCGCCACGCCGCCCTTGTTCACACCGGCGCTTGCACCGCTGATTGCGCAAACCTTGGGCGTGACGTTGCAAGACATCGCGCACTGGCAGGTGTTCAAACGCAGCTTTGATGCCCGCAAAAAACTGCTGGTGGTCTACATCGTCGATGTGAACTTGCACAACCCGCAGCAAGAAGCCTTGCTGTTGAAGCAACACACGGGCAACCCGCACATCCAAGCCACCCCCGACATGCAATGGCGGCCGCCCGTGCAAGCGCCCGCAGACTGGGGCCAAGACACGCCGCGCCCGGTGGTGGTGGGCTTTGGCCCGTGCGGCATGTTTGCCGCACTCGTGTTGGCCCAAATGGGGTTGAAGCCCATCGTCATCGAACGCGGACCAGCGGTGCG
>JAJTGH010000007.1 GCA_021299555.1 Comamonadaceae bacterium
CATGAGCGCTGCCATGAACATCATCGAACTGCCCCTGTTCCCGCTGGACTTGGTGCTGTTCCCGGGCGGACTGCTGCCACTGAGAATCTTTGAGGTGCGCTACCTGGATATGGTCAAGCGCTGCCACAAAAGCAGCACACCGTTTGGCGTGGTCAGCCTGACCGAGGGGTCTCAAGTTCAGCAAGCCGGCGGCCCTGGGGAGCGCTTTAACGCCGTCGGCACGCTCGCGCGCATCATGGAGCTGACCTCGCCACAGCCAGGGCTGCTGCACATTCGCTGCCAGGGCGAACAGCGCTTTGCGGTTCAGCGCAGCGAAAAACTGCGCCATGGGCTTTGGGTGGCTGACGCCGAGATGTTGCCCGGCGATGCCGAGGTCGATATCCCGCCCGACTTGCAAGCCGTGGTTGCCAAACTCGAAAAATTGCTCGGGCATTTGCAGCAGCGTCAGGTGCCGGCCGAACAAATGCCTTTGCTCGAGCCCTACAACTTCAAGAGCTGCAGCTGGGTGGCCAATCGCTGGTGTGAATTGCTGCCCCTGCCCACAGAGATGAAGCAGCAACTCATGGCGCTGGACAACCCACTGGTCAGACTCGAATTGGTGGGTGACCTGCTCGAACGCAGCGGCTGGGCTTGAGCCTTAAAATCACGGGTTTTGGCCCGGATGGGCCTGCCCTGCCAGAACCTGCTCCGGCGCCCTGAGCGCTCGCCCATAAAAAATCCCAAAACGCGCGCCTCTGGCGTGCCGACCGGCCAGCCATGTCCCACACAGAACACAGCCCCAACGACGACAACCAGCTCATGGCCGAGAGACGCGAAAAGCTCGCCGCCATTCGTCAGCAGGGCATCGCCTTCCCAAACGACATCAAGCCCGGTCACCGCGCTGCCGACCTCTTTGCCAAGTACGACTGCATGAGCAAGGAAGCGCTCGAGCCACTGGGGGTGGCGGTCAGTGTGGCAGGGCGCATGATGCTCAAGCGTGTCATGGGCAAAGCCAGTTTTGCCACACTCCAGGATGCTTCTTTCGGACCTTCGGGCGGGAGGATTCAGATCTATGTGAGCAATGACGGCGTGGGCGAAGAGATCCACAACGCCTTCAAGCACTGGGACCTGGGCGATATCGTGGCGGCCAGCGGCACCTTGTTCAAAACCAAAACGGGAGAGTTGTCGATTCACGCAAAGAGCGTGCGCCTGGTCACCAAGAGCCTGCGCCCGCTGCCCGATAAATTCCACGGCGTGGCCGACCAGGAGGTCAAATACCGCCAGCGCTATGTGGACCTGATCACCGACGAGAGCGCCAGAGCGCGTTTTGTGGCGCGCAGCAAGGCGGTCAGCGGTATCCGTCAGTTCATGGTGGAGCACGGCTTTTTGGAGGTCGAAACGCCCATGCTGCACCCGATACCGGGTGGGGCCAATGCCAAGCCCTTCATCACACACCACAACGCGCTGGATCAGGAAATGTTTTTGCGCATTGCGCCGGAGCTCTACCTCAAGCGCCTGATCGTTGGTGGCTTTGAAAAAGTGTTCGAGATCAACCGCAGCTACCGAAATGAAGGCATCAGCGTGCGGCACAACCCCGAATTCACGATGATGGAGTTCTATGCAGCCTGGTGGAATTACCAGGATCTGATGGACTACACCGAGCATCTGATCCGCGATGCGGCCACCAAAGCGTGTGGCAAGTTGGAGCTGAGCTACGCGGGCAAGGCGGTGGATCTGGCACAGCCGTTTGAGCGACTGACCATCCGCGAGGCCATAGTCAAGCACACCGAGGCGGGGGCCAACGTGGACGACGCAATCTGGCTGACACATGCGCTCAAGCGGCTCGGTCTGTCGGAAGAAAAAGACCGCCTTGCCAGCCGCTCGCTGGCGAGTTTACAGGTGCTGTATTTCGAGGAGACGGTAGAAGAAAAGCTCTGGCAACCGACTTTCATCATGGAGCACCCAACAGAAATTTCTCCGCTGGCCCGAGCCAACGATCAGCGGCCGGAGGTGACGGAGCGCTTTGAGCTCTACATCACCGGTCGAGAATTCGGCAATGGTTTTTCAGAGCTCAACGATGCACAGGAGCAGGCCGAGCGGTTTCATCAGCAGGCCCAGGCCAAGGATGCAGGTGACGACGAGGCGATGTTTTTTGACGCCGACTTTGTGCGCGCCCTGGAATACGGCATGCCGCCGACCGGCGGCTGCGGCATCGGGATCGACCGACTGATGATGTTGTTGACCGACAGCCCCAGCATCCGTGACGTGATCTTGTTTCCGGCGCTGCGGCGCGAGGCTTGAGTAAAACGGGCAACTTTGTTGCTCCGGGCTGATGTGAGCGCCTGGGTGACCTGCTGCGCAAATGTCCCCAGGCCAGCTGTGCCTGGCGCAGCGAAATCACGCAGGAGAGGCAGCTTGAGCTGCCTCGGGGGACACTCGCGCAGCCAGGTACAGCGCGGCGCCAAGGACGGCAGAGCACATCGCCCATTCAAAGGCCAAAAACTCAGGGCACCAAACCCACCGCGTGCATGTAAGCCGGCTCGAGCATGAGTTCGTCCCAGGCGGGTGCCGCTTGCTTGGGCAGCAGCGCCAGACGACGCAACTCGCTCGATTCGAGCGGCTCCCACTGACCTTGCAGTTGTGCCCGGGCCATGCCCTCGAGCAACTCGTCAACCGCGCGCCCCTCGCCCAGACTCTGATTGCACAGCAGCACCATGTCACAGCCTGCCTGCAGCGCCGTTAACGCCGCCTGCGTGTAGCTCACCTGGCGGCCGTCGATCAGGCGAGCGCCGGCCATGCTCAGGTCATCGCTGAACACCGCCCCGCCAAAACCGAGCTGTCCGCGCAAGATCGGGCCGAGCCAGCGCTGTGAAAAGCCGGCCGGCCGGGCGTCGACTTTGGGGTAGATCACATGAGCTGGCATGACGCTGGTGAGCACCGTGTTGAGCCAGGCATAAGGCGCCGCATCATCGGCCAGGATGGCCTTGAGGCTGCGCCGATCGATCGGGATGTCGGTGTGCGAGTCGGCCTTGACGTATCCATGACCTGGAAAATGCTTGCCGCAATTGGCCATGCCTGCCTGCAGCAGACCGTGCGTCAGACTCTTGGCCAGCATCGAAACAATGCGTGGGTCGCGCTCAAAAGCCCGGTCGCCGATCACACCGCTGCTGCCCCAGTCCAGGTCAAGCACGGGGGCAAAGCTCATGTCAACACCACAAGCGCGCAGCTCGGCCCCAAGCACATAGCCGCAGGCCGTGGCTGCATTGCTTGCGGCCAGCGCGCTGTCGCCGGGCCGGCCGCGGTCCGGCTGCATCCACATTTGGCCCAAAACACGCATGGGTGGCAGGTGGGTGAACCCGTCGGTCTTGAAACGCTGGACCCGTCCGCCTTCATGGTCAACCAGGATCAGCAAATCCTGCCGGATGTCTTTGATCTGCTGGCACAGATCGCTCAGTTGCCCCCGGTTTTTCCAGTTGCGGGCAAACAAAATCACGCCGCCGGTCAGGGGGTGCTTCAGACGCCGGCGGTCAACCGCAGATAGCTCGAGTGCGGCAATGTCGATGATCAGCGGGCTGTGTGCAAGGTGATGGGCGGTCATGGTGGGTTTTGCTCGACGACGACAAAGCTCGTCGCGTAATCGGATTCGTCGCTGACGCTGACATGGGCGCACAGACCTCGGGCTTCAAACCAGCTCTTGAGCGGCTCGTGCAGCACGATGGACGGCTTGCCGCTGGGGGCCTTGGAGATTTCGCACAGACGCCAGCTCATCGGCATGCGCATGCCCAGACCTATGGCTTTGCTAAAGGCCTCCTTGGCTGAAAAGCGGCTGGCCAGGTAGCGCACGCCGCGCTCGGGCCAACGCCGACCGCGCAAACGCCAGGTGGCCATTTCGGCCTCACTCAAGATCTTGCCGGCAAAACGCTCGCCATGGCGGTCAAGCGCGGCACGAATGCGCCGGATGTCGCAGATGTCAGTGCCGATGCCATAGATGCGCGCATTCATGACTCAGACCGTGCCATCGAAGGCTGCATCGATGGCCGCCTGATAGGCCTGCACCGTGGTGGCATAGCCAAGCTCGAGCGCGTCGGCAATCAAGGCGTGTCCGATGGACACCTCCTGCACGCGGGGAACCACGCGCAAAAAATCGGTGAGGTTATCCCGGTTGAGGTCGTGTCCGGCATTGATGCCCAGGCCCACTGCGCTGGCTGCGCGGGCGGCCGCTGCATAGCGGGCCAGCACAGGCGCTTGCTCTGCCGAGCCCCACGCCCGGGCATAGGCTTCGGTGTAAAGCTCAACGCGGTCGGCACCCAGGGCGCGCGCGGCCGCCATGGCCTCGGGCAGTGGGTCCATGAACAGGCTTACGCGCACGCCCAGGGCGTGCAGTTCATGGATCAGGGGCTGCAGCCGATCAGCATCTTGCGGCAGACTCCATCCATGGTCACTTGTGAACTGGTCCTGGCTGTCGGGCACCAGGGTGCACTGGTGCGGCCGCAGCTGGCGCACCAAGTCCATGAGATTATGAAAAGGGTTACCCTCGATGTTGAACTCGCGCTGCGGCCATTGCTTCATCAGGTCAGACACTTCAAAGGCGTCACTGGTTCGGATGTGCCGCTGATCGGGCCGCGGGTGTATGGTGATACCCGCTGCGCCGGCACGCAGGCACAGCTCGGCCGCGCGCAATGGGCTGGGAATGCTCAGGTGCCGGCTGTTGCGCAGCAGCGCCACCTTGTTGATATTGACCGACAGTGCGGTGCGTGGGTGTGTGGATTCAGACATGGTTTCAAAGCGCCTGCAAATCGTGGAGCATCTGGCGCGTCTTGAGCATCGTGACACCGCAATGGTAGTGCAGCAAGGCGCGAAGCTGCAGTTTGAGCACCGCAGAGCCGTCGGTGACCGCCCGCAAGGTGTCTGAAAAGCGAGCCGACTCCTGCAAGCCTGCGTGCAGGGCCAGCCACTGGCGGCCTGACAGGTGACTGCGGTCGTCGGCATGGGCCTGGCGCAAACCGGCTTCGGGCACCAGCACATAACCCGTTTCAGCGTCCAGAGGCAACAGGCTCGCCGTTTCGCAATCGAGCGCCGGCAGCAAACCGATGTCGCGCAGCAGCCATAGCTCAAAGGTTCGCAGCGCCAGTTGCAAAGCGTCGGCCTGCGGCGTGGCCAGCAGCTGAACCGCCGCGGCATACGCGTCAAACAGGCGCGGGTGCGGATCGTCGCGGGCCAGCAGGCGCATGAGCAACTCGTTGAGGTAGTAACCCGAAAGCAGAGCCTCGCCAGTTGGCATGACATGCCCCCCTTGCCACTGCGCGCTCTTGAGGTTGCGAATTTGCGCATCGCCACCGAAATCCAGGTGCAGCCCTTGTAGCGGCAACAGCACAGGTCGAAAGTTGGAACTGGGCTTCTTAGCACCCCGCGCGACCAAAGCGATGCGACCGTGGTGTCGGGTGAACACCTCAAGAATCAGACTGGACTCGCTCCAGTCGTAGCGGTGCAGCACATAGGCCGGCTCGTCACTGATGCGCTGCGCAGCCACAAGGTCAACCCACCGAGCCCGCGCCGGGCCGCCCCAAGCGGGCGAGCGCCCCCTCGGGGGGCAGCGAAGTACGCGAAGCGACGAGCGTGGGGGTTGACACCGAGCCCGCGCCGGGCCGCCCCAAGCGGGCGAGCGCCCCCTCGGGGGGCAGCGAAGTACGCGAAGCGACGAGCGTGGGGGTTGACATACCCTACTCGTAACCAAAAGAGCGCACCCGGGCATCGTCGTCGGCCCAGCCCGAGCGAACCTTCACCCAGATCTCCAGGAAGACCTTGGCCCCGGTCAGCGCTTCGAGCTCCTGCCTGGCCTCGGTGCCGATGCGCTTGAGTTTTTCACCCTTCTCACCGATGACCATGCCCTTGTGGGAATCGCGCTCGACCACAATGGTGGCGGCAATTCGGCGCAACTGCCCCTCTTCTTGGTACTGATCGATGACGACCGTCGAGGTATAGGGCAATTCGTCACCAGTGAGGCGAAACAGCTTTTCACGCACGATCTCTGCAGCCATAAAGCGGTCGCTGCGGTCTGTGAGTTCTTCGGCGCCGTAGATCCAGGGCTGCTCAGGCAGGTACTTTTGGCAAATGCCCAGCAGACGTTCAATGTCCTTGGCATTTTTTGCAGACATGGGTACGAACTCGGCAAAGTCGTGGCGCTGTTGCATATCGCGCAGCCATGGCGCCAGCTCGCTTCGCCGATGGACCTGGTCAAGTTTGTTGGCCAGCAGGACGGCCGGTATGCCCGCTGGCAGCAAGGACAGCACCTTGGCGTCGGCCAGATTGAACTGCCCAGCCTCGACCACCATGATGATCAAGTCCACGTCATTGACCGCACCGAGCACGGTTTTGTTGAGCGATCGATTGAGCGCGTTGCCGTGCCGGGTTTGGAAACCGGGCGTATCAACAAAGACGTACTGGACCGCACCGAGGGTGCGCATGCCGGTGATGCGGTGGCGCGTGGTCTGCGCTTTGCGCGAGGTGATGCTGATCTTTTGACCCACCAGAGCATTGAGCAAGGTGGACTTGCCCACATTTGGCTTGCCGACGATGGCGATCAAGCCGCAGCGCTGGCCGGCTGGGGCAAGCTCGGCAGCTGCCCCTTTACGGCCGCTGAGCGCCTGCGCGAGCATCGCATCGAGGTCTTGCGGGCTCTGACCGGCGTCGGCGGGGGGCTCAACAGGGCTCATGAATGCAGCGACCTCACAGTGACTTGATGTGCGCCAGCATGGCTGCTGCTGCCGCTTGTTCGCCTGCGCGGCGCGAGGCACCAATGCCACGCTCGACATGCCCGATTTCAGACACCTCGCACTCGACATCAAAAATTTGCTGGTGAGCCGCACCCGAAGTGGCCACCACCCGATAGATCGGCAGATTCATCTTGCGGCCTTGTAACCACTCCTGCAACTCGGTCTTGGGATCCTTGCCGATGGCTGCCATCCCCGGGGTGATGTCGACGTCCTTGAACAACCGTCCAACCAAAGTGCGCGCTGGTTCAAAGCCCGCATCGAGAAAGACAGCGCCAATCAGCGCCTCAAGCGCATCGGCCAGAATGGACGGGCGTTTGTGTCCCCCTGAACGGGCCTCGCCCTCGCCCAATCGGATCAGCTCAGGCAGGCCCAGATCAACGGCCAACCGGTGCAAAGTGTCTTGCTTGACCAGGTTGGCCCGCACCCGCGAGAGGTCACCTTCTGGCAAACCGGCCAAACACTCAAAAAGCAATCCCGCCACCGCCAAATTGAGCACCGAGTCGCCCAAAAACTCAAGCCGCTCATTGTGATCCTGACCAAAACTGCGGTGGGTCAGGGCCTGCTGCAAAAGCCTCGCATCACGAAAAGAGTGCCCCAGCCGCTGCTGCAGGCTGTTGATGTCGTCAGAAAAAGCAGACGTCTCACGCACGTCAGTCAAACGATCCGATGCGCTTGAGATTGCCGAAGTTCATCCAGACAAAGAAGGCCTTGCCCACGATGTTTTCTTCCGGCACAAAACCCCAGAAGCGCGAGTCGAGCGAATTGTCACGGTTGTCGCCCATCATGAAATAGTGGCCCGCAGGCACCTTGCAGACCACACCTTCAGTGCTGTAGCGACAGTTCTCACGAAACTTGAACTGCTCGGCCCCGGGGACAAAGGCGGGCCGATCGGGCTCAACCAGGATGCGGTATTTTCTCGACCCATCCGCAGTCCGCTCTTCAAAATGTTTGGAGTAGCGCAGCGCATCGGCGTCAAAAAAGTCCGGCAAGGCCTGCTGCACCAAGGGCTTGCCATTGACCGACAGCTGCTTGTTGACATAGGCCACTTCATCGCCCGGCACACCCACCACTCGCTTGATGTAGTCCAGGCTGGGTTTGGGCGGATAGCGAAAAACCATCACGTCGCCGCGCTCGGGGCTGTTGTTGTTGATGATCTTGGTGTTGAGCACCGGCAAACGCACGCCGTAATGAAACTTGTTGACCAAAATCAGATCGTTGATGAGCAGCGTCGGGATCATGGAGCCCGAGGGGATCTTGAAGGGCTCGAACAAAAATGAACGCAGGATGAAGACCACCGCAATGACCGGAAACAAACCGGCTGTCCAGTCAAGCCACCAGGGCTGCATCAGGATTTTGCTTTGGGCCAGGGCCACGTCCACCTCGTCGGCCCTGACGCCGAGCTTGTTCAATTCAGCCTGCCGCTGGCTGTGACTCGATTCAAAGGCTAGGGCTGCCCGCTGACGCTGAGGCAAGAAAATGAATCGCTCGGCCAGCCAGTAAATGCCGCTGACGAAAGTGGCTGAAAACAGCAGCAGAGCGAAATTGCCTTCGATGTAGCCAAGGTACCAGGCGCCCCCGTAACCGACGAAGGCAGCAAGGACAAACGCAGTCAAAGTGCTCATGGCGCTGGCGCTCATTCTTCCACCTGCAAAATGGCCAGGAAGGCCTCTTGCGGCACCTCGACCGTTCCGATTTGTTTCATGCGTTTTTTGCCGGCTTTCTGCTTTTCAAGGAGTTTGCGCTTGCGCGTGATGTCACCGCCGTAGCACTTGGCAATCACGTTTTTGCGAAGCGCCTTGATTGTCTCACGGGCAATGATATTGCCACCAATGGCGGCCTGAATGGCCACGTCAAATTGCTGTCGGCTGATGATCTCGCGCATTTTGGCCGCCACCGCGCGGCCGCGGTACTGCGACTGGCTGCGGTGCACGATGATGGACAGGGCGTCCACTTTTTCACCGTTGAGCAGCATATCGACCTTGACCACGTCGGACGCACGGTACTCCTTGAACTCGTAGTCCATGGACGCATAGCCGCGGCTGACTGACTTGAGCTTGTCGAAAAAATCCAGCACGATCTCGCCCAGAGGCATGTCGTAGGTCAGCATGACCTGCTTGCCGTGGTAGGCCATGTTGATCTGCATGCCCCGCTTCTGGTTGGCCAAGGTCATGACCGGGCCGACGTACTCCTGCGGCATGTACAAATGCACCGTGACAATGGGCTCACGGATTTCCTGAATCCGGCCCGCGTCGGGCATCTTCGACGGGTTTTCCACCATCAGCACCTCGCCGTCGCCGCGCACCACCTCGTAGACCACGCTGGGCGCCGTGGTGATCAGGTCCTGGTCGAACTCCCGCTCAAGTCGCTCCTGCACGATTTCCATGTGCAGCAATCCCAGAAAGCCGCAGCGAAAGCCAAAGCCCAGGGCCTGGCTGACCTCGGGCTCATAGCGCAGGGCAGAGTCATTGAGTTGCAGCTTTTCCAGCGCGTCGCGCAGCCCGTCGTACTCGCTGGCCTCGGACGGATACAGCCCAGCGAAAACCTGGGGCTGAACCTCTTTGAAGCCGGGCAAGGGCTCGGTGGCCGATGGCAGGTTGGCGCCACTCGAGGCCTTGATCACCGTGACCGTATCGCCCACCTTGGCCGCCTTGAGCTCCTTGATGCCCGCGATCACGTAGCCGACCTCGCCCGCCTCCAGACTGTCGCGCGACTCGTTGGCCGGCGTGAAGACGCCGAGCTTTTCGGCGTTGTACAGCGATTCCGTGGCCATCAGCTTGATGCGATCGCCCCGGGCCAGGCGGCCATCGACCACGCGCACCAACATGACCACGCCCACATAGGCGTCGTACCAGCTGTCGATGATCATGGCGCGCAAGGGGGCGTCGGGGTTACCGCGCGGCGGCGGCACCTTGGCCACCACCAGCTCCAGAATGTCCTCCACCCCCATACCAGTCTTGGCCGAGCACGGGACGGCGCCGGAGGCATCGATGCCGATCACGTCTTCAATTTCCTGCTTGGCATTTTCAGGATCGGCCTGCGGCAGGTCCATCTTGTTGAGTACTGGCAGCACCTCAACGCCCAGGTCGAGCGCGGTGTAGCAATTGGCCACGGTTTGAGCTTCCACACCTTGTGACGCATCGACCACCAGCAAAGCACCCTCGCAGGCAGACAGCGAGCGACTGACCTCGTAAGAAAAATCCACGTGACCCGGCGTGTCGATCAGATTGAGGTTGTAGACCTGGCCGTCGCGGGCCTTGTAGTGCAATGCTGCCGTCTGGGCCTTGATGGTTATCCCACGCTCTTTTTCCAGGTCCATCGAGTCGAGCACCTGGGCGCTCATCTCGCGCTCCTCCAGGCCACCGCAGCGCTGAATGAGTCGGTCGGCGAGCGTGGATTTGCCGTGGTCGATGTGCGCAATGATCGAGAAATTTCTGATGTGCTTCATCAAGGGGGACGCCTAAGTGCTTGAATGTATTGCGCGCATCGCGCTGGGGTCGGATTCAGGCCATAAAAAAGGGCGCGTCGTGGTGCGACGCGCCCTGAACCAACAATCTATGGCAACTGCGATAGTTGGGACTTCATTGTAGGCAAAAAGCCAGCCCCGCATAGCCCGATTCGGGCCCGTTTCGGCCCGTTGCAGGTCAGCAACATGGAATTTATCAACAGCTTATCCACAATTTCGGGCCGGTGCTTCTGGACAACTTGTGAGCGATCTGTGGATGGGTTTGAAATGCCGCCCAAATCGAACCGGGCTGTCATTTTCAGCCGTTTGCTTATAGCCCCAACCTCACCGAGGCGAAAACGATTCTACCAAAAGTCATGACGGCCGATTAATAAGTGAGTGGGCGCAAACATCAACAATCTCTAAATGAGCGAAAAAAAAATTTCGTCCGACCTCCGAAAGTGGTTTTTATCCCACCTCCGGACACCCCATGCGCACGCTGGGTCGCATGGGGGATTGGTCGGGTCAGCGACCCGGTCGAATCAAGGCGTACTGGGCCAACTCTCCCCGGCGCAGCTGCACGACGATGGGCTTGCTCTTGTCGGCTCGGGCAATGGCCTGCTCGAACTCACGCACCGAGTTGACCTCCACGTTACCGACAGCAATGATCACATCACCCTCACGCAGTCCAGCGCGGGCGCCGGCGCCCTCGGCAGCCTCCACCCGCACTCCGCCACGCAGCTTGAGTTCACCTTTGAGCGCCTCACTGAGCTCGGCGACCGTCAGGCCCAAGGTCTGTACCTGGCTGGTGCTTGGCGAGCGCGGCTCCTGACCCTGGGTGCGGCGGGTGGTGCGCTCGGGCTCGAGTTCGGCCACGGTCACGCTCAGCTCACGCTGACTCCCGCGACGAAACACGGTCAAGGTGGCACGAGATCCGGGCTTGGCGTTGCCCACAAGACGCGGCAAATCGCTGGATTTTTCAATCACCTTGCCGTCGAATTTGAGAATGATGTCTCCGGCTTCAACGCCGGCCTTCTGAGCCGGTGCGCCGGCCTCCACGCCACGCACCAAAGCGCCCTGCGGTCGACCCAGGCCGATGGCTTCGGCCACCTCCTTGTTGACCTCGCCAATCTGCACGCCGATGCGTCCACGCGTCACACGCCCAGTGGCGCGCAACTGGTCGGCCACCCGCACCGCTTCGTCGATCGGGATGGCAAAGGAGATGCCCTGAAAACCACCAGAGCGCGAATAGATCTGGCTGTTGATGCCGATCACCTCGCCGCGCATATTGATCAGCGGGCCACCCGAGTTGCCCGGGTTGATCGCCACGTCGGTCTGGATGAAAGGCAGATAGTCCCCAGTGTCTCGCTGCTTGGCACTGACGATGCCGGCCGTGACGGTGTTCTCCAGGCCAAAGGGAGAACCGATGGCCATGACCCACTCGCCCACGCGCACGCGGGTGGCATCACCGAGCTTGACCGAAGGCAGGCCGGCGGCCTCGATCTTGACCACCGCCACATCGGTGCGCCGATCGCTGCCGACGATGCGGGCCTTGAACTCGCGCTTGTCTGTCAGGGTCACGATGACTTCGTCGGCACCCTCGACCACATGGGCGTTGGTCATCACAAAACCGTCGGGCGAGACGATAAAGCCCGAACCCACACCGCGGGGCGTTTCTTCCTCACCGCGCTCAGGGCGCTGCTGGCGCGGGACGTTGGGCGGCAGAGGAATGCCGAAACGACGGAAGAAATCGAGCATCTGCTCGTCGGCTCCGCTCCCAGCACTGGCCCCGCGGCCACGTTCAATGGTGCGGATATTGACCACGGCCGGTCCAACTTGTTCCACCAGTTCAGTGAAATCAGGCAGGCCTCGAACCTGGGCCGCAGCCGGCTGCACCGGCAAAAAGGTGGTGACCAGACCGAGCGCCAGCAAAGCGCCAAGCGCCAGCGCACGTCCACGACTTCCATCGAATTTGATCATCATCTTGAGTTCCTCGAAATAACTATGGGTGCGATCCAGATACCTGCCAAACGGCTCGCAGACGCAACCGTAAGGCAAAAACGCAAACCTTGAACAATTGGGGGCATCCATCGAAAAGTTCAAGGCACATCAGAGCGGCCCCTTCAGGACGCCAAGGCGGCCGGATCGGCGTCCGATTGAGCAGCAGGGGGCGCCGCATACAAGGCCCGCCTGAGGTCCAGCCAGGCTGCTCTGTCTCTGCGGGCTTCGAGCCAGAACACCCAGCCGGCACCGTCGCGGTTGCGCATGCGAACCACAATCATGTACTGCAGGTCCAACACGATCTGCGGCCAATCCAGATCTGTCCCGTGGGGGTACGCCCGGCTGCGCCAAACCCAAGCCTGAGCATCCCAGATCAACTGGCCCTCGGGGCTACGGCGCCACTGCCAGAGCATGAACACCGCCGCGAGCAACAAGGCGAAAACGCCCCACAGAGGGCCTGCATCTGCGGGCCCGGACAACTTCCACCATGCCAGCGTCAGGCAAGCCGCGCCGATCCAGATCAAGACCATGAAACGGCCAGCCCAAAAAGAAGGCCCCACAGGAAAGACCACTGGCGGGGCCGTGTGCTGGCTCATGGGCGCTGGGCTTGAAAGTCCCGTCCGAGCGGGCAGTCCGAATGCGGTGTCACACCCGCTTGAACACCAGCGTGCCGTTGGTGCCGCCAAAACCAAAGTTGTTTTTCACGGCCACATTGATGTTGAGATCTCGGGCTGTGTTGGCGCAGTAATCCAGATCGCACTCCGGATCCTGGTTGAGCAAATTGATGGTGGGCGGCACCTTTTGCTGATGCAAGGCCATCACGGTGAAAACGCTCTCAATGCCGCCGGCACCGCCGAGCAGGTGACCCGTCATGGATTTGGTCGAACTGACCACCATTTTTTTGGCGTGCTCGCCCAGCGCTGCCTTGATGGCGTTGGTTTCATTCACATCGCCCAGCGGGGTCGATGTGCCGTGCGCATTGAGGTAGTCCACTTGATCAGGGTTGACGCCGGCATTGCGCAAGGCGTTGAGCATGGCTCGGCGAGGTCCGTCCATATTGGGCGCGGTCATGTGGCCTGCGTCTGCGCTCATGCCGTAGCCGGCCAGTTCGGCATAGATTTTCGCGCCGCGCGCCTTGGCGTGCTCATACTCTTCGAGCACCAAAACACCAGCGCCTTCACCGAGCACAAAGCCGTCGCGGTCTTTGTCCCAGGGGCGCGACGCCGCAGCTGGATCGTCGTTGCGGGTCGACAAGGCGCGCATGGCGGCGAAACCACCCACGCCCAAGGGCGAGACCGTCGCCTCTGCGCCACCAGCAACGATCACGTCGGCGTCGCCGTATTCAATCAGACGGCCCGCCTCACCGATGCTGTGCAGGCCAGTGGTACAGGCAGTGACCACGGCCAGGTTCGGACCTTTGAAGCCAAAGCGCATGGACACATGGCCCGAAATCATGTTGATGATCGAGGCCGGAACAAAGAACGGAGAGATGCGGCGCGGACCGCGGTTGCTGTACTCCGTGTGCGTCTGTTCGATCATCGGCAGCCCGCCGATGCCCGAGCCTATGACCACACCAACGCGCGCAGCCTGCTCTTCATCGAGCGCTTGGCCCACCACAAGGCCGGCATCCTTGACCGCCTGATCGGCCGCTGCAATGCCGTAATGGATGAAGGTGTCCATGGTCCGCGCCTCTTTGGCGCTGATGTAGGACTCCAGATCAAAGTTCTTGACTTCACCGGCGATCTGACAGGCCATGGCCGAGGCATCGAACTTGGTGATGGTGGCAATACCGGAGCGGCCAGCCAACAAAGCCGCCCAGGCATCTGCAACGCAATTGCCCACCGGGCTGATGCAACCCAAACCCGTGACGACCACGCGGCGACGACTCATTCGATAACCTCCGTACTGCGCTGCGCCCAAAGCGATTGGCCTGGGGGGACCCGAACCATTGCTGGTGCGCGTATCCTGAAGAAGCCCCCGACCGATGCCATCCGGCCGCGCCCGGGCTGGGGAACACAAAATGGCCGATCAGGCCTTTTTGTGCGAGGTGGCGTAATCGATCGCGTTTTGAACCGTGGTGATTTTCTCGGCGTCTTCGTCCGGGATCTCAATGCCGAACTCGTCTTCCAGGGCCATCACCAGTTCCACGGTGTCAAGTGAATCCGCGCCCAGGTCGGCCACGAATGCTTTCTCACCGGAGACCTGGCTCTCTTCGACGCCAAGCTGCTCGGCGATGATCTTCTTAACACGTGCTTCGATGTCGCTCATAAATCCCTCATAGGGTTGTGGAGTAAAGGCGGATTTTAGCCATTGCAGCAGGCCAGCGCTCGCCAACTGCTGCAAGTATTGTGTTTACATATACATGCCGCCGTTGACATGCACCTGTTGCCCAGTGATGTAGCCCGCCCGGTCACTGGCCAAATAGCCCACCGCGTGAGCAATGTCCTCTGGTTTTCCCAGATGGCCCAGAGCAATCTGGCCGAGCAAGGCTTTTTGCTGTTCTTCGGGCAGTGCGGCCGTCATATCGGTCTCAATAAAGCCCGGCGCCACGCAGTTGACGGTGATGCCCCGGCTGCCCAGTTCGCGGGCCAGGGCGCGGGTCATGCCGGCCACACCGGCTTTGGCCGCAGCGTAGTTGGCCTGGCCGGGGTTGCCACTGGCACCCACAACGCTGGTGATGTTGATGATGCGACCATATCGCTGCTTCATCATCGGCCGCATGACGGCGCGGCTCAAGCGGAACACCGCCTTGAGATTGGTGTCGAGCACCGCATCCCAGTCATCGTCTTTCATCCGCATGGCCAACATGTCGCGGGTGATGCCCGCGTTGTTGACCAGCACCTGCAGACCGCCGTGGGTTTTCACGATTGCGTCGATCAGGGCTTCGGCAGCGGCCGCATCGTTGACATTCAAGTTGGCGCCGCGGCTGCCGGGAAAGTTTGACAGCGCCTGGCTGATTTTGGCTGCACCCTCGTCGCTGGTGGCGGTTCCCACCACGGTAAAACCGTCCTTCGCCAATTGCCAGGCGATGGCCGCACCTATGCCGCGGGAGGCACCTGTGACCAGGGCGACTTGATTGCGCGCTTCGCTCATAGCAAGGCTCCTCGGGCTTCGGCCAGAGTGGCCGGATCGTAAACAGCAAGGCCGGTGAGCTCAGGGTCAATCCGTTTGGTCATGCCAGCCAACACCTTGCCCGGTCCGCATTCGACCACGGTGGCAATGCCGCGGGCCTTGATGGCTTGCACACACTCGACCCAACGCACCGGCCCGAACGCTTGACGATACAAAGCGTCGCGAATGCGGTCAGCCTCGGTTTCGACAGCCACGTCGATGTTGTTGATCACTGCAATTTGCGGCACCGCCAGCGTCAAAGAAGCCAGCTTTTCGCGCAGCTTGTCGGCGGCCGGCTTCATCAGGCTCGAATGAAACGGCGCCGACACCGGCAAGGGCAGCGCGCGCTTGGCGCCCATGCCCTTGAGCACCTCGCAGGCCTTGTCGACGGCCGCTTTGCTGCCGGCGATCACGGTCTGCGCCGCATCGTTGAAATTGACCGCCTCGACCACCTCGGCGCTGCCGGCACCAAAGCCGGCCTGTGTCTGCTGGCAGCCTTCAATCACCCGCTCAGATGCAAGCCCCAGGATGGCGGCCATCGCCCCCACGCCCACAGGCACAGCTTCCTGCATGGCCGCCGCACGCAAACGCACCAGCGGTGCCGCCTGCTCCAGGCTCAGGACACCCGAGGCCACCAAAGCACTGTATTCGCCCAAGGAGTGGCCGGCGACCACGGCAGGCTGGGCACCGCCTTCGGCCAGCCAAGCGCGGTAGGCCGCCACGCCAGCGACCAACATCACAGGCTGAGTGTTGGTGGTCAGGGCCAGCGCCTCTTTGGGGCCCTGCTGGATCAGGTGAGCCAGGTTTTCACCGAGCGCGTCCGACGCTTCTTCAAGCGTGCGGCGTACAGCAGGGTGGTCGCCCCAGGCGTCAAGCATGCCCACAGACTGCGAGCCCTGACCGGGAAATACAAAAGCGAATGTCGTCATGTTCTGATTGCGAAAAAACAAGGAATCAGTACCTGAGCAGCACAGAGCCCCAGGTAAAGCCGCCGCCCACGCCTTCGAGCATGAGGAGTTGGCCGCGCCGGATGCGGCCGTCGCGCACGGCCACATCCAGGGCCAGCGGAATCGAGGCGGCCGAAGTGTTGCCGTGCTGGTCTACAGTGACCACCACTTTTTCGAGCGGCATCTTGAGCTTTCTGGCGGTGCTTTGCATGATCCGGATATTGGCCTGATGCGGAATCAGCCAGTCGATGTCGCTGTCCTGCAGTCCGGCCTTGGCCAAGCTGGCTCGGGCGGTCTCCTCCAACACACCGACGGCCAGTTTAAAAACAGCCTGCCCGTCCATCTTGAGCACCGGGTCACCCAGGACCGAGCCGCCCGAGACATGGCCGGGCACGCACAGGATGTCACGGTGGCGGCCGTCAGCGTGGATGTCGGTGGCCAGGATGCCGGGCTGATCGCCCGCCTCCACGACCACAGCGCCGGCGCCATCGCCGAACAATACGCAGGTGGTGCGATCCTTGAAGTCGAGGATGCGGCTGAAGACTTCAGAACCGATGACCAAGGCCCGCTGGACCGAACCCGACTGGATCATGGCATCGGCCACGGTCAAGGCATAAATAAAGCCGCTGCACACCGCCTGAACATCAAAAGCCGGGCAGCCGGCCGAACCCAACTTGTACTGGACCATCGTCGCGGTGGACGGAAACACCATATCGGGTGTGGAGGTGGCCACAATGATCAAGTCCAACTCGGCGGCGGTGATGCCCGCCGCTTCGAGCGCCCGACGACCGGCCTCAGCGGCCAGGTCGCTGCTGCCCTGCTCTGCGGCAGCAAAGTGACGGGCGCGGATGCCGGTGCGCTCGACGATCCACTCGTCGGAAGTCTCGACGCCTTTTTGCGCCAGATCGGCAGCAAGGTCGGCGTTGGTCAGGCGCCGGGCCGGCAGGTAACTGCCCGTGCCGGAGATCCGCGAATAACGACTCATGCGTGCAGGTCCGAAAGAGAGGGATCAGGTTGCATCAAGGGCCAGATGGTTTCAGGCATCGCCGGCCAGCTCAGGCTGCGCGGGCGACGGCTGACTGAGCAAAAGCGCAGCGTGGGCAATGCGCTGGCGCACCTTATCGAGCAGGCCATGACAAGCCGCATCATAAGCGCGAGTCAAGGCGGCCTCGAAGGCCAGTGCATCGGCCGAGCCATGACTTTTGAAAACCAGCCCACGCAGGCCCAACAAGGCCGCGCCGTTGTAGCGCCGATGGTCGACCCGGCGCTTGAACGATTTTAAGACAGGAAGAGCGAAGATAGCAGCAATTTTTGTGAAGATAGTGCGCGAAAACTCTTCTTTGATGAAGTCGCCGATCATCTTGGCCAGGCCCTCGCTGGCCTTGAGAGCCACATTGCCGACAAATCCGTCGCACACCACGATCTCGGTCGTTCCCTTGAAAATGTCGTTGCCTTCGACATTTCCATAAAAGTTCAAATCGCCGGAGTTAGATGCAGATCGAAGCAATTCGCCCGCTTTTTTGATAATTTCACTACCTTTTATCGCCTCTTCGCCGATGTTGAGCAGGCCAACACGGGGCGCCTCCTGACCAGAAATCGAAGACACCAGGGCCGAACCCATGACCGCGAATTGCAAAAGATGCTCGGGGCTGCAATCCACGTTGGCCCCCAGATCGAGCACCGTGGTGGCGCCACCGGTCGCATTGGGCAACTGGGTTGCAATGGCCGGGCGGTCGATGCCGTCGAGGGTCTTGAGCACATAGCGGGCAATGGCCATGAGCGCGCCCGTGTTTCCGGCAGAGACAGCCACGTCGGCGGCGCCGTCCTTGACCTGATTGATCGCCAGGCGCATGGACGAGTTCTTTTTCCGCCGCAAAGCCACCTCGATCGGGTCGTCCATGCCGACGACCTCTTGGGCGTCGATCGACTTGCAGCGGGGATGGGCAGCCAAAGCCGCCCAGGCCGGTTGCGCCTGCATCGCCTGGGGCAAGCCCACGATCAGCAGGCTAGCCCGATCGTGTTTTTGAAGGAAAGCCAGGCATGCGGGGAGCGTGACAGGGGCGCCAAAATCCCCTCCCATCACGTCCACAGCGATCCGTATCATGGTGCAGTCAGCCCGCGTTGGCAGCGTGCGGCAGACAAAACAAAGGCCCGCAGGATGAGTGCGGGCCTTGCGTCTGCCAGATCAATCAAGCTTCGGACTTGGTCTTGAGGACCTTGCGCCCCCTGTAAAAGCCATTGGGGCTGATGTGGTGGCGCAGGTGCGTCTCACCGGTGGTCGGCTCGACAGCGATGCCCGGAACATTCAGGGCATTGTGCGAACGGTGCATGCCGCGCTTGGAAGGTGAGTTCTTGTTGTGCTGAACGGCCATGGTCCGCTCCTTGGTCGGTGGAAAGTTGGAAACCTGCGCCCAGCGTGGCCATTGGCCTTAGCAGAGCCCGGCAATCGGGCCAAATCCGCTCTGGACCGCCTACAACTGTTGCCGGCCAGCCCGAGGGCGCAAAAATAAGGATTATAGCCAGCATCAGGCGACGGGCTCAAGATGTCCGCCCAAATCACCCGCTGGGGCGTTCGGCACCCAATCGATGCGGCCGGTCGGCCCACCGGTCAATCGGGCGAATTTTTTTTCAGGCCGGCCAAAACGGCAAAGGGATTGGGCCTGTCCGATGGAGCCTCGGACAGGTTCTCAATCGCGGCAGGCGGGCCGGCGCAACGTTCGTGCATGGGCACCAGGGGCAGCTCCATCAGCAATTCGTCTTCGAGCAAATGCAGCAGGTCGAACTGGGGCTCGAGCACCAGCAGGTCTTCCTCGCAATCCTCGTCTTCCGCTTGGGCCACCTCTTCGCTGTCGACAAAACGGAACCACCGATCGACCTGCAGCGGCTGCAACGCGGGTGCCAGACAGCGCTGGCAGCTCAAGGGCAGTTGCGCCTGAGCCCGAAGATGCAACCAAAGCTGGGCACTGGCACCCGGGCGCTCGCGCCACTGCGCCAGGGCCTGCCAGACGATAGGCTGCGCGCTCTGATCCGACTGATCGAGGTCGGCGCACAAACGTGGCAACTCGGCCGGCTCGGTCCGACCGGACAATCCGCGGCCCTCCTGGGCCAAGGCAGTGAGGTTGAGCTTGCGCAGCGCGCTGTCCGGGGTCATGTTCGGCAGTGTAAGAGAATCATGTCATGACCCAGCCTGCCCATGGCCGTGCGGCCCCCGAACTGATCCTGGCCTCTACATCGCGCTATCGCCGAGAGCTGCTCGAGCGACTTCGACTTCTGTTCACGGTCGTCGCGCCCCATGTTGACGAAACCCCCCTGCCCGGCGAGGCACCGATCGACTTGGCTCAGCGCCTGGCCCTGGCCAAAGCCCAGGCGGTGGCCCAGGCCAACCCAGAAGCGGTGGTGATCGGCTCCGATCAGGTGGCCGACCTGGACGGTCTGTGCCTGGGCAAGCCAGGCGATCACCTTCGGGCGGCAGCACAACTGCGCAGCATGAGCGGTCGGGACGTGGTCTTTCAGACGGCTGTCGCCGTGGTGTGTCAGTCCCAAAGTTACGCGCAGCAGTCCCTGGCCCAGGTGCGGGTGAAATTCAGAGACCTGCACGATGCCGAGATCGAGCGCTATCTGCGCGCCGAGCAACCGTACGACTGCGCGGGCAGCGCAAAAAGCGAGGGACTGGGCATTGCCCTGCTCGAGTCCATCGACAGCGACGACCCCACCGCCCTGATCGGGCTGCCCCTGATCCGGACCTGCAAACTGCTGCGTGCGGCGGGCATTGGAAATCTGCCATGATGTCCCCGGCATGACGATGGGCACGCTCTATCTGGTGCCCGCGCCGCTGGACTTTGGCTGCGACGACCAGACACCCCTGCAAGACGTGATGCCGGCCACCACGATGGTGGTGGCTGCCCGCCTGACTTGCTGGATCAGTGAGAACGCCCGCAGCACGCGCGCTTACCTCAAGCGGATCCACGACATTCATCCATTGGGCTCGCCAATCCAGGCCCTGGACATTCAGGAGTTGCCTCGGCAGGTGCACAAGAAAGGCGACCATGACGGCCAGTTTGATGCGCGCAGCCTGCTCAATCCGGCACTGCAGGGGCACGACATGGGCTTGGTTTGCGAGGCCGGCATGCCGGCCATTGCAGATCCGGGCACATCGGTGGTGCGTGCGGCGCACGACTTGAACGTGCGCGTGGTGCCGCTGAGCGGGCCGTCGAGCTTGATGCTGGCCTTGTCAGCCAGCGGCCTCAATGGGCAGAACTTTGCCTTCGTGGGCTACTTGCCGCAAGAAGCCAGCGAGCGGGCTCAACGCATTCGCTCGCTCGAGGGTTTGGCCAGCCAGACAGGCCAAACACAACTCTTTATTGAAACACCCTACCGCAACGCGGCGCTCTACGCGGCGCTGCTGCAAACGCTCAAAGGCACAACACGGCTGGCGCTGGGCTGCGGACTGACCCTGGCCTCGGGCTGGAGCCGCTGTATGAGCGTGCAGGCATGGAAGCAGCAACCTCCGCCCGCACTGACCGAGCCCACCGTCTTCGCCATTGGTCGCTGAGTCCGCCCCGCCTCACGGGGCTGTGCGCGCAACCACTTAACGCAGGGCCGGTACCTGGTGCACGGCACGCACCACCACCTCACCCATCGCTGCGCCGAAACGTTTGGCCAGGCGCTCGGCCACGTTGTCGCGCCGGGTGTAGTCCATCACTTCTTCGGCCTTGACGATCTCACGGGCCACGAACTCAAGGCTGCCAAATTGATCGGCCAATCCTTGCTCAACGGCCTGCTGACCACTCCAGAAGAGGCCGCTGAAGGTCTCGCCGTTTTCCTTCAGACGTTCGCCCCGACCCGCCTTGACCGCGGCAATGAATTGCTGGTGAATCTGGTCGAGCATGCGCTGCGCATATCCGCGCTGCTTTTCGCCCATGGGGCTGAACGGATCGAGCAAGGCCTTGTTTTCGCCAGCCGTCAGAAGCCGGCGCTCGACGCCCAGCTTGCCCATCAGGCCGGTAAAACCAAATCCGTCCATGAGCACGCCGATGCTGCCCACGATGCTGGCCTTGTCCACAAAGATCTGGTCTGCTGCCACGGCCACGTAGTAGGCCGCCGAGGCGCAAGTCTCTTCGACCACAGCATAGACCGGCTTTTTGTGCAAAGCCTTCAGCCGCCTGATCTCATCGTTGATCATGCCCGCCTGCACCGGGCTGCCACCGGGAGAATTGATCAGCAAGACCACGGCCCGTGCCGCTTCGTCTTCAAAGGCTGCACGCAGCGCAGAATTGACCGCCTCGGCGCTTGCTTCCAGGCCCGGACCGATTTCGCCACTGACCGAAACCATGGCGGTGTGTGGTGCCGACACGGCTGTCGGTGCCGATGTGCGCGAAAGAAGCACCCATGCCAAAACCACTAAAAAACCCAACCAGGCCAGTCGCAGACCGTTGCGCCAGCGCCGAGCCTGTCTTTGCTCAGTCAGCGTCGCAAAGGCCAGCTTTTCAAGTGTCACGCGCTCCCAGCCCGCATCGCGGACGGCTGCGGCCTGATCTGATACACGCGCTTGAATGGGCGCCTGGGCATCCTGGGCACTCGATTGCGCATTGCCGTGCTCTGGGGTCCGCTCATCATCAGCGCTGGGTTTGTCTTGCATATCGTTGGAACTGTTTTCTTCAAAGGCCACAGTTTAGAACTGCAGTGGCCGGGCGATGTAAGTGGGGTGCCAAAAGACCACGCCCTGAGCCTCGGAAAGGACGATCCGGATCAGACCGCCTTTGCAAGGACCTCCGGAGCACGCCCCGGTGTCCGGGCGGTAGGCCGCACCGTGGCTTGCGCACAGCAGCCACTGGCCTGTCTCATCAAAAAACCGGTCGGGCTGCCAGTCCATTTCCATGGCCACATGCGAGCAACGGTTGAGGTAGGCGTGAACCTGCCCCTGATGACGTATCGCGAAGGCCCGGCAGGTTTGGCCGCCATAGACGAGGTCGAAGGACACCGCCCGTCCACCGTCAACGAGGTCGGATCCGTTGCACACAGGGATAGGCAGATCCTCGGACATCTCACACCCCACTTAGCCATGCGAGAGCAGCCAGCGCTGCAACTCGTCCACCGAATGCACCACAGCCCGGGGCTGCAGCGCATGAAAAGCCTGTGGTTCATGCGCACCGTAGCTCACGCCCACGCTGGCACAGCCGGCGTTGAGCGCCATCTGCAGGTCGTGCGTGGTGTCTCCGACCATCAGAGTGCGCTGTGGCGCCACGCCAAACTCAGCCATCAGTTCCTCGAGCATCAATGGGTGGGGCTTGCCTTGGGTCTCATCGGCCGTGCGCGAGCCGTCAAATCGCCCGTACAGCTCCACACTCTGCAAAGCCTCGTCAAGGCCGCGCCGAGACTTGCCCGTGGCCACTGCCAACACATGTCCACGCTCGCGCAAGGATTGCAGCAAGGGCAACACGCCCTGAAACAGGCTGATGCGGTTTTGCTGCTGCAAGTAGTGGTGCCGATAGCGCGCACCGAGCAGCGGGTAGCGCTCCTGCGGCACGTCGGGCGCTGCATGGGCCAAGGCCTGCATCAGGCCCAGACCGATGACGTAACCGGCGTCCCGATCGCTGGGCACGGTGCCACCAACATCACGCACCGCCTCCTGAATACAACGCACGATGATGGCGGTCGAGTCAAACAAGGTGCCGTCCCAATCGAAAGCAATCAGATCAAAGTTCAGCGGTCGGGACATGATCAATCAAGCCTTGAAGTTCAGCGGGCAACTCGGCATTCAGATGGATGCGCTTGCCCGTCGATGGATGGTTAAAACTCAGACGCCAGGCGTGCAAGAACATGCGGCCGAGTCCCGCCGGGGCTGCGCCTTTTTGCATCTGTCGGTTGAGCTCGAAGTCGCCATACTTGTCGTCGCCGGCAATCGGGTGGCCTGCGCCGGCCAGGTGCACCCGGATTTGATGCGTGCGACCGGTTTTGATGGTCACCTCCAACAAGCTCAAATCGCCGACTTCTCTGAAATGGACGCTGCGCTGGAGTTTGACCAGCGTGACCGCACGCATGGCATCGGGGTGATCCTTGGCCACGGTGCGTACGCGCCGCTCGCCGTCGGGGAGCAGGTATTTCATGAGCGGCTGGTCGAGCACCTTGAGCTGCTGCGGCCAGCGGCCCTTGACCAGGGCCAGGTAAACCTTGTCCGTGCCCCGCTCGCGAAACTGTTCCTGCAAGTCTTTGAGCGCCATGCGCTTTTTGGCCACCAGCAAAATGCCGCTGGTCTCTCGGTCGAGCCGGTGCACCAGCTCCAAAAACTTGG
>JAJTGH010000138.1 GCA_021299555.1 Comamonadaceae bacterium
GTCCAATTCATTCAATCGAAAAAGTAAATCATGAGCAACGAGCAATTGCAGTCCATCATTGAAGCGGCCTGGGACGACCGCGCCAAACTCTCGCCTGCGAGCGCTTCGCAGGACATCCGCGATGCGGTGGAGGCCGTCATCGGTCAGCTCAACAACGGCAGCCTGCGCGTGGCCAGCCGCCAGGCTGTGGGCCAGTGGACCGTGCACCAGTGGATTAAGAAGGCCGTGCTGCTGTCGTTTCGCCTCAATGACAACGAGATCATGCGCGCCGGTGACCTCGGTTTTTTTGACAAGGTCAAGACCAAGTTCTCCAACCTGGACGCCGACCAGATGCGCGCCGCCGGCGTGCGGGTCGTGCCCCCGGCCGTGGCCCGGCGCGGCAGCTTCATTGCCAAAGGCGCAATCCTCATGCCCAGCTACGTGAACATCGGCGCATGGGTGGGCGAAGGCACCATGGTTGACACCTGGGCCACCGTGGGCAGCTGCGCGCAGGTCGGCGCCAATGTGCACCTGTCCGGCGGCGTGGGACTCGGTGGCGTGCTCGAGCCGCTGCAAGCCAACCCGACCATCATTGAAGACAACTGCTTCATCGGGGCTCGCTCCGAGGTGGTCGAAGGCGTGATCGTTGAAGAAAATTCGGTCATCTCGATGGGCGTCTACATTGGTCAGAGCACCCCGATTTACGACCGCGAAACCGACACCGTCAGCTACGGCCGCATTCCGGCCGGTTCGGTGGTCGTCTCGGGCAATCTACCCAAGGCTGGCGGCAAGTACAGCATGTACTGCGCAGTCATCGTCAAGCGCGTCGATGCCAAGACCCGGGCAACCACCAGCCTCAATGACCTGCTGCGCGATTGATCCAGCGCCGCAACAAGCGTCCCCTGCATGAATCCCACCCTGGACCTGACCGAGGAGCTGATCAGCCGCGCCTCGGTCACGCCTGAAGACGGCGGCTGCCTGGAACTGCTGGCCCAGCGCCTGGCCAGACTGGGCTTTGTCTGTGAGCGCCTTGACAGCGGCCCAGCCGACTTCAGGGTCAGCAATTTGTGGGCACGCAAAGCCGGCAAACCCGGCTCGCCCACCCTGGTGTTTGCAGGTCACACCGACGTGGTGCCCACCGGCCCGCTCGAGCAGTGGAGCAGCGCCCCCTTTGTGCCGAGCCACCGAGACGGTCGGCTCTACGGCCGAGGGGCGGCCGACATGAAGACATCGCTGGCCGCCATGGTGGTGGCCACCGAGGAATTCCTGCACCAGCACCCGCAGCCAGCCCTGTCGGTGGCGTTCTTGCTCACCAGCGACGAGGAAGGACCGTCCAAAGACGGAACCGTGGTGGTGGTCGAGCAGCTGCGCGCCCGCGGCGAAAAATTGGACTACTGCATCGTGGGCGAGCCCACCAGTGTGAACCAGTTGGGCGACATGATCAAAAACGGACGACGCGGCACGCTCAGCGGCAAGCTGCGCGTGCGCGGGGTGCAAGGCCACATCGCCTACCCTCACCTGGCCAAAAACCCGATCCACCTGTTTGCCCCCGCGCTGGCCGAACTGACCCGCACCGAATGGGACCGGGGCAACGCGTACTTTCCGGCCACCTCCTGGCAAGTCTCCAACATCCACGCAGGCACTGGGGCGGGCAATGTGATCCCGGGCGACTTGGTGGTCGACTTCAACTTTCGTTTTTGCACCGAATCCACAACCGATGGGCTCAAAACCCGGCTCGAAGACGTCCTCAAGCGCCACGGTCTGGACTATGAACTGGCCTGGACTTTGGGCGGCGAGCCGTTCCTGACCACGCCCGGTGCCTTGGTGCAGGCCATGAGCGACTCGATTGCCGCACAAACGGGCGCCGCCCCCGAGCTTTCGACCACCGGCGGCACCAGCGACGGGCGTTTTATTTCACGCATCTGCGCACAGGTGGTGGAGTTCGGCCCCGTCAATGCCAGCATCCACAAGATCGACGAGCATGTGGCCGTGGCCGACATCGAGCCGCTGAAAAACATCTACAAAGGCGTGCTGGAGCGCTTGGCCAGCGCATGATGTCTGCAACACGGCTGTTGCCGCTGATTGAGGCGGCAGCAGCGCAACTCGACGCGGCTGGCATCACGGCGGAAAACGGACTGGGACAGGGCACGCTGTGCACGTTCGACGAAGCGGCCTGGCTGGTACTCTGGCGTCTGGGGTTGCCGCTGGACAGCGATCTGCAAGACATTGGGCAGCGACCGGTCAGCGAGCAAGAGTTCATGCAGGTGCAGCAATTGCTGCGCCAAAGAATCGATGGCCGCACGCCCGCAGCCTACCTCACCGGCCAGGCCTGGTTGTGCGGCGTGCCGTTTTACGTGGACCAGCGGGTCATCATTCCGCGCTCCTTGATTGCTGAGCTCATGACCGAAGGCACACTGGATGTCTGGCTCAGCGCACAGACGCACCACGCGCTCGACCTGTGCACCGGCAATGCCAGCCTGGCCATCATTGCCGCGCTGACCTACCCCGAGGTCCAGGTTGACGCGGCCGACATCAGTGCAGACGCGCTGGCCGTGGCCCGCATCAATGTCGAGCAACATGCGTTGACCGAGCGCATTGCACTGATCGAGTCTGACGGGCTGCAGCGTTGCCCGGGTCCTTATGACCTGATCCTGTGCAACCCGCCCTATGTGAATGCGCACAGCATGGGCAGCTTGCCCGCCGAATTTCGGGCCGAACCTGCACTGGCACTGGCCGGTGGACCAGATGGTATGGATTTCATCCGAAAGCTGCTTGCCCAAGTGGGCAGCCGCATGAGCGAGCAGGCCGTGCTGGTGCTTGAAATTGGCAACGAACGCGAACATTTCGAACGCGCTTTTCCCCGGCTCTCACCGATCTGGCTGCCCACCAGCGCGGGTGATGAGCAGGTTATGGTGCTCACGCGCGAGCAACTGTCCTAAGGTTTCCACGTCCCCATGATCAGCCTCAAAAACGTGGTCCTGCGCCGCGGCGCAAAAGTCTTGCTCGACAAAGCCAGCGCCACACTCAACCCAGGCGAGAAGGTGGGCTTGGTGGGTCGCAACGGTGCGGGCAAGTCCACCCTGTTTGCGCTGTTCAACGGCACGCTGCACGAAGACGGTGGCCACTTCGAGTTACCGACCCAGTGGCGACTGGCCCAAGTGGCTCAGGACATGCCGGAAACCACACAGGGGGCCACCGACTTCGTGATCGAAGGCGATACTGTCCTCGTGGCCGCGCAAGCCGAGGTGCAATCGGCCAATGACAGCGGCGACGGTGAGCGCATGGCCACCGCCTACATGCATCTGTACGATGCCGGAGAGCACGATGCGAGGGCCAGGGCCCAGGCGCTGATCCTGGGTCTGGGCTTCCAGGTGGCCGAGCTCGACCACCCGGTCAACAGCTTTTCGGGCGGATGGCGCATGAGATTGCAACTCGCGCGCGCACTCATGTGCCCCTCAGACTTGCTCCATACACATTGAAAACGCTCAGATCACCCGCTACGGCGGAAATTATTCAAGCTTTGAGGACCAGCGCGCCGAAAAAATGGCGCTGCAGCAGTCTGCCTTCGCCAAACAACAGGAAAAAATCGCCCACCTGCAAAAATTCATCGCCCGCTTCAAGGCCAAGGCCAGCAAGGCCAAGCAGGCGCAAAGCCGGGTCAAGGCCCTGGACCGCATGGAAAAGGTCGCCCCCCTGCTGGCCGAGGCCGATTTCAGCTTCGAGTTCAGGGAACCGGCCAACCTGCCCAATCCCATGCTCAGCCTGCAAGAAGTCAGCGTGGGCTATCCGGCACCCGCTGGCAAAACCGAGCCCACCGTGATCGTGCGGGACATCAGCAAGTCGGTGCTGGCCGGTCAGCGCATCGGCATTCTGGGCGCCAACGGCCAAGGCAAATCCACGCTGGTCAAAACCGTCGCGCGTGCCCTTGTGCCATTGGCCGGTCAGGTGGTCGAGGGCAAGGGCCTGAGCATCGGTTACTTTGCCCAGCAGGAGCTCGACGTGCTCAAGCCGGCCGATAACCCGCTCGAACACATGATTGCCCTGGCCAAAGAAACAGCCGCGGCCGGGCGACTGGCCGGCCAGGAAACCCGCGAGCAAGACCTGCGCAACTTTTTGGGCATGTTCAACTTCGGCGGCGACATGGTCAAACAGTCCGAGGGCAGCATGAGCGGCGGCGAAAAAGCCCGCCTCGTGCTGTGCATGCTGGTCTGGCAGCGACCCAACCTGCTGCTGCTCGATGAGCCCACCAACCATCTGGACCTGGCCACGCGCGAAGCCTTGTCGGTTGCCCTCAATGAGTTTGAAGGCACTGTGATGCTGGTCAGCCACGACCGCGCGCTGCTGCGCGCAGTCTGCGACGAATTCTGGCTGGTCTCGCGCGGCGGCGTGGCGCCCTTTGACGGCGACCTTGACGACTACCAGCGCTACCTTCGGCCCTTGAAGAAGCAACTCGCACAAGCCGAAACCGAGATGAACACCCTGCAGGCCGAGCAGACTGAGTTGCACCAGCAACTGGCCTGCACCACCGATCCTGGGCAGCTGGCCGCAGCCGGCAAGCGGCTAAAAAACGTGGAGCAGTCACTCGAGCAGCTTGAAGAGCGCTGGCTCGAACTTAGCGAGGCCATCGAGCAGGCCGCAGGCACTTCAAGCGCAGGGGCGCCGCCCTGAGCCCACCGACAGCACGGCTTCATGAGCGAATGCCCCGAAGCCTTCGAGACCATGCTGCAGTTTTTCAAGCGACACTGATTTGTCGACCACACCATTTACAGCAAAGCTGCGCATATCCCGCTGTTTTTTCGACACCGATTGAACCCTCTGTTGGGCTCTGGCGCACTGCGGTGGGCATGCTGGTGCGGGGGCACAACCGGTCGCAGCCTCGAATGCATCGATGTGGTGTTTGCGCCGACCGGCCGCGTCAACGCGGTGGCAAGAATCTAAGCGGATCGACTGGCTTTCCCTGGCGCCGGATCTCGAAATGGAGCTTGACCCGATCGGTGTCGGTGCTGCCCATTTCCGCGATCTTTTGCCCTTGCTTGACCGCCTGATCTTCCTTGACCAACAGGCTCTGGTTGTGAGCGTAAGCGGTGAGGTAGGTGTTGTTGTGCTTGATGATGATCAGGTTGCCGTAACCGCGTAGACCCGAGCCCGCGTACACCACGCGGCCATCGGCCGCGGCCAGCACCGCATCGCCGGCCTTGCCCGCAATGTCGATGCCCTTGTTTTTGGTCTCGTCAAACGCCGCCACGCTTGGGCCTTGCGCCGGCCACACCCACAGCAAGTCATCGGCCGTGGCCGAGACAACTGGCGATACCGGCGATACCGGCGCTGGCGCGGGCATTGGCGCCGGGGCAGGCAAAGCACCGCCGGCAGAAGCGGCCGGCAGCGGCGCCCTGGAGGGGGTGGCCGCAGCGCTTGCCGGCCCACTGGCACTGGCACTGGCACCGGAGTTGGGCCGAGGCACCTGGGCATCGGTCGGCGGCAGTACCCTGAGCACCTCGCCGACTTCAATCAGGTTGGGGTTGTCCAGGTTGTTCCAGCGCGCCAGATCACGCCAATTTTGTCCATGGTCCAGGGCAATGCGCACCAAGGTGTCGCCGCGCTGGACCGTGTAGTGGCCAGGCTTGCCCAAATTGTCCTGACCTCGCAGGGTTTTGCCTGCAACGGCAGACCCGCCCGTCGAAGGGGGCTGCGCACTCGCAGCCGGGGTCACCGGCGCTGCCGGCGCTGGCAAGGCCGTGCCTGCCGCGCGGGGTTGCGAGCGGTCATCGACCGGAGCGCGCACTGGCGAACGTGAGGAACAAGCGCTGAGCAGCATCGCGAGCAAGGACACGGCCAACGTCAACGCCCGAGTCGTCGCGATGTTCATCGGAGGCCCCAGATCATCAGACCACGCCCGACATCAAAGGAACAAAGTGCACCGACTCGAGCACGGTCTGGCGCAGGCCGCCCGGCGTGTGGTCGATCACCACCAAAGCCTGAGACCCGCCCGGGGTGTGCACCGGCGCCACCAATCGGCCGCCTGGAGCCAGTTGCTCGGTCCAGGCAGGCGGCACGGCCTGGCCACCGGCTGCCGCAATGATGGCCGCATAGGGCGCGCCCTTCGGGTAGCCAACCATGCCATCGCCAAGCAGCAGATGCAAGTTGGCCAGCCGCAGCGTACGCAGGTTCTCGCGCGCTTTCTCGTGCAAGCCGCGCAGACGCTCTATGCTGTACACCTCGGTGGCCAGTTGGGCCAGCAGTGCAGCCTGGTAGCCGCATCCCGTGCCAATTTCCAGCACCCGGCCCAAGGGCTGCGTGCGCCCCTGCATCAGCAAGTCCAACATGCGGGCCACCACACTGGGCTTGGAGATGGTTTGTCCCAAACCGATGGGTAAGCTCGTGTCTTCGTAGGCCTGGGCAGCCAACGCCGAGTCAACGAAACGGTGGCGCTCGACCTGACCCATGGCCTTTAGCACCTGGGAGTCGCTGACCCCCTGACTGGCCAATTTGCGCACCATGCTGGCACGCACCGCCTGGGAATCGAGACCGATGCCCTGGCCCGCCGTTATCTGGACTGCGGCCGCCGAGGGCGTGCGCGAAGAACGGACGGCCCGGGTGGGCACCGCTGTGGCAGGCGCAGGAGCCAAACCGGCCGAATCTAGCCGCGCCGGAAAACCGGGCCGCTTTGCGGGCGGAAAAGACCCAGGGCCGCTGCCCGGCTTGTTGCTGCGGTTCATGGTTCAAGCTGCTCTCGCCAGGCCAGCAGGCCCTCGTGCTCGGTCAGATCGACCTGCAGCGGCGTGACCGACACATGCCCCTGGGCCGTGGCATGAAAGTCCGTCCCCAGACCATCGTCCTTGGCCGGCCCGGCGCTGCCGATCCAGTACATGGTTTCACCGCGCGGACTGGTTTGGGTGATCACGCGCTCAGCCGCATGCCTTCGACCCAAGCGAGCGACCCTGATGCTTTTGATCTGATCGGCCGGCAAGGTGGGAATATTGACATTGAGCAGCCAGGCGGCCTGACCGCGCGCGGCCGCTGCCAACTGCCCCGCCAATTGCTCGACCAGCTCACGGGCCTTGCGGGCGGCCACATCCAGATGCGCCCAGCCCTTCTCGGTTTGAGAAAACGCGATGGCCGGGATACCGAACAAATAACCCTCCATGGCCGCACCCACCGTGCCCGAATAAATCGTGTCGTCGCCCATGTTGGCGCCATTGTTGATGCCCGAGACCACCAAGTCCGGACGGTAACCCAGCAGACCGGTCAAACCGATGTGCACGCAGTCGGCCGGCGTGCCATTGACGTAGCGAAAACCGTTGGCCGCGGTGTGCACGTAAAGGGGGGAATGCAGGGTCAATGCGTTGGACTTGGCGCTGTTGTTGTGCTCCGGAGCAACCACGTCGACATCGGCAATGGACTTGAGCGCATCGTACAGGGCCAGGATTCCAGGCGCCTGGTAGCCGTCGTCATTGCTGATGAGAATTTTCATGAACCCATTCTACGGAAACGACAAAAAACACCCGCATGAATCAAGCCGCACCGGCATGACCGGTCTAGCGATTGATGGTCAGAAAGCGCGATCAAACCAAAGAGGTTTCCAAATGGGTGACAAATAGTCTACAGTCAATTACAATTAGAACTACGGAAAAAATATGTCAAAGCTTATCCTGCCCCGGCGCAGGGGGAGTGAGCAAACCGTCAACTCAGGCCGTCGCGCAGGCTGTCCTGAGCTGGAAAGGACCTCGACAATGAACAGCGAAAACAGCCTCGAGACGACACAGGCGCCGCCTGGCGGCGACAGCGCAGTTTCACCCAAGCAGCCGGCCAAGCGCGGCCGACGCCCCAAGGGTGTCGAGCCACCGGTTGCCCCGGAAGTGGTCATCCCCAAGGTGTTGCCCCCGAGCACGCCCTACTTCAATGCCTACATGCGCTTTCTGGCCGCCTCAGCCCAGGCGTCCAAAAAGAACAGCAAAGCCGCGGAAGAGCCGCTTGATCCGAACGAGAAAGCCCTGCTCGAATTGGTCGCGCTGCGCTGGGCTGCTGGCACGCCCATGACGGTGCGCCAGGCCATCGCCCTGGCCCATCTGGGCTCGCCAGCCACACTGCACAAAAGACTGATGCGTCTGCGCACCAAAGGCTACCTGCAATTGCAGAATGTCAGCGGCGACAAGCGGGTCAAGCAGTTGGTCGCGGGACCGACCGGGCTGAACTTCATTGAGGAGCAGGGCCGCCACCTCATGAGCGCCCGCAACGCCACCAAAAAGGCCAACCCGGGCATGTGAAAGCGCCCCCCGCGTGTGCTCAAAGGGGACGAACCCCTTCAGGCACGTGCCCTGACAGGTCGCCTGAGCGACGTTGTTCTCTCAACTGACATTGCGTCATACTTGCCTGAAGGCTTGCTCAATCGGCAGGCCAGGCTGCTGCATGACCATCAGGAGATGGTGCGACCATTTACCCAGCCCTTAGGCAGGGTCTCCGGCACCAATCGAAGGCCTCCAGCGGGCTGACTTTGCGTTGAGCGATTCAGACCATGGGATGATGGGCGATCACTCATTAAGATTGAGCCATGGTCAACGACAACAGTACGCTCAGAAATTTGCTGGGGCAATGTAGAACCATCGCCGTGGTGGGTTTGTCGGCCGAGTGGCACCGGCCCAGTTTTTTTGCATCCAAGTACATGCAGTCGCACGGCTACAAGGTCATTCCGGTCAACCCGCGCTACGCAGGCACCGGACAAGAGATTTTGGGCGAGACGGTGTATGCCAGCTTGCTTGACATACCGCAACCGGTGGACATTGTCGATATTTTTCGGCGTACCGAAGACGTGCTGCCGCTGGCCAAAGAAGCCATAGGCATTGGCGCCAAATGCCTGTGGCAGCAAATCGGCGTGCACAACCAGGAAGCCGACCAGTTGTTTCGTCAGGCCGGCCTGAGCTCGGTCTACAACCGCTGCGTCAAAATCGAACACGCGCGGCTGTTTGGCGGCCTGAACTGGGTTGGGGTCAACACCGGCATCATTACGGCAAGGCGACCCCGCTAGTTTTTCAAAGATCAACGCAAAGCAAGCCGTCATGCCCGAACGTCAATTCAAACCAGAAACCCTTGCCATCCACGCCGGGCAGATCCCCGATGCCGCCACCGGTGCCCGCGCCCTGCCGATTTACCAGACCACCAGCTTTGTGTTTGACAGCGCCGAACATGCGGCTTCGCTCTTCAATCTGCAGACCTTCGGCAATGTTTACTCGCGGCTAAGCAACCCCACAGTGGCAGCGTTTGAAGAGCGGGTGGCTGCGCTGGAGGGCGGACGGGCCGCAGTGGCCTCATCTTCAGGCATGGCCGCCGAAAGCATGGCGCTGATGACCATGTTGCAGGCGGGTGACCATGTGGTGGCCGCCGGCACACTGTATGGCGGCTCGGTCACTATGCTGGCGGTCAGCCTGGCCAAGTTTGGCATTCAGACCAGCTTTGTCGATGCCACCCGCCCCGAGGCCTTTGCCGCCGCCATGCAGCCCAACACCCGCGCCGTGTTTGCCGAAAGCCTGGGCAACCCCAGCTTGCAGGTGCTCGATATTGCAGCTGTGTCTGACGTGGCCCACGCGCACGGTGTGCCACTGGTCATTGACAACACCGTGCCCAGTCCGTTCCTGTGCAACCCGCTGGTTCTGGGCGCCGACGTGGTGGTGCATTCGGCCACCAAGTATCTGGCCGGTCACGGCACCACACTGGGTGGCGTGCTGGTTGAAAGCGGCCGTTTTCCCTGGGACAACGGGAAATTTCCGGGCATGACACAGCCCTCGCCGGGCTACCACGGCATCAAGTTTTACGAAACCTTTGGCGACTTTGCTTTCACCATGCGCTGCCGCATGGAAACCCTGCGCGTCTTTGGCGCGGCCCTCAGCCCAATGAGCGCCTGGCAAATTCTGCAGGGCGTCGAGACCCTGCCACTGCGCATGGAGCGGCACTGCAGCAACGCCCTGGGCGTGGCGCGTTTTCTGCAGGCGCACCCGCGCGTGGCCTGGGTCAACTACCCCGGCCTGCCCGACCACCCCCAGCATGCTCTGATGATGCGGCAGATGCGCGGCGCCTCAGGACTGCTGTCTTTCGGCCTCAAGGGTGGGTTGGAGGCAGGCATCCGGTTCATTGAATCGGCGCTGTTCATGAGCCATCTGGTCAATATCGGTGACACCCGCACTCTGATCAGCCACCCGGCCAGCACCACGCACCGCCAGCTCGACGCGCAGCAACAAGTGGCCGCTGGGGTTGAGCCCGACATGATCCGTATCTCGGTGGGTCTGGAGCACCTCGACGATATCCTCTGGGACATCGACCAGGCTTTAAGTGCCAACACGGGCTGAATCTTCCCCACCCAGACTGCAGTAAATTTGCCCGCATTATCTTGCCGGGTGATCAGCCCGGATTCGATTCACGCACCTCATTTGCCGCACGAAC
>JAJTGH010000008.1 GCA_021299555.1 Comamonadaceae bacterium
CCCACAAGTCGGTGCGTTCGAACAGCCCTTGCAGGCTGCGCTCTGGCATTGCGCGTTGGGCTGCAGCGTTGGCCTGCAGCCATTGCGACAGCGGGTCGCTGATGGCGTAGGCCTGGCCTTGCTCGTCAACCGTCAGGCCGTAACGCAGCCAGACTGCGGTGGCCAGCGCATGGTGCTCGATGCTCCCGCCGCAGGCCAGTTGCGCCTCGATGCTGGGAACCCAGCGCAGCGGGATTTTCAGTGAGCTGTCGGTGGCGATCTGGTGCACGCTGTGACGCAGATGCGGATTGCCAAACCGCGCGATCAATGCGTCGCGGTAGGCGGCCCAGTCGCTGCGCTGCAGGTGGGGTGCGACTTCAGTGCCCATCAGGCCGTGCACGAACGATCGGATGTGCGGGGAGCCGATGCAGTCGGCAATATGGGCGCGGCCCGTCACGGCGCCGATCAGGGCCATGGCCGAATGGCTGCCGTTGAGCAGGCGCAGTTTGGCGTCTTCGTACACATGCACCTCGGGCGTGACGCGCACACCGTGTGCGGCCAGCAAGGCGGCATCCGCGGGATCGGCCAGTCTGTCTTCGATCACCCATTCCCAGAACGTCTCGACCGACAGGGCCGTCGGGTCCTGAACACCCAATTCGGCCGCCACGGCCTGGCGCACCGCATCGCTGGTGGCCGGCACGATGCGATCGACCATGCTGCAGGGGAAGGCGCAGTGCGCCTCGATCCAGCCGCTCAGACCGCCCTCCATGGACCCGGCCAGTACCAGCGCTTGCAGCTGACGACCGTTGGCCTGCAGGTTGTCGCACGAGGCAATTGTCAGTCCGGGCAGGTGGTTTTGCCAGCGCAGGCGCAGGCCGTCGATCAGCAGTTGCGCCAGCGCGGGGGTATAGCCTTTTTCGGTGACGGTGAGTGTGACCCAGCGTGTGGCCGGATCGCCCATGGCGCGCACCACGGCGTCGCGCTCGGTGGCAGCCACGTTCAGTCGCCACAGTGCACCAGGCACTTCCCAGCGGCTGCCCCTGGCGTCGGCCACGCGCACGGCGTACAGGCCGTCTTGCGCGCGCAGTGCATCCACGAGCGTGGCCTGCGTCATGCCGACACCGTGCACACCCCAGCGGTCATCGCCTGAGGCGAGCAGGCGGTCGAACACCATGGCCTGGTGGGCCCGGTGAAAGGCGCCCAGCCCCAGGTGCACCACACCAGGCGCTTTGGATCGGCTGTGGTGTGCTGGCGCCTGAACATGTGATGACCAGAGCGCCTGGCTGCTCAGGCTGAGCCGGGGCGCAGACACAGTCACAGCCCCACCTTGGCCGCGGATGCCTGAAGTTCGGCCCAGGTGGCCTCGTCCACCACTATGCCTTCGCGCGCTCGCGCTGCGCGCGCCGCGCGCTCGGGTTCTCCGGCGATCTTCACGCCGCCCGAGCGACTGGGGCTCAATCGCAGCCAGTCGGTAAAGGCGCTCGCCTCCTTTTCAAGCTGGGCTTGGGTGCCGAGTTTTTGCGGGTCGATCAGAACGGTCAGCATGCCGTTGAGCACGGCGCGCCGGTCGTCGGCCTGGTGATGCCAAGTTCCGCTGCCGGTGAGCGCGCCGCCCAGCAATTCGCAGGCCACCGCCATGCCGTAGCCCTTGTGCTCACCAAAGGTCATGAGCGCACCCATCAGGCCGTTCGATTGCGGCACCACCACCACGCCGGGGTCTGTGGTGGGGTCGCCGTGTTCGTCGATCAGGGTGCCTTCGGGCACGCGCTCGCCTTTGTTGTGGGCAACGCGCATCTTGCCCTGGGCCACACGGCTGGTGGCAAAGTCCAGCACAAAGGGCTCACGACCGGCCAGGGGCACACCGATGCAGCAGGGATTGGTGCCAAATCGTCCGTCGCCGCCACCAAACGGGGCCACCACCGGGCGCGAGAGTACGTTGACGAAATGCATGGACACCAGGCCTTGTGCCACGGCCATTTCGGCAAAGTGACCAATGCGCCCGAGGTGGTGCGATCGGCTGAGCGCGACGATGCAACTGCCGTGCTGACGAGCCCGCCCAATGCCCATTTCCATGGCCTGCACGCCGGTGATTTGGCCGTAACCGCGCTGGCCGTCCAGGCTGAGCAGGGCGCCGCTGTCGAGCAGCACCTTGACACCGGTGTTGGGCGAGAGTCCGCCTTCGAGCACGGCGTCCACATAGCGCGGGACCATGCCCACACCGTGCGAGTCGTGACCGCTGAGGTTGGCCATGACCAGGTTGTCGGCCACTTGTTCGGCCTCGGCGCGTTGGCTGCCGGCTTTTTCGATGATGCGGGCAACCCGGGTACGCAGGTCTTGCACGGAAATGGTGTGGCTCATGGTCAATGGACAAAAAGTGGACGCTGGTTCAGGAGGTGGGTTGGCGGTACCGCGTCCAGGCCTGGGGTGTGGGCGTGGTGCTGGCGCCGGGTTGCTCAGGACGGCGGTAGTGACCGTCCACCACTTCGATGGGCTCTTCAAAGCAGGCGCGGATCCAGGGGATGTATTCGAGTGCGGTGCAGGCCGTTCGGCTGAAATTGAGGTGCTGGTGAACCTGGCTCATGTCACCGGCGTGCGGGGCCACGGGCAGGCGGTGGGCTGCGGCCAGTTCGATCACACGCAGCACGTCGGTCAGGCCGGCCATGCGGGTAACGTCGGGCTGCAGCCAGGCCAGCGCCTGCTGTCCAATGAATTGGGCAAAAGCATCGACGCTGTAGAGCTGCTCGCCCAGCGCCAACGGAATCCGGGTGGCGCGGGCCAGCTGGGCATGGGCTTGCACCGCGTCGTACCACAGGGGCTCTTCGAACCAGAACACGTCGCAATCTTCGGCGGCCCGACAAAAGCGCAAGGTCTCGCTCAGGTCCCACTTGCCGTTGCCGTCGATGGCCAGCGTGATCTGGTCGCCGATGGCGCGGCGCACAGCACGCAGGCGTTGCAGATCACGCTCCACAGTGGAGCCAACCTTGATCTTGATGCCGGTGAATCCTTCGTCCACGGCCTGCTGGGCACCGCGCAGCAAGGCCTCGTCGGACAGTGAGAGCCAGCCGATGTCGGTGTTGTAGGCGCGCACCTGTTCGCGCACGGCCCCGCCGAGCAATTGCCACAGCGGCATGCTCTGCGATTTGGCTTTCAGGTCCCACAGGGCCACATCGACCGCGGCGTGCGCCAAGGTGGTGATGCCGGCACGCCCCACCCATTGAAGGGCAGGGTGGCGTGCCAGGCGAAGCCACAGCCGCTCGGTGTCTTGCGCTTGCTGGCCGATCAACAGGGGCGCCAGGCAGGTGTCAATGCAGCGGGCGATCAGCTGGTCGCTGGGCAGGTGGGCGTGCGTGCCGGTAAAGCCGTAGCCCATGAGCCCGCCTTCGCCCGTGATGCGTGCACCGACCACGCCCCAGTGCGAGATGCTGTGCGTGCTGTCGGCGATTTGGTTGCCGGTGACCGGGACATGCAGGATGAAGGATTCAACGTGCTCGATGCGCATCGTAGCCCTTGCTCACATGACCGCGCCGACTTGCCAGGGAACAAATTCGTTTTGCCCGTAGCCGTGCCGTTCGCTCTTTGTGGGCTCGCCCGAGGCGGCCGCAAGGATCATCTGGAAGATGCGCTGACCCATTTCGGCGACGCTGACGCCCCCGTCAACGATCTGGCCGCAGTTGATGTCCATGTCCTCTTCCTGGCGCTGCCACAGGGCCGTGTTGGTGGCCAGCTTCAGGCTGGGCGAGGGCGCGCAGCCGTAGGCGCTGCCGCGCCCGGTGGTAAAGCAGATCAGGTTGGCCCCGCCGGCCACCTGACCGGTGGCGCTGACCGGGTCGTAGCCGGGCGTGTCCATGTAGACGAAGCCGTGGGCCTTGACCGACTCGGCGTATTCATAAACCGCTTGCAGGTTGCTGGTGCCACCCTTGGCCACCGCGCCCAGCGACTTTTCCAGGATCGTGGTCAGGCCACCGGCCTTGTTGCCGGGGGAGGGGTTGTTGTTCATCTCGCCGCCGTTGGCTGCGGTGTACTGCTCCCACCAGCGAATGCGCTCGATCAGCTTGTGCGCGATCTCGGGCTTGACCGCACGGCGTGTGAGCAGGTGCTCGGCGCCGTAAATCTCTGGGGTTTCACTGAGGATGGCGGTGCCACCGTGCGCCACCAGCAGGTCCACCGCTGCGCCCAGCGCTGGATTGGCGCTGATGCCCGAGTAGCCGTCTGAGCCGCCGCACTGCAAGCCTATGACGATGTGCTCTGCGCTGCAGGGCTCACGCTTGACGGCGTTGGCCTGGGGCAGCATCTCGCGAATCAGGTCGATGCCCTTTTGCACGGTCTGGCGGGTCCCGCCAGTGTCTTGAATGTTGAACACCTTGAGCGTCTGGCCTTCGCGCAAGCTGCTGTGGGCCAGCCAGGTGTTGAGCTGGTTGGCCTCGCAGCCCAGACCCACCACCACCACGCCCCAGAAGTTGGCATGGGTGGCGTAGCCGGCCAGGGTGCGCTCAAGCAGCTTGAGCCCCAGGCCATCGGTGTCCATGCCGCAGCCGGTGCCATGGGTCAGGGCGACAACGCCGTCAATGTGGGGGAAGTCGGCCAGTGCTTGTGGGTTGTTGCGTCTTGAAAAATGGTCGGCAATGGCCCGAGCTGCCGTGGCTGAGCAATTGACGCTGGAGAGCACACCGATGTAGTTGCGCGTGGCAACCCTTCCATCGGGCCGTTTGATGCCCATGAAGCTGGCCTGTTGGCGTGGGGCTTCGGGCTTGACGTCCTGGCCAATCGCGTAATCGCGCTCAAAGTTGCCTTTCTCCGCACCCATGTTGAGGTTGTGGGTGTGCACGTGCTCGCCGGGGGCGATGTCTTGGCTGGCAAAGCCAATGATCTGGTTGTAGCGGCGTACGGCCTGACCGGCGGCCAGTGGTCGCACCGCAACCTTATGGCCTGGCGGGATCAGTCCGCGCACCCGGACCTCCTCGACCATGCTTCCGCCCAACAGTTGGCTGCGGGCGATCACCACGTCATCGGCGCTGTGCAGTCGAATGAATGCTTGCATATTCTTTTAAAAAACAAGTTTGGGCAACCAAAGTACCAGGGAAGGGGCATAGGTGATCACGACCAGGCTGCCCAGCAGTGGCACCAGCCAGGGCAGGATGGCCATGGTGGTTCGCTCGACGCTCAGCTGCGCCACCCGAGCCAGCACGAACAGCACCATGCCCATGGGCGGGTGCAGCAAGCCGATCATCAGGTTGAGCACCATCACCAAGCCAAAGTGGACCAGGTCTATGCCCAGTTGCTGGCAAATCGGCACCAGGATGGGTACCAGGATGGTGATGGCTGCTGTGGGCTCCAGGAAGCAGCCCACAAAAAGCATCAGCAAGTTGGCCAGCAGCAAAAACACCCAGGGCTCTTTGGTGAACCCGAGCACCCAGCCGCTGATGGCCGAGGTCACCCCAGTGGCGGTGAGCATCCAGCCAAAGATGCTGGCTGCAGCGACGATGAACAGCACGGTGGAGGTGGTCTCGACCGTGTCCAGACAGATCTTGATGAACATCTTCATGTGCAGGGTGCGGTACCAGAAAAATCCCAGAACCATGGCCCAGACGCAGGCCGCGATCGCCCCCTCTGTGGGAGTGAACACACCGGTGGTCATGCCGCCAATGAGCAGCACCGGGGTCATGATGGGCAGCACGGCCTGAAAGCCGAACAGCCGATCGGCCGCAAACAGGACCACCAGGGCAGCCGCCACCGTGGCTTGCGCGGGCCATTCCCAGTGTTTGATCATCACCCAAAGCGCAAGAGGCCAGATGATCACCACCGCTGTCTCGATCAGAGCCTTGAGCACGCGCGCACCGTCAAAACGGATGTCCGCGCCCCAGCCGTTCTTGTGTGCGAAGTAGGCCACTGTGAGCATCATGAGCAGCGCCATGATGATGCCCGGCAGGATGCCGGCCAGGAAGAGGGCGCCGACCGAGACATTGGCCATCATGCCGTAGATCACGAAGGGCAGGCTCGGAGGAATGATGGGCCCGAGCGTGGCCGATGCAGCGGTCACGCCGACGGCAAACTCCTTGCTGTAACCATGGTCGCGCATGGCCTTGATCTCGACCGTGCCCAGGCCTGCTGCGTCTGCAATGGCCGTCCCGCTCATGCCGGCGAATACGACCGACCCCACCACGTTGACATGGCCCAGCCCTCCCTTGAGCCACCCGACCAACGCCAGAGCGTAGTTGTAGATCCGGTTGGTGATGCCCGCGTTGTTCATCAGATTGCCAGCCAGGATGAAAAATGGCACTGCGAGCAAGGGAAAACTGTCGATGCCCGAGACCATGCGGTGTATCACCACAAAGGGGGGCGAGGATTGCACGAAGAACAAGTAGATGAGCGAAGCACCGGCCATGGCAATGGCCACGGGCAGACCACCGCTCATCAGGATGAGGAATAAGATTTTGAGCATGTCTGTCCTTTGGGCCTTCAGCGCTCGTTCATTTCGGAGCCAGGCCGCTCAAGCACGGTGTAGCCGCGTTGCAGATGGACGCGCATGACCCAGACCGCACGCACGCTCATGGCAGCAAAGCCGGCAAACACCACTGCGTAGACGATGTTCATTGGCAAGTCGACGATGGTCATTTTGTAGCTGCCGAGCTTTTGCATCATCTGCCAAGTCAGCACCGTGGCGGCAGCAAAGAAAGCGATCCGCATCAGGTCAACCAGCAGCGCCATGAAGCGCCCAAGGGCGCGGGGCATGAATCGGTAGAAAAAATCAACCTGAATGTGGTTGTTCCTGGCCACGCCAATGGCAGCGCCTGTAAAGACGGTTGCAATGAGCAGGTAGCGGGCGATTTCCTCGGTCCACGAGGCTGAATCGTTGAGGACGTAGCGGGTAAAGAACTGGTAGAAGACGGTCAGGCCCAGGGTCCAGAAAAACAGCAGGGCCACCCAGGCTTCTATGGGCGTGTCCGACAGATCCACCTCTTGGTCGGTCGCGTGGAACTGACCATCGTCGCCCATGACCTTGGGCCCACTGTCGATGTCTGGCAGGGAAGTCATCGTGGTGATTCAACAAATCAGAAGGCAGAAGGCTGCACAAGTGGCCCTGCGGGCCTCTTGTGCAGTGAAGGGTTAAAAAATCGGCTTACTTGGCGGCCTGGATCTTGTCGTAGTCCGAGCGCGTGAAGCCCATGGACTCCAGCGGCTTGTTCTTCAAGACGGCGTCAACGAAGCTCTTGCGATCGACCTGGGTGATGGCCAGACCTTTCTTCTTGAACTCCTCAACCAATTCGGCTTCGCGCTTCTTGATCTGCGCGGTGGCGCGAACAGCGGCCTCTTGGGTGACGTCGGTGAAGATTTTCTTTTCCGCGTCGGTCAGTTTGTTCCAGACGTGCGGCGCGATCTGTGTGGTCAATCCGTCAACGATGTGCCCAGTGAGCATGATGGCCTTTTGCACTTCATAAAACTTCTTGGCCTCGATCGTGGTCAGCGGATTTTCCTGCGCCTCGACCGTGCCGTTTTGCAGCGCCAAGTAGACCTCTGCAAAGGCGATGGGGGTGGGATTGGCGCCGCAGGACTCGGGGGTGGCACGGTAAGCGGGCACGTCGGGCACCCGGATCTTGATGCCTTTCATGCCGGCGCAATTGGTAAAGGGCTTTTGCGCCGTGGTGTGACGAGCGCCATAGTAGGTGTAGGCGGTGATCTGAATGCCGGTTTTGGCGCGGAATTCGTTGACCATCTCCTGGAACACCGGGCTCTTGGAGTAGGCGATCAGGTGGTCACCGTCGCGGAAAATGAAGGGATAGTAGGCAATGCCGATGCGCGGATAGGTGCGAGCGGCAAAGGAGGGGCCGCTGATGATCATGTCCACCGTGCCCAGCGTCATGCCCTGGTTGATATCGGTCTCTTTGCCCAGCGAGGACGCGGGGAAAACCTGAATGTCAAACTTGCCGTTGGTGCGTTTCTTGATTTCACCGGCCGCCCACACCGATTCGGTGTGATACGGCTCGGAGGTCTCATACACATGCGCCCACTTGAGTTTTTGCTGGGCCTGTGCAGTGACACCGCTTAGGGTGCCCAGGGCCAGCAGGCCAATGGCTGCTGCGGCTTTGAAGGTTAGTCTCTTGCTCATGGTGGTCTCCTTTGGTGTGAAAAATCTGACGCGAAACAACTGAAAAAGATCCGTTCAACGGACCGGTGCGCGGCGCCAGCTCGCGCTGTATCTTTTGTGGGCCTGTCGCAGATGCCGCTGCATGGCTTTGCGTGCAGCCGGGCCATTGCCCGCTTCAATGGCCTGCAGCACCTGAACATGCTCCTCGATGGCCGTCTGCCAGGATTGCGGGTGCTCGAAATGATCGCCCAGGCGCTGAAACAAGGAGCTGTTGCGCGCCTGCCAGAAGCGATGCACCGTATCGAGCAACACGCTGTTGCCGCAGGCACTGGCAATCGCCTGGTGAAACGCTTCGTCCCCCCAGCGAGGCACTTCGCCCTGGGCGGCCTCCTGCCGCATTTTTTGCAGGGCAGCTCGTATGGTCTTGAGGTCGGTTTTGCTGGCGTTTTGAGCGGCCAGGGCGGCCACCTCGGATTCAACCAAGATGCGTGCGCTCATCACCTCAAGAGGCCCCCAGTCGGCCGGCGTGTCGGACGCGCCGGGTGCTTGCGTGACCGATCGCTGGGCCTGCTTGACGTAGATGCCCGATCCGGTTCTGACCTCGATGATGCCCTCGACCTCCAGCGCGATCAGAGCCTCGCGAACAGAGGGTCGGCTGACCCCAAGCTGTATTGCCAGATCGCGCTCGGCCGGCAGACGTGTGCCCACTTGAAATTCACCACTGGCCATCAGCTGGCGCAGCTGTTCGGCGATTTGCCGGTACAGGCGCTTGGGCTCGATCGCTTGGATGGGCATGGTGATCAGGGATTGTGCGGAGTGGACAGGTGGTCAGACCAATTTATGATCCCACCAATCATCGCCATCGCTATCAGGTTCTACCCTAGGGCCAACGATGTGGGTCTTTTGCTGATCCCCAACAAGCTGGAGTGTTCTCATGCGCCTGCCGTTCAAGCATCCTGTCCAACGTTTTTGCGCATGGCTGCTGATCCTGTTGTGCTGGGTCTGTGGACCTGTGTGGGCGCAGTCTTGGCCGGCCAAGCCCGTGCGTGTGGTCGTGCCCTTCCCGCCGGGTGGGGCCTCTGATGCGCTGGCCCGCATGGTGGCCCAGAAACTCGGTGAGCAGCTCGGGCAGCCCTTTGTGGTGGAAAACAAACCCGGTGCTGCCAGCACCATCGGTATTGCTGAGGCTGCGAAGGCGCCGGCCGACGGCTATACCCTGCTTTTGGCGGCCGCGCCCTTTGTGATCACGCAGTACGTCTATCCCAAGCTGACCTACGAGGTGCGCAAAGACTTTGTGCCGGTGGGCTTGCTGCAGACCACGCCGACACTGTTGGTGGTCAACCCCCAACTGGGCGTTGGCAATGTGGCAGACTTTCTCAAGCTGGCCAAGTCCAAGCCGGGTCAGATTTCCTACGCAACGCCAGGATCGGGCAGCTTGCCCCATCTGATCGGAGAGTTGCTCAAGCTGCAGGCGGGTGTGGACTTGCTGCATGTGCCCTATAAAGGGGGAGGCCCCGCACTCGCTGATTTGCTGGCGGGCCATGCGAACAGTGCTTTTCTATCGCCCATTGAGGTCAACGCGCACATCAAGAGCGGCAAGCTGATCGCGCTGGCCGCCACTTCGGTCAAACGCAGCCCATCCTTGGCTGGCTTGCCCACCCTGGCTGAGTCGGGGGTCTCTGACTTTGAGTCGCTGGCCTGGTTTGGGTTTGTGGCGCGTGCGGGCACACCCGGCGATGTGCTGGCCAAGCTTTCCGAACACCTGGTGCGGGCCGTCAACAGCCCCGACATCAAGGGCAGGATTGCGCAAAGTGGAGATGTCCCCGCGGCCACGGTGCAGGAGTTTTCGGACCTTCTGGCCCGGGAGCATGTGCGCTGGGAACGCACGGTCAGGACCGCCAATATCAAGCCCGAATGAGTCCATGAAGGCCGACAGCCGTCCCAATATCCTTTGGTATTGCGCCGATCAGCAGCGCTGGGACACCATACACGCGCTGGGCAATGCCCACATACGCACCGATGCGCTTGACGCGCTGGTGGGGTCAGGGGTGGCGTTTGAGCGCGCTTACACCCAAAGCCCGATCTGCACGCCCGCCCGCGCCAGCTTTTTGACCGGGCGTTACCCGGCTTCCCACCATGTGTATCGCAACGGCAATGCCTACTTTCCGGCCCACGAAAAGCTGGTGACCAAGCGCTTGGCCGAAGCGGGTTACGACTGCGCATTGGTGGGCAAACTCCATCTGGCAGCGGCCAAGCACTACGAGGTTCGCACCGACGATGGCTACCGGGTTTTCCACTGGAGTCACCACCCCACACCGGACCAGGCGTTCGGCCACGACTACGAAAACTGGCTCAAGCACGAAAAGAGGGTGGACCCGGTTGAGCTCTATGCCAACGTCAACTACTTTTGCGGGCCTGGTGTGGCCAGCGAGTACCACCAAACCACCTGGTGCTCAGAGATGGCGATGCGCTTTATCACCGAACGCCGGGACCGGCCCTGGATGATCAGCGTCAACCCGTTTGATCCGCACGGCCCGTTTGATGCGCCGCCTGAGTATTTGAGCCGCTACAAACCGGCCGAGATGCCGCTGCCGCGTTTTCGGGAAACGGACATTGAACGCCAGCGCCAGTTTCTGGCGATTGATCAGCAGACCAAGCATGCCGAAGATCCCCGGGTGCGCAAGCAGATCATCCCTGTCAGCGCCGATGGCCACGATGCGATCGCTTCGGCCCACAACGAGTACGACGCGCTCGAGGTCAAGGCGAACTATTACGCCATGATCGAGCAGATCGACGATCAGTTCGCCCGCATCATGCAAACCTTGCGCGACAGTGGCCAACTTGAAAACACCATCGTGGTCTATATGAGCGATCACGGTGAGATGCTTGGCGACCATGGCCTGATCCTCAAGGGCTGCCGCTTTTTTGATGGCCTGGTCAGAGTTCCCTTGATCCTGTCGTGGCCGGGTCAGTTCGCCTCGGGGCTGCGCAGTCAGGCCTTGGTAGAGACAGTGGATGTGGCGCCGACCCTGATGGACGCCTGCGGCTTGGGCGTGCCCGAGACCATGCAGGGCAAGTCTTTGCTGGCGCTTTTGCGTGGGCAGGTTGACCCATCGTTTCACAAGCCGGCCGTGGTTTGCGAGTACCGCGACGCCATGGGCGGTCATGCCGACCACAGCCAGGCATCGATGGTGTTTGATGGGCGTTACAAGAGCGTGTTCTACCATGGGCACGAACTGGCCGAATTGTTTGATCACCAGCAAGACCCCTGTGAATACGACAACCTCTGGCTGCATGAGGGCAACGAGGCGCTCAAGTTGGCGCAGATGCGCCAGCACATGAATACACTGATGGCCACGGTCGACCTTGGACCGCCGCGTTTTGTCAATTATTGAGTTCTGGATACCCATCCTGTGACCCGCAGCAGCACCGTCATCGTTTCAGCCCAACTGCGCCAGGTCGATTTGCCGCCCAAAGTGGTGCGAACTGACGCCATTCAGTCTTTTGTGACACAGGAGACGGTGCTGTTGACCTTGCGCTGCAGCGATGGCCTTGAGGGCACCGGCTACGCCTACACCATAGGCACGGGTGGCTCTTCGGTGATTGCGCTGCTCAAAGACCACTTGCTGCCGCGCCTGATCGGCCGCGACCCGGTGCACATCGAGGCCATCTGGAAGGACCTTTTTTTTCACACCCATGCCACCGCGGTGGGCGCCATCACCAGTTTGGCCCTGGCTTGCGTGGACACAGCCCTGTGGGATTGGCGTGCCCGCAGTCAGAATCTGCCGCTCTGGAAATTGCTTGGCGGGGCGCAACCGAAGGTGCCGCTTTATACGACCGAGGGTGGGTGGCTGCATTTGTCGCCGCAGGAGCTGGTGGAGCAGGCCTTGCAGGCTCGTGAACAGGGTTTCAAGGGCGCCAAGATGAAAATTGGCCGACCGCATGTGAGCCAGGACGTGGCCCGGCTGAGCGCTGTGCGCGATGCGGTGGGGCCGGCCTTTGATCTGATGACCGATGCCAATCAGGGCCTGAGCCGGCCCGAGGCGGTCAGACGGGCGCGGGCCTTCGACGGACTGGACCTGTCATGGATCGAAGAGCCCCTGCCGGCCGAGGATGTATCGGGCCACCGGCATTTGCGCGCAAGCACGGCCATACCGGTGGCGGTGGGCGAGTCCATGTACCACCCGATGCAGTTTCGCGAGTACCTGGAGCAAGGCGCCTGCTCCATCGTGCAACCCGATGTGGCGCGCATCGGCGGCATCACGCCCTGGATCAAGACGGCCCATCTGGCCGAAACCTTCGACATCCCCGTGTGCCCGCATTTCCTGATGGAATTGCATGTCAGCCTGTGCGCTGCCGTGCCCAATGCGCCCTGGGTCGAATACATTCCGCAGCTCGATGACATCACGCTCACCGGGATGCGGGTGGAAGATGGGTATGCGATCCCGTCCAACGAACCCGGGCTGGGAATCGCCTGGGATGACAAAGCCATAAAGGCAAGACAATCCGTTCATTTGGAGATCAAGACATGAAACGACTCGAAGGCAAGACGATTTTACGGCAGCCGGTGCGGGGATAGGGCGTGCCAGCGTGCTGGCCATGGCGGCCGAGGGCGCCAGGGTCTGGGCCACCGATGTCAATGGCAAGCTGTTGCAATCGCTGGCGGGCACGCCGGGTGTGGAAACCGCGGTGCTCGACGTGCTGGACAAGTCGGCCATTGCGGCCATGGCGGCCCGGGTGGGCGCGATCGACGTGCTGTTCAATTGCACCGGTTTCGTGCACAGCGACACGGCGCTCAAGGCCACGGACGAGGATCTGGACTTCGCCTTCAGGCTCAACGTGCGCTCGCATCTGCACATGATCCAGGCGACCTTGCCGGGCATGATTGCCAAGGGTGGCGGCAGCATCATCAACATGGCCAGCGTGGCCTCCAGCGTGCGCGGTATTGTCAGCCGATGCGTCTATGGCACCACCAAGGCGGCGGTGATTGGTTTGACCAAGAGCGTTGCTGCCGACTACGTGGGGCAGGGGGTGCGCTGCAATGCCATCTGCCCGGGTACCGTGGATACGCCCTCGCTGGCCGATCGCATCAATGCCCACGACGATCCGGTGGCTGCGCGCAAGGCCTTCGTCGCCCGCCAGCCCATGGGACGCATCGCGCAGGCCGATGAAATCGCCCCCATCCTGGTGTTTCTGGCCAGCGACGAGTCGCGCTTTGTCACGGGCCAGGCCTATTCCATCGACGGTGGTATGACCATATGAACCAGCTCGACATGCAAGGCCGCCACGCGGTGATCACCGGCGGTGCGGCCGGCCTGGGTCTGGCCATCGCCCAGCGCATGCTGGCCTCGGGAGCCCGCGTGACCCTGTGGGACCGTGATCGCGCCGCGCTCGATGCTGCGTGCGCGCTGCTCGGACCCAACTCGCGCGCCGTGGTGGTGGATGTCTCGCGCCATGACAGTGTGGTGCAGGCTCTGGCCCAAACCACGAAACCGGTCCATGCCCTGGTCAACAGCGCTGGCATCACGGGTCCCAACACCACGGTCTGGAACTACCCGGTGGCAGACTGGGAACAGGTGATGCAGGTCAATGTCAACGGCACGTTTTTTTGTTGCCGGGAAATATCCGCCCTGATGCGCGAGCAGGGCTGGGGACGCATTGTCAACATTGCCTCGGTGGCTGGGAAAGACGGCAATCCGAATGCAAGTGCCTACAGCGCGAGCAAGGCGGCTGTGATCGGATTGACCAAGTCGCTGGGTAAGGAGTTGGCCAGCACCGGTGTGCGGGTCAATTGCGTCACGCCGGCGGCAGTCAAGACCGCGATATTCGACCAGATGACGCCGGCCCACATCGAATTCATGCTCTCCAAGATCCCGATGGGGCGTTTTGGTCAGCCTGAGGAAATCGCTGCAATGGTCACCTGGCTGTGCACAGATGACTGTTCGTTTTCAACCGGCGCCGTATTCGACCTCTCGGGCGGTCGCTCCACCTATTGATTTGAAACTGAAAGGACCCCATGAAACTCGTACGCTATGGCCAAGTTGGCAAAGAAAAGCCCGGTCTGATTGACGCCCAAGGCCGCTTGCGCGATCTCAGTGGCGTGATCGCAGACATCACTCCCGATATGCTCTCGGACAAGGCCTTGGCCAAGCTGGCAAAGATCAAGACAGACAGCCTGCCGCTGGTGCGTGGCAAAAAGCGCATGGGCGCGCCGGTTGCTGGCAGCCGCAAGTTTGTGGCCATCGGTCTGAACTATGCCGACCACGCCGCTGAATCGGGCTTGCCGATTCCCAAAGAGCCCATCATCTTCATGAAGGCGTTGAGCTGCATTCAGGGCCCGGACGATGACGTCATGCTGCCGCGCGGCTCCAAGAAATCCGATTGGGAGGTGGAGCTCGGTGTGGTGATTGGCACGCGCGCCCGCTATGTCAGTCAGAAAGACGCACTCGATCATGTGGCTGGCTATTGCGTGATCAATGATGTGAGCGAGCGTGAATACCAGATCGAGCGTGGCGGCACCTGGGACAAGGGCAAGTGCTGCGATACGTTTGGCCCGATCGGTCCCTGGCTGGTCACCCGTGACGAGTTGCCCAACCCGCAGAACCTGGCCATGTGGCTCGATCTCAACGGGCAGCGCATGCAAACCGGTTCAACCAAGACCATGATTTTTGGCGTGGCCAAAATCGTCAGCTATGTCAGCCAGTTCATGACGCTCGAGCCCGGTGACATCATCACCACCGGCACGCCTCCCGGGGTGGGCATGGGCATCAAGAAGGACGGCAAGAGCGCCCCGGTCTTTCTCAAGCGCGGCGACGTGATGACCCTGGGCATCGAGGGCCTGGGTGAGCAGCGTCAGAAGGTCGTGGCCTTCAAGGCCTGATTTTTCTGCTCAGTGCACGCCGGCGCATGTGCGCCAGGCGTGCACGAAGTCGCGGGCCGATTGGGCCACCTGCTCGCTCGATCGGCCCGGTGCGTAAAGGGCCGAGCCGATGCCAAAGCCCCGGACACCGGCCTGCCAGTAAGCCGCCATATTCCCCAGACCGATGCCGCCCACGGGCAGCAGCGCAAGCGTTGGCGGTAAAACAGCGCGCATGGCTTTGACCACAACCGGCGAAATCATCTCGGCTGGAAACAGCTTGAGGGCGTGTGCCCCGGCTTGCCACGCCGCGAAGGCCTCAGTCGGGGTGGCCACGCCTGGAATACAGACCATGTCGTGCGCCAGGGCCTCGTCCAGGACAGACCGATCCCAATGGGGCGAGACGATCAGGCGTGCGCCGGCGGCATGAATGTCTCGTACCTGCTGCGCCGTGCAAACGGTTCCTGCACCAACCAGGCGTTCGGGGTGGGCCGCCGAAAGCGCTGCAATGCTTTTGAGTGGCTCGGGTGAATTGAGCGGCACTTCCATGATTTGAAAGCCAGCGTTGGCCAGGGCCAGGCCTACGGCTGGTGCCTCTTGCACGCTCAGGCCGCGCAAGATGGCCACCAAAGGGCATTGCTGCAAGGCTTGGGAGAGCAAATTCTGAGCGGCGTGCATTTCAGACTCTTTCCTAAAAATTCAGCAGGCACAGGGCACAAGGACGACCGGCCGATTCATGGCTGGCCCAAAAAACGATGCACTTGCGCCGAATGGGGCAGCGGCGCAACCGCGCCGTAGCCCTGTACAGACAGGGCTGCAGCCGCATTGGCGTAGCGCACGGCCTGCGTCAGGTCGTGCCCCTGGGCCAAAGTGGCCAGGAGATTGCCGGCAAAGCAGTCACCAGCGCCTGTTGCATCGAGCGCTTGGACTTTGTGACCGGCGATTGTGGTGCGCTGGCCAGATTGGCTGCAACGCGCACCGTCGGCTCCCAGCTTGAGAACGATCTGACGGGCACCGCGCCCGTGGCTCCAGTCGAGGATGGCATCGGCATCTCGCAGGTCGGTGAGCTGCTGCATGTCCTCCAGGCTGGGCAGGAACAGATCGCACAGCGGCAGAGCCTGCTCGAGCGCTGTGCGTGCTTTTTCAAGCGACCACAGGCGCAATCGCAAATTGGAGTCCAGTGAGACCTGGGTTCCCAGGCTGCGGGCCAGGCGCATGGCCGCCAGCACGGTCTCGCAGGCGCTGTCCGAAATGGCCATCGAGATGCCCGAGACATGCAGCCAGAGGCTCTGTGCAATGCATTGGTGCCATGAACCGGTCAGGTCGGCCGGTTGCATGCGGCTGGCCGCTGAGCCGGCCCTGGCGTAGCTGAAATGATGGCCTTTTTCGTCGTGGCTGACGAAATAGACACCGGTGGGCGCACTGGGGTCGCTGTGCACCGCTTCGGCGTTCACCCCTTCTGCCTGCCACAGGCCCAGGAGCCGCGAGCCCCAATGGTCTTGGCCTGTGCGCGTGATATAGGCCACACGGGCGCCGGCGCGCGCGGCCGCAATGGCTGCGTTGCTGGTATCGCCGCCATAGCCTTGCAGATAGAGCGCTGGGTCGGCCTGAACTTGGTTGAACTCCAGCATGGCTTCGCCCAGAGCCACCAGATCGAAGCGCTTGCCTGTGTGCTCAGTCATCTCGGCCATGGCTGGCTTGAGCAGGCACGAACGCTCGGGCCGTCAATCGGTGCGTCACAGCCCTGCGAGCGCCTGGGCGGGATACCCCGGTCTGGTTTTGCAGTCCTCGATGTACTGCGCAATGATGGCCTCGAAGCTGTCGTCAGCGCGCAGCCCCAGAGCGCGTGCGCGCTCGAAGGTGCAGCCCTTGGCCCAGTTGTCCACGATGCCGGCGATGCGTTCGTCTTTCTCGAAGGTGACACGTGCACGCACGGCCGGACCTGCGACTTTTTCCAGGGCGGCCAGCATCTCGCTGACCTTGACGTTCAGGCCTGGCAGGTTCAGGGCCATGCGGCCACCAAAGGCCAGCCGGCTGGCTTCGAACACGGTGATTAAGCCATGCACGGTGTTGCCCGGTGAAGACACCGGGTGTGACACCGAAGCATCGACCGGGCAGGTGGTGGCGGTGCCTGCCAGAGGTTCGCGGATGATGCCGCTGAAAAACGACGATGCTGCGCCATTGGGCTTGCCGGGGCGCACGGTCACGGTCATCAAGCGGGCGGCGCGGCCATCGATATAGCCCTTGCGGGTGTAGTCGGCCACCATGTGCTCGATCATGAGTTTGTGCGTGCCGTACGAGGTTTGCGGCGTGGGCAAGGTGGTGTCAGCCACCAGCGCTGGCATGGGGTTGGCCGCGTCCGGACCAAAAACGGCCACCGAACTGGCAAACATCAGGCGAGGCACCTTGCCAGAAGACTGACTGGCCGCACGCAAGCTGTCAAGCAGCAGACGCGAGCTGTCCACGTTCGAGCGCAGACCCAGATCGAAGTCCAATTCGCACTCGCCCGACACGGCCGAGGCCAGGTGAAAAACGCCATCAAAGCCGCTTTTGAACAGCTTGCCTTGCTCCAGCATCGGCCCGGCATGGCCCTTGACGCGGGGATCTGCCAGCAGATCGGCCGGCGCGGGAAACAGGTCGGCAATGGCCAACTCTTCCACGGCCTGGCCATTTAGGTGGCCGCGCTTGAGTATTTCGCGGGCCAGGCGAGCGCCCAGGAAGCCGGCGCCGCCGGTGATCAGAATTCGCATGTCGCTGTCCTTGGTTCAATGGTTGTCTTTGGGAACGGCTGCGCCGCGTTGCCCGACCAGGAAGTCCAGGTCGGCCCCTTCGTCGGCTTGCAGCACGTGGTCGATGTAGAGCTTCCAGTAGCCCGAGTCCATGGCCGGCGCTGGCTTTTTCCACTGGGCCAGACGGCGCGCGAGTTCGTCGTCGCTGATGAGCAGTTGCAGTTTGCGCGCGGGCACATTGAGCTCAATCATGTCGCCATTTTTCACCACCGCCAGGGGGCCGCCGGCAGCCGCCTCGGGCGCGGTGTGCAGCACCACCGTGCCGTAAGCGGTGCCGCTCATGCGCGCGTCGCTGATGCGCACCATGTCGGTGATTCCTTTGCGAAGCACCTTGGGAGGCAGCGGCATGTTGCCCACTTCCGCCATGCCAGGGTAGCCTTTGGGGCCGCAGTTCTTGAGCACCAGGATGCAGGTTTCGTCCACGTCCAGGCTTTCGTCGTCAATGCGTTTGTGGAAGTCGTCGCTGTCTTCGAACACCACCGCGCGCCCAGTGTGCACCATGAGGGCAGGGGTGGCCGCGCTGGGCTTGATGACGGCGCCGCGCGGCGCCAGGTTGCCGCGCAAGATGGCGATGCCGGCCTTTTCCTTGAAGGGTGCTTCAAAGGTTTTGATGACGCGTGGGTCGTGGTTGACCGCGTCCGCAATGTTTTCAGCCACCGTCTTGCCACTGACCGTGACGATGTCCCTGTGCAGCAGGTGTTCGATCTCCTTCATGACCACAGGCAGCCCACCGGCATAGCAAAAATCCTCCATCAGGTGCTGACCCGAGGGTTGCAGGTTGAGCAGGCAGGGCAGCTCACTGCCCAGTTTCTCAAAGTCGTCCACGGTGAGCTTGAGGCCCAGGCGTCCGGCAATGGCGATCAGGTGGATCACGGCGTTGGTGGATCCGCCGATCGCAGCCAGGGTGCGAATGGCATTTTCAAAAGCTTGGCGGGTGAGCACTTTGCTGATGGTCTGGTCGGTGTGCACCATCTCGACGATCCGACGCCCCGCCTGCCGTGCCAGCACGTTGCGCCGGCCGTCGACTGCGGGGTAAGCCGCGTTGCCCGGCAAGCCGATGCCCAGGGCCTCGACCATGCTGGCCATGGTGCTGGCCGTGCCCATGGTCATGCAGTGACCGTGGCTGCGGTGCATGCAGCTTTCAGCCTCGAAAAAATCCTGCAGCTTGAGGGTGCCGGCGCGCACCTGCTCGCTCATGCTCCAGACGCCGGTGCCCGAGCCCAGTTCCTGGCCACGCCACTTGCCGTTGAGCATCGGCCCGCCTGAAACACCGATGGTGGGCAGGCCTGCACTTGAGGCGCCCATGAGCAGCGAGGGCGTGGTCTTGTCGCAGCCCATGAGCAGGACCACGCCGTCGATCGGGTTGCCGCGTATGCTCTCCTCCACGTCCATGGAAGCAAGGTTGCGGTAGAGCATGGCGGTCGGGCGCAGCAGCGTTTCGCCAAGCGACATGACTGGAAATTCGAGCGGAAAACCGCCGGCTTCGTAGACCCCAATCTTGACCTGCTCGGCCAGGGTGCGAAAGTGCGAGTTGCACGGAGTCAGTTCGCTGAAGGTGTTGCAAATTCCAATAACAGGTCGTCCGTCAAACTGGTCGTGGGGCACGCCTTTTCCCTTGACCCAGCTGCGGTAGGCAAAGCCGTCGCGATCCTGGCGGCCAAACCACTGTTGAGAACGCAATTCGGAGGGTTTTTTGCGGGCAGAGGAGGTCATGTGTCTGGTTCCCTGGCGAGCCTGAAAAACAAAAAAGCAATCATATGATGATAAGAACTGGCTGGGCTCCTTGTAAACCCCAATTTCCTGGATTTTTCAGCCGGATGAACTGGTCGATTGAGGGTTTTCCTGAGTGTGATGGCGGCCGTCATTCATCATATGATTGCGCGGTTCCTTTGAACTTCCATGCTCAAAAACATCCATGCTCATACGCTCGATAAGGTGGGTCTGTCCATTTTGTCGGGGCACTATGGGGTGGGTGCGAGTTTGCCCCCTGAGCCTTTGCTGTGCGAGCAGTTTGGGGTCAGCCGCACGGTGGTCAGGGAGGCGATCAAGTCGTTGGCTGCCAAGGGCTTGCTGGTCACCGGGCCCAAGTTGGGGACCCGGGTTCGACCCGCAGACCACTGGAACTGGTTTGACCCCGACGTGATCGCCTGGCAGGCGCAAGCGGGGTTGACCCCGGAATTTGTGCGAGATTTGCAGGAGTTGCGGCTGGTGGTGGAGCCGGCTGCCGTGCGCATGGCGGCGGCCAAGGCCACCGACGCCGATATTGCGGCACTGGAGCAGGCCTACGCAGGCATGAAGGATGCGATCGATTTTGGCGGAGACTATGTGGTTCATGATCTGAAATTTCATCAAGGTCTTTTGCTGGCGTCCCACAACCGGATGCTGGTTCAAATGGGCCGGGCGCTGAGCTCCTTGCTGCGCATGAGTTTTGAAATTTCAACCCGCATCAAGGACGGTCCGCGCGAGTCTTTGCCCTTGCACCGGGCTGTGCTCGACGCGGTGATCGCGCATTCCCCGCTCAAGGCGGAGAGGGCCTTGATGGTGCTGATCAGGGCCGCCAACGCCGACATCGACCATGTGTTGGCCACGCGGCGTAAATTGCCTCGGGTCGCCGGTGCGCCGACGCGCCTGGCCCGGGCCTGAAGGCAGTGGAGAGAGTAAATATGGAGCGCTTCATCAATTTGTTCTTCAAAACCCTGGAGTTGCTGATCGTGGTCAGCTTGGTGGCCATGGTCTTCATGGTGTTCGGCAATGTGGTTTTGCGTTTCACCATGAACTCGGGCATCCTGATTTCTGAAGAGATGTCGCGTTATTGCTTCATCTGGCTGACCTACATCGGGGCCATGGTGGCCATGCGCGAAAAGGGCCACCTGGGCGTGGATACCTTGGTCAAGCACTTGCCCATGCTGGGTAAAAAGTTCTGTCTTCTCCTGAGCGAATTGCTCATGCTCTGGTGCAATCTGGTCTTTTTTTGGGGGACCTGGCAGATGCACGAATTGCAGGTGACCAACGTATCGCCTGTGGCGGGCATATCGATGATCTGGATTTATGGCATTGGCTATGTCGTCTCTGTGGTGATGGCCATCATCAACCTCAATATGCTCTGGAAGTTGTTAACGGGTCGCCTGGCGGAAGAAGACCTTGTCATGGTTGTTGAGGCGGAGGGCTTGCCCCAGACGCCCGAGTCCGGGCCTGCGGGGGTGCGTCAATGACGGTTGCGGTGTTTCTTTTCAGCTTGCTCGGTGCCATGGCACTGGGCATGCCCATTGCCTATGCCCTGCTGGTGTGTGGCCTGGCTCTGATGAGCTACATGGCGGTCACTGGTGTGATCCCCGCCTTTGACAGTCAGATCCTGGCTCAACGCTTTGTTGACGGAGCCGACAATTTCCCGCTGCTGGCGGTGCCATTTTTCCTGCTGGCTGGTGAGTTCATGAACGCGGGTGGCCTGAGCCGGAGGATCGTGAACATGGCCATGGCATGGCTGGGGCATTTCCGCGGAGGCCTGGGTTATGTGGCGGTGATGGCGGCCATCATCATGGCTTCACTCTCGGGCTCGGCGGTGGCCGACACGGCCGCCCTGGCGGCGCTGCTCATCCCCATGATGCGCAACGCAGGCTACGACGTGGGTCGATCGGCCGGGCTGATTGCGGCGGGCGGCATCATTGCACCGGTGATTCCACCGTCGATTGGATTCATTATTTTTGGCGTTGCAGCCAATGTGTCGATCACCAAGCTGTTTCTCGCGGGCATCGTTCCAGGCATCATGATGGGCATCGCCATCGGGATTGCGTGGTGGTGGGTTGCCCGACGCGATCAGGTCAAGCCGGCACCGCGCATGGGCTTGGCCGAGCGCTTGCAAGCCACGAGCGACGGACTGTTGGCTCTGGCCCTTCCGGTGATCATCATCGGGGGGATGAAGTTCGGCGTTTTTACGCCCACTGAAGCGGCCGTTGTGGCGGCTGTCTACAGCTTTGTCGTGGGCGCCTTCGTGTACCGCGAGCTCAAGTTCTCTGCCCTCTACCGATTGATTTTGACCGCTGGAAAAACCACCGCTGTGGTCATGTTCCTGGTGGCCGCTGCCATGGTCAGTGCCTGGCTGATCACGGTGGCCAACATCCCCGCCGAAGTGGCCAAGATCATGGAGCCCTTCATGGGCAACAAGATGCTGCTCATGGTCATGCTGATGCTGCTGGTTGTGGTGGTGGGCACCGCCCTGGACTTCACGCCCACGGTGCTGATCCTCACCCCAGTGCTCATGCCGCTGGTCAAGCAGGCAGGTATTGATCCGGTTTACTTTGGCGTTCTGTTTATCATGAACAATGCGATCGGGCTGATCACGCCGCCGGTGGGTACCGTGCTCAATGTTGTTTCTGGCGTGGCCAAGATCAGTATGGACCAGGCGTTCCGAGGCGTGTTGCCTTTCCTGCTGGCTCATTTGGTGGTTCTTTTTCTATTGATTGCTTTTCCCTCGCTGGTTCTCGTCCCTCTGAAGTGGATGTTGAGCTGATTTTTTCCAACCCTGTCTGTTCAATCAAGGAGACACACATGTTTAAACGCAGAACTTTGGCCGCTCTTGTTGCCAGCGCCATGCTGGCCAGTACCGGCGCCCTGGCCCAGTTTGCCGAGCGCAATATCAAGTTCACCAATGGTGTGAATGAAGACCACCCGGTCGGTGTGGGCGTCAAGCGGATGCAGGAGGTGCTGGCGGCCAAGACCGGCGGCAAGATGAAAATCACGGCCTTCTGGGGCGGCTCTGCTGGCGGCGATCTGCAGGCCTCTCAGGCGCTGCGTGCGGGTACGCAAGAAATGGTTTGCACCTCGAGCTCACCCCTGGTGGGCATCGTCAAGGAACTCGGCGTTTTTGATTTGCCCTTTCTGTTTGCCAACGAAAAAGAAGCCGATGCGGTGCTCGACGGCCCGGCTGGCCGCTTCTTCAATGCCAAGCTTGAGGCCGCAGGTCTGGTGAATCTGGCCTACTGGGAAAATGGCTTTCGCAACCTGACCAACAGCAAGCGCGCTGTCAATCGGCTTGAAGACTTCGAGGGGGTCAAGCTGCGCGTGATGCAGAACAACATCTTCCTGGACACCTTCCGCACCCTGGGCACCAACGCGGTGCCGATGGCCTTCCAAGAAGTGTTCACCGCCCTGGAAACAAAGACCATTGATGGGCAGGAAAACCCCTTCGTGACCATCGAGACCTCCAAGTTCAATGAGGTGCAGAAATTCCTCAGCGTGACTCGGCATGCCTACACCCCTTTCCTGGTGCTCTACAGCAAGAAGCTGTGGGACCAGCTCAGCCCGCAGGAGCAGGCGGTGCTGCGCGAGGCGGCCATGGAGGGGCAGAAGGTGCAGCGTGCTGCCAACCGCACCCTCAATGAAAAGTCACTGTCGAGCTTGCGCACCAAAGGCATGCAGGTCAACGAGATCACGGCGGCCGAGCAAAACCGCATCCGCGCCAAGGTCGCCCCGGTCTATGACAAGCACAAGGACACAATTGGCGCCGAGGCCATCAAGGTGGTGCAGGACGAGCTGAGAAAAGCCCGCGGCGGCTGATTTCTGGCTTTTCGAGAGAACCTGCAGCCGGTGCTGTAGGTTCTGCGGGAGCGCGACCTTTGGCCCGCTGGGGTTGACAAGACGCAGCTGCGCAGCGTCCAGCCCTTGCCCCGTAAGGCGTCGCTCCCATTTTTCAATTCAAAACCTGTGTTGGCCCCTTCGGACACGCCATGAAAATCACTCAAGTCGAGACTGTGCGCCTGGGCGAGTTTCCCAATATTCTTTGGGTCCGATTGCACACGGACGAGGGCCTGGTTGGGCTCGGTGAGACCTTCATGGGCGCCCAGGCGGTCGAGGCCTATCTGCACGAGTGGGTTGCCCCGAAGTTGCTGGGGCAAGACCCCCTGGCCATCGAGGCGCGTGCGCGCGACCTCACCGGTTATCTGGGTTGGCGCGGTTCGGGTGTGGAGACCCGTGGCAATTCTGCGGTCGATATCGCTTTGTGGGACCTGTTTGGCAAGGCAGCCGGCATGCCGGTGCACACGGCCCTGGGTGGCAAAAGCCGTGACGAGATTCGGGTCTACAACACCTGTGCGGGATACCAGTACATCCGAAGCAATGTGAACCAGACCAGCTCCAATTGGGGGTTGGGCAACAATGCCGGCCCCTATGAGGACCTGCAAGGCTTTTTGCACCATGCCGATGAGCTGGCTCAATCGCTGCTTTCGGAGGGCATCACCGGCATGAAGATCTGGCCCTTCGATGTGGCTGCGGAAAAATCGCATGGCCAATACATCAGCCCGCAAGATCTCAACGCTGCGCTCGAGCCTTTTCGCAAGATACGCAAGGCCGTTGGCGATCAGATGGACACCATGGTCGAATTTCACAGCCTCTGGCGCTTGCCGATGGCGCAGAAGATTTCCCGGGCGCTGCAGGAGTTCAATACCTTCTGGCATGAAGACGCGATACGCATGGACAGCCTGGATCTGCTGCGGCAGTACGCGGTCGACTGCAAGGCCCTCATTTGTGCCAGCGAAACGCTGAGCTACAAATGGGGCTTCAAGGATTATTTGCAAACGGGTGTGGCCGGCGTGGCCATGCTCGATTTGAGCTGGTGTGGCGGCCTGACTGAAGCGCGCAAGATTGCCGCCATGGCCGACGCCTGGCAGCTGCCCGTGGCACCGCACGACTGTACCGGGCCGGTGGTGTGGGCTGCCTCGACCCATCTGTCGCTGCATGCGCCCAACGCTTTGATTCAGGAGAGCGTGCGAGCGTTTTACACCGGCTGGTATAGAGAGCTGGTGACCGAATTGCCCACGGTCAAAAATGGCATGATCAGCCTCAACGACAAGCCGGGTTTGGGTCTGGAGTTGCTGCCCGACTTGCACAAGCGGGCCGATGCGCTGGTGCGGGTCAGCAAATAAAAGGCTCACCCACGCTCGCCCTGTGGGGGCAGGCACTGTGGCGGTGAGGGCGCTGCTGCAGGAGGGATCCGCTGCAACAGGGATTCGCGGCGACAACCCGGCGATGGGGCTTTAGTCGTCCCAGCGCGTGTGGAATTTGCCCGGACGGTCCACCCGCTGGTAGGTGTGCGCACCAAAGTAGTCGCGCTGCGCTTGAAGCAGGTTGGCTGGCAGACGGGCCGAGCGGTAGGCGTCGTAGTAGGCCAATGAGCTCATGAAGGCCGGTGCGGCCACGCCGCGCAGAGCGCCCAGAGCAACCACTTCGCGCAGGTCCTGTTGAATGCCGGACATGCGACGGGCCAGATCCGGATCGATCAGCAGGTTGCTCAGATCGGGCTGGCGCTCGTAGGCACGGCGTATGTCTTGAAGCAGACGTGCGCGGATGATGCAGCCGGCGCGCCAGACCGAGGCCACGCTGGCCATGGGCAGTTGCCAGCCGTATTCCTGGTCGGCTGCGCGCAGCATGGCAAAGCCTTGGGCGTAGGCGCAGATTTTGGCCGCCAGCACAGCGCCGCGGATTTTTTCAAGGGTGCTCTGACGATCAAGGGGCGGCTGCAATTGCGCGCCGGGCACGATGTGTGAGGCGGCCACGCGCTCGGGCTGCAGGGCGCTCATGGTGCGAGCAAACACCGCAGTGGCAATCGTCGGGGCGCATACGCCCAGATCCAAGGCCGCCTGGCTGGCCCACTTGCCGGTGCCTTTCTGCTCGGCCGTATCGAGGATCATGTCGACCAAAGCCTGACCGGTGTCCGGGTCGTTGCGGGCCAGGATGTCGGCGGTGATGCCGATCAGGTAGCTGTTGAGTTCGCCCTCGTTCCATTGGCGCAGGACCTCGCTCATTTCGGCCGGCCGCATGCCCAGGGCCTGGTGCATCAGCCAGTAGGCATCGCAGATGGTCTGCATGTCGGCGTATTCGATGCCGTTGTGCACCATCTTGACGAAATGGCCTGCTCCGTCGGGCCCCATCCACAGGCAGCAAGGCTGGCCATCGTCTGCCCGCGCTGCAATGGCCTGTAGCAGGGGTTCGATCAGGGGCCATGCAGATGGGTCACCGCCGGGCATGAGCGCGGGTCCGCGCAATGCACCTTCCTGGCCACCGCTGATGCCCGCTCCCACGTAAAGGATACGGTGCTGCTGTAGGCTCTTCAAGCGCCGCTGTGTATCCGTAAAGAGGGTATTGCCGCCGTCGATCACGACGTCGCCGGCCTGCAGCAGGGGTCTCAATGCCTCCAAGACCGTATCAACGGCCTGACCCGCCGGTACCATCAGCAAGATGCGGCGGGGGATTTTGAGATCGGCCACCAAAGCGTTCAGGCTCGAGGCGGTTGCCGCTCTCAGGCCGACGGTGCGCTGCTCAAAGCTCAGCCGTTTGGCGGCATCGGTATCAAAGCCACAGACACCAAAGCCATGGCGGGCGAAGTTGATCGCCAGGTTTTCACCCATCACGCCCAGACCGACCAGGGCGATGTCTTTGTCCTGCATGCAGACTGGGTCGGTGGACGTGGCTGCGATCTGACCTTCAGCCACGGCCCACGTAGGGCATGTTGGTGGCCATCACCGTGGTGAACAGGATATTGGCCGAGAGCGGCAGGCGGGCCATCGTCATGAGCGTTTCGACCACGGCCGACATGTCCATGCGCGGTTCGGCCTTGATGGTGCCGTCGGCCTGGGGAACACCCTTGGCCATGCGCTCGGTCATGTCCGAGGCCACGTTGCCGATATCGATCTGACCGACCGCAATGCCAAAGGCCCGTCCATCGAGCGATGCAGCGCGGGTCAGACCCGAGATGGCGTGTTTGGTGGCGGTGTAGGCGATCGAGCCGTAACGCGGCACATGCGCGGAAATCGAGCCGTTGTTGATGATGCGGCCTCCCTGCGGACTTTGCGTTTGCATGACCTTGAAAGCGTGCGACAGGCAGTAAAACGCGCCATTGAGGTTGACATCGACCATGCGCCGCCAGTCGTCGCCGCTGACATCGCCGGGCAGGGTGGTGGGCATCGAAATGCCGGCGTTGTTGAACAGCAGATCCAAGCGGCCAAAGCGCTCGCGCACCTGTTCGAACAGGGCCTTGACCTGGCCCTCGTCGGAGACGTCTGCGGGCATGGCCACGCCGTGGGCGGCCTTGTCTCCCGCTTTCGCAAGGGTTTCACGCAGCGCATCGACACGACGCCCGACCAGGGCCACATGCCAGCCGTCTTGCAAAAGTGCGAGGGCGCAGGCCTGGCCGATGCCGGAGCTGGCGCCTGTGACAAGAGCAATTTTTCTCACAGTCGATCCTTGAATCAAAAAAGAGGGAAAAGCCTCAGGCGGCTTCTGGTGCAAACTGGATCTGCACCTTGAGCGATTGGCTCTTGTCGGCCGCCAATTTGAAAGCCTCGATGGCCTGGTCCATGGGCAGCACGCGGGTGATCACCGGCTTGCCGTTGATCAGGCCTTCATTGAGAAAACGCACCGCTGTTGCAAATTCGGCATGGAAGCGGAAGGTGCCCCGCATGTCCACCTCTTTGGCCACCAGCTGTGTCATCGGCAGGCTGATGTCGCCGCCCATCCCCACAGTCACCAGCACACCCCGGGGGCGGATCAGGTCCAGTGCGGTGCGCAGCGCAGCCTGACTGCCCGAGGCCTCGAAGACCGCATCGAACTGACCTTTTTCGGCTTTGTAGATTTCGAGCCGTTCGGCCTGTGTGCTCAGGTCTATGGTCTCGTCGGCACCCATCTCGCGGGCGCAGTTCAGCGGCAGGCTGGCGATGTCACAGGCCACGATCCGACCGGCGCCAGCGCGTCGCAAAGCGCCGATGAGGAGCAAGCCAATCGGGCCGCAGCCGGTGACCAGGACTTGCTGCCCCAGCACGCTGCCGGCGCGGCTGATCGCATGCAGGCCAACCGACAGGGGCTCGGCCAGCGCCGCTTCGGACAGGCTCAGGTGGGCGGCAATCGGGTGGGCTTGGTAGCGCTCGATGATGATCTGTTCGCTAAATGCGCCCTGAATGTGGGGAAAGGGCATGGCGCTGCCATAAAAGCGCATGTTCAAGCAGTGGTTGTGCTGGCCCGCTTGACAGAAACGGCAGTGACCGCAGGGTCGAGAGGGTGAAATGGCGATGCGCTGACCGCGCTCGAAGCCACTGACCTGGGACCCCCACCCATCGACGATGCCGGAGACTTCGTGACCTAGGGCCATGGGTTGCTTGATGCGCACCGATCCGAAGCCTCCGTGCTGATAGTAGTGCAGGTCCGAACCGCAGATTCCACCAAAGGCGACCTTGACACGCAACTGTTGGTCTCCCAGGGGCGGCAGTTCGGTGGTTTCAAGGCGAAGGTCCTGGGCGCAGTGGCAAACGACTGATTTCATGGCGGGGTCTCAACGTAATGAGGATGCAGTTTAAAGCGTGGCGGTGACACCGCCGTCGACGTAAAGAATGTGGCCATTGACGAAGCGCGAGGCATCGCTGGCCAGGAACACGGCCGCGCCGCCGAGATCTTGCACGTCGCCCCATCGCCGGCTTGGCGTGCGGCCCACCAGCCAGGCGCTGAATGCGGGGTCGTCGACCAGTTTTTGATTGAGTTCGGTTTTGAAATAGCCAGGTCCAATGCCGTTGACGTTGATGCCATGGGGACCCCAGTCGATGGCCATGCCTTTGGTGAACATTTTCACGGCACCTTTGGTGGCCGTGTAGGGGGCGATGCCCGGCCGGCCCAATTCACTCTGGACGGAGCAGATGTTGATGATCTTGCCCCGGCCACGGGGAATCATTTTCCTGGCCACCGCCTGACCGACAAAGTAGACGCTGTCCAGATTGGTCTTCATGATCATTCGCCAGTCGCTGTCCGCGTAGTCTTGCAGGGGACCTCGGATTTGCATGCCGGCGTTGTTGACCAAGATATCGATCGGGCCCTGGGCTTCGATCTGATCGACCGCTTCGCGCACGCTGTCAGGCTCGGTCACATCGAAGACCTGGGCGCTGGCCGACAGCCCCTGTGCTTGCAGGGCTTGCATGGCTTGATCGACCTTGCTGGCCGTGCGGCCGTTGATGATGACATGGGCTCCAGCCTGGCCCAAAGCCTGCGCCACGGCCAGCCCGATGCCCGCTGAGGAGCCGGTGATCAGGGCACGCCGGCCCGAGAGATTGAAAGAGTCAAGAACGTTCATCGGGCAAGCAGGAATTTAAGGGGGACCATGACCAGACTGGGGAAGGCAATGAGCAGGCCCATCACCACCACCTGCGACATGAGAAAGGGCATGACGCCACGAATGACGTCGTGCATGGGGATGCGCCCCACGCCGCAGACGACGTTCAAAACGGTGCCCACTGGTGGCGTCAACAGCCCAATGGCGTTGTTGATGATGAACAGGACGCCGAAGTAGACCGGATCGATGCCCGCCTCGCGCACCAGGGGCATCAACACCGGGGTGAGGATGAGTACGGTCGGCGCGAAGTCCAGCGCCGTGCCCACCACCATCACCAAGAGCATGAGCATGACCAGCAGCAAGGTGGGGTTGTCTATGAATGGGCGCAGGATTTCGACGATCTGCCGTGGAATATTGGCCACGGTGATCAGCCAGGCGCTCACCAGTGCGGCGGCAACCAGGAACATGACCACGGAGGATGTTTTGGCCGCAGCCAAGATGATGCCGTAGAGCTGGCGGACCTTGATCTCACGGTAGATGAACAGGCCCACCAGGAGCGAATAGACGACCGCTACCACCGCCGCTTCGGTGGGCGTGAAGATGCCCATCTTCATGCCGCCGATGATCACGATGGCCAGGAGGTAAGACCAGAAGGCGTTGGCGGTGACCCGCAGGCGCTTGATCAAGGGCACGCGTTCGCTCACGCGCACCTGATCTTTGCGGGCCACAATGGCCCAGGTCACGACCAGTGCCAAGCCCATCAGGATGCCCGGGAAAATCCCCGCCATGAACAGCTTGGAAATCGACACGCCGCCGATCACGCCAAACAAAATGAAACCGATGGACGGCGGGATGACCGGTGCGATGATGCCGCCGGCAGCGATCAGGCCGGCCGAGCGGTCCATGCGGTATCCGGCGTCGCGCATCATGGGCATCAGAACGGCGGCCAGAGCCGCCGTGTCGGCAACCGCCGAGCCCGACAGGCTGGCCATGACGATGGCCGCAAACACCGCCACATAGCCCAGGCCGCCCCGGAAATGACCCACCCAGACCATGGCCGATTCGACGATGCGCCGGCTCATGCCGCCGGCATTCATCAACTCGCCAGCCAGCATGAAAAACGGCACGGCCATCAGCGGGAAGTTGTCGGCGCCGCTGATGAGGTTTTGCGAGACGATCTGGGTGTCAAAGTTGTCCAGGTGCAGCATCAGCGCCACGCCCGAGACGATGAGTGAAAAAGCCAGCGGCATGCCCAGGGCCATGGCACCGAGCAGAGAAACGATGAAGACCAGAACCGTCATTTTTTTGCGCCTGTGGCCTGCATGATGGCCGTCTCTTCGGAGTCCTGGATCTGGATGAGGTCCGATTCGCGGAACTGTCCGCGGGCAAGGTTCACCAGTTTGCCCAGGATCATGCATCCCATGGCCAAGCTGGTGATGTAGCCAATCCCATAGACCCAGCTCATGGGAATTTCAGTGACCGCCGAGCGGGTGGTGGCGTTGATGCCGTGCTGCTTGAAGGTGCCGTAGAACATGAGCGCGCAGCAGCCAAGCATCAGCACGTTGGAAATGGCAAAAGCCACCTTCTTGCCGCGCAGGCTGAGCTTGCGCACCACGGTGTCGAGCCCGAGGTGGGCGTTTTCACGCATGGTGACGATGGCACCTAAAAACGTGATCCAGATGAACAGGTAGCGCGAGAGCTCTTCGGAGCTGATGATGCCGTCGTTGAAGCCATAGCGCAGCACGACGTTGCCAAACACCATGATCACCATGGTCGAGAGCATGATCACCAAAGTCAATTCGGCGAGCTTGAAAAACAGATCGTTGAGCTTTTTCATGAGCCAGGCATCAAAAAAGCCCCCTCGGGTGAGGGGGCGTTTGACTCTATTGCATCACTTGGTCTCTTCGATGGCCTTAAGCAGGGCCGGACCATTCTTTTCACCGAAGGTTTTGGCGATTTCGGCCGAGACGATCCTCTGGAATGGTGCCATGTCGACGTTCTCGATGACTTGCATGCCCGACTTCTTCAGGTCGGCCACGACCTTGCCAGCGTTCTGCGCGTTCAGATTGCGCTGATAGGTGGCCGCCTCGCGCGCTGCATCAACCATGATCTTTTGGTAGTTGGCCGGCAGGCTGTCGAATTTGGCCTTGTTCATGGCCACCACCAGCGGCGAGTAGACGTGGTTGCTCACGGTCAGGTGCTTTTGCACCTCGTAGAACTTGGACGACCAGGTCACGTTGATCGGGTGCTCCTGCGCGTCAAAAGTGCCGGTCTCCAGGGCGGTGTAGAGCTCGGCGATCGGCATGGGCGAAGGATTCATGCCCAGCAGCCTGAAGGCCTGAATGTGATAAGGGTTGGGCGTGGAGCGGATTTTCAGTCCCTTGAGGTCGTCGGGCTTGGTGACCGGGCGCTTGTTGTTGGTGAAGGCGCGCCAGCCGTTTTCCCAGTAAGCCAGACCCTTGAGGCCGTGCGGGGCCAGTTCATTGAGCACGCCGGTGCCCACTGCGCCGTCGAGTACGTTATAGGCGTGCTGCGCGCTGCGAAACACAAATGGCAGTTCCATGGCGGCCGTGTTGGGCACGATGCCGTTGAAATTGGAGGCGCCGCTGGAGACGATGTCGATCGTACCGCCGCGGGTGCCGTTGATCATTGCCGCGTCGTTGCCCAGCTGGTTGGCCGGGAAGACCGTGATTTCAACCTCACCGTTGGTGCGCTGCTTGACCAGCTCGGCCAATTTCATGGCTGCTGCGTGCTGACCGTCTGTGGTGTTGACTGCGTGGCCCATTTTCAAGTTGAACTTGGCGGCCATGGCCGTTGAGCCGACGGCGGTCATCAGGCAGGCGAGAAGGATGCGGGAAAGTTTCATGGTTGGTCTCCTGGTTTGAAGGTTAAGGGTCAATCGGTGGGCAGTGCATATTCGTCTGCACTGAAGACGGTGTGAAACACGGTGCCATCAAACATGGCAATGAGTTCTTTGGAAACTTCGCGGCTCTTGTGGCGAACCTCGGAAGCCAGCGCCACCTCAATGGATTCGCGCGTAGGGTAGCGGACCGACAGCACCATGCCAAAGTGGGGCTGGTTTACGTCGCTCTCGACCTGCCTGAGCACACGCACCTCCTGTGCGCCCGGAAAGCGGGTCCACAGAGGCACCAGCTTTTCGCGGATGTACTGGTTAAACGCTTGCTCCTGGCCTGGCTTGACCTGACCCTGAAAAAATGCACAGCGGATGAACATGGGCGTCCTTGGTTGATCAAATGTCTGTGGGCAACGTACGCAGCGCCAGCAGGGCACTGACCGCCGTCTCCACCAGGCGGCTGACCGGGTCTGTGATGGGCAGTGTGATCACGTCGACTTCTTCAGTGGTGGGGCGTTCGAGCGTGCGAAACTGGCTCTCGAGCATCTGTGGCTGCATGTAGTGGCCCGAGCGCCGCGCCATGCGCTGACTGATCAGTTCGAAGTCGCCGTCGAGAAAAATAAAATGCAAGTCACCGGCCTTTGCGCGGATGCGGTCGCGGTAGATCCGGCGAAGCGCAGAGCAGGCCACCACCTGGCCGGGTGCGCTGCCATGGGCCAGATGGTCGCCGATGCGATCGAGCCAGGGCCAGCGGTCGGCATCTTGCAAAGCAATGCCGGCGCGCATTTTGGCCACGCTCTCGGGCAGGTGCAGGTCATCGCCGTCCAGTACCTCAAGGCCCAGACGCTGGCCCAAAGCCGCGCTCAGCGTGGACTTGCCGCTGCCTGACACGCCCATCACGACCAAGCGCAGTGAGGCGTTCAGTTCGGTCATGTCAGCGCGCATGAACGGCCGTCCATTCGGGCACGGGCGTGATCAGGGGCTGGCCCTCCAGCGCGGCGCGCATGTTGGCAAAAGCCAGGTCGGCCATGGCCTGCCGGGTTTGCGCGGTGGCGCTGGCCATGTGCGGGGTCAGAACGACTTGCGGCAGGCTCCATAAGGCCGAGGGCACGCGCGGTTCGTCGGCGAACACGTCGAGTCCGGCTCCCGCGATCGTGCCTTGCTGCAGGGCCTGGATCAGGGCCTGTTCGTCGACCACGCTGCCGCGCGCGACATTGATCAAAAAGCCCTGGGGCCCCAGCGCTTGCAGCACCTGGGCATTGATCAGGTGGCGCGTGCCTGCGCCGCCGGGGGTGATGACCACCAGAAAGTCGCACTGGCTGGCCAGACTCGCAGCGTCGGGGTAGTAACGGTGGGGCAGGTCGCTCTTGGGTGAACGCGAGGTGTAGGCGATCGACATGCCGAATGCCTGAGCCCGCTGTGCAATGGCCTTGCCGATGCGACCCATGCCCACGATGCCCATGCGTGCCCCAGAGACCTTGCGGCCCAAGGCCAGTGGGCCTTCGGGCCAGCGGCCGGCGCGCACGAACTGGTCGGCCAGGGCAATCTGGCGGCCCACCGCGAGCACCAAGCCCATGGCCAGGTCGGCCACATCGTCGGTGAGCACGCCGGGTGTGTGGGTCACCGGGATGCCTTGCTCGATAGCGGCTGTGACATCCACACCGTCGTAGCCGACCCCAAAGACAGACACCACCCGGGCCTGGGGCAGTTGCCGCAGCAAACTGCCGGGCACCAGAGCCTCACCGGTAGCGGCCACGCCCAGGATGCGTGGGGCGATCGTCGCGAAGGCCTGGGGGTCGCTCTCGTGGGTGCGGTCGTGAACCGTGTAAAGGCTGTCTAGGGCCTGTCGGTAGAAGGGGTGCAACTTGGCCACCGCCAGCACATCGGGTTTGGACACAAACTTGCTCCTGAGAAATTTTGGGATAGCGCTATCCAGAGTCGTCGGGCGTCATTGCCCGTGGCCTATAGCGCAGCTTTCAAAGGGAAATTTTCTGAAATATGGGGCCCTGGGGGTTTGCCCGGGTGGAGCTCGCCAAAGAGCTGGGACAGCGCTATCCTAGCGATCTACGGGCCAAAGCCCACTGAGGATTAACCCTTGCCTGCAGATCGTCCATCGCCCACACCGCGCCACCGGGCCACCGGCCGGGTCACGCTCAAGGAAGTGTCCTTGGCCGCTGGCGTGAGCACCAGCACGGCCTCACGCGCCTTGCGCGGCGAGCGTGCCGTTGCGCCCGAGCTGATCGAGCGGGTGCAGGCGGCCGCCCAGCGCCTGGCCTATGTGCCAGATCCAGCGGCCCGCGCCCTGGCCTCGCGCCACAGTGACCACGTGGCGGTGTTGCTTCCGCTGCTGTCCAATGCCTTGTTTGTCGATTTGCTGGAGGCAGCGCAAAACACGCTGCGCGCCCAGGGCTACCAGACGCTGATGGGCGTGACCCATTACGACCGCCAGCAAGAGGAGCAGCTTTTGCGTGAACTCCTGCTGCACCGGCCGGCCGGCTTGTTGATCACGGGTCGAGACCACAGCCCGGCCAGCCTTGAGTTGATGGCCAACAGCCGGGTGCCCTGCGTGCACCTGATGGATCTGGCCGACTCGAGCGGGCCGACACCCGGCTACAGCGTAGGCTTTGACCAGGCTCAAGCCGGCGCCGAGATGACAGGCTTCTTGTTGCGCAAGGGCCACCGCCGGGTGGCTTTTGCTGCCGCACAGCTCGATGCCCGGGTCATGCAGCGCATGAGCGGCTGGCGCAGTGCTTTGCAGGCCGCCGGCGTGTACGACCCCACCCTGGAATGGCTCAACCCGGCTGCCTCTTCGCTGGCATTGGGCGGGCAGATGTTCGAGCAGATCGTGCAGCAGCGTCCGGCGGTTGATGCCATCTTCTTTTGCAACGACGACCTGGCTCAGGGTGCGCTGCTCGCCGCTTTGCGCCGCGGCATTCGCGTGCCCGGGCAGGTGGCCATCGTTGGCTTCAATGACTTGACCGGCAGCGACCAGAGTCTGCCGCCCCTGACCACGGTGCGCACGCCGCGCGCGCGCATCGGTGAGGCGGCGGCGCAGATGCTGCTCGGTCTGATAAAGGGGCAGGCGCCTGAGCAGCCCCAGCTCGATCTGGGCTTTGAGTTGATCGAGCGGGGCAGCGCCTGAGCGGCTCAGTGGAGTCGATTGATCAGCGGCTGACCCGCAATGAGGCGCTTGATGTTGTCGGCCAGGGTCTGCTGTCTGCGCCGCAGCGTGCCTGCGGTCCAGCCCGACATGTGCGGTGTCATGACCAGGTTGTCGAGCGCGGCAAAGTTCAGCTTCGACGGCGAGGCCGTGTCGTGACCGGCCTGCGGGTATTGGTACCAGGTGTCGATCACCGCCCCGCCTATGCGTTTGCTTGAGAGCGCGTCAAAAAGCGCCTGCTCTTGGAGCACCGCACCGCGCCCGACATTGACGATCACCGCATCGGGCCGCATGGCCGCCAGTTCTTCACTGCCGATCAAGCCCTGGGTCTGCTCCGTCAGGGGCAGCGTGAGCACGATCGCATCGGCTGTGCCCATGAAGCCCTTGAGATCGCTCAAGGTCCATGCCTGGTCGACGCAGGGGTGCGCCACTGGGCTGCGGTTGCAGGCATGCACCCTCATGCCAAAAGCTTTGGCCCGCTCGGCCACGGTGCGCCCGATGTGGCCCAAGCCGATCACGCCCAGGGTCTGCGCGCCCAATTCGGTGCGCGCCGCGCTGGCCGAGCCGGCCCAGTGGGTCCAGCGCTGCTGGCGCAAATCGGCGTCGGCCTGATGCAGAGGCACGTGGCGGGCGAGGAGGGCGGCCATCACATATTCAGCGATCGCGTTTTCATGGCCGAAGCAGTTGCACATGGGGCAGCCCGGTGGCAGCAAACGGGTGTCAATGCCATCGGTGCCCGCTGCCGGCGCCATGTAGAGCTTGAGCCCTTGCGGGCGCGGCAGATCGGCCTGCAGCCGGATGCCGATAACCACATCAGCGGCCTCAAAGGCGTCGCGCTCACCGGGGCCCTCCAGACGATCGCTCAGGGTCCAGATCTCGTGGT
>JAJTGH010000139.1 GCA_021299555.1 Comamonadaceae bacterium
CGCGCCCTTCCCCGGTGTGACCGCCGACGAGCGCGCAACCGGCTGCATGCAAAACCTCGACGGCTCCGCTCATCATCTGCACCAACAAGTCTTCGGTGCGCGAATCCAGAGCCGGCGGCAGCGTGGCAATGGCCAATGCGCTGTGCGGCTGCGCCCCCATGGCAAACACGTCACCGAGCGCATGGTTGGCGGCGATGCGTCCAAAGACATAAGGGTCATCGACAAAGGAGCGGAAAAAATCCACCGTCTGCACCAAGACCTTGCCCGCAGGCACGCGCACGACCGCAGCGTCGTCGGGAGCCTCGCGCCCAATGAGCACGTCGTCGCGGCTAAGCGATGGCAGACGGGCCAGGGCGCGGCCGAGCACCGAGGCGCCCACTTTGGCTCCACAACCGCCACAGCGCATGGCCAGGGCCGAAAGCGCTTGTTGCCGCTCGGCGTCCTCAAGCAGCAAGGCCGGTGGCGCGGCCGCATGCTGCGTGCTCCTGGGCTGCATGGTCGCGGCCCAATCGGAAAACTGGGCCATGAAGCGGCGATCGATCCAGTCCTTGTACAGCCACGTCCAGCGCCCGTGCGCATACAGGGCACCCCGAGAGGCAACCGCGCGCCCGTCGGCCGTGCCGATCAGGGCCAGCCAGCGCCGCTGCGGCACATAGGGCTCAAGCCTTTGACCCAGAACACTGCGGCGCAGGTTGTCCAGCAAGGGCATGCCCTGACGCACTGCAAACACACCGGCTTTCTCCAGCCGATGACCGGTCATGCTGGCAATGTCGCCAGCGGCAAACACCCGCTCGTCGCTGACGCTTTGCAGCTCTTCATTGACAGCGACAAAGCCGTTCTCGTCAAGCGCCAGACCGGTCTCGCGCAGCCAGGGCGCAGCGCCGGCCTGAGTGACCCAGATCACCTCGTCGGCATCAAAAACCTGGCCGCTGGCAGTTTGCAAGCAGCCGGCCCAAACCTGGGTGACCGCCTGCCCGACGTGGACCTGCACGCCGCGCCGTCGCAGCAATTGCATGAAGTGGCGTTGCACCCGCGCGTTGTGTGTGGGCAAGATTTTGGGCGTGCTGGTGAAGAGATGAAACTCCAGCGACTGCGGATCGCGGCCCAGGGCCTGCAACTCCCGGCTCAAGCGCCACTGCATGGCCAGCAAGAGTTCGACCCCGCCGGCCCCACCCCCAACCACCGCAAAGCGCCAGCGGCCGCTGCGGGCTCGCACACGCCCAAGCAGTTCCAGCCAGCGGTGGTGAAAGCGGTCGATCGGCTTGACCGCCACCGCATGTTCACTGGCACCGGTCGCGGTCAATTGGGGCGTGGCACCGATATTGAGCGACACCCGGTCATAAGGCACCGCGGGTCGCCCCTTACACAGCACGGTCTGCGCGCTGCGGTCCAAGCCGACGACCTCAGCCTTGAAGAACCGGGCCCCGGCGGCCTGGGCCAAGGTGCGCAGATCGATGTGCACCTGCTCGTGGGTGTAATGGCCGGCAATGTAGCCGGGCAGCATGCCCGAGTACGGGGTGTGCGTGTCGCGGCAGATCAGCGTCAGGCGCACGCCCGCCAGGGGATCCATGGCCCAGCGCCTGAGCAACACCGCATGACTGTGCCCGCCACCGACCAGGACGATGTCGCGCAGAACCGGGGTTGGAGAATCAAGCATCGAGTCAACGGGGTGGCAAACCCCCATTGTGATCGCAGGGCTGCGGCACCGCCTGGCCGCCAGAACAGGGCCGCCGCCACCGGTCACGTCCGACCGCGCAGTTGTGACAGGCGTATCGCTGTGTTTGTTTTTCACGGATGAGCTTGCCAAGCGGCTTTGCGTGGCTACCATCGGTGCATTGCAAGGCCGGGCAAACGCCCGGGACAAAGGCTCATGGCAAGACCGCCTGCGCCCGCAACGAAAAAGCATGTCTTGATCCCATGAGAAACACACCCCATGAAGAGGCGGCACGTTCCGCCCTGCTGCGACGCGTTGCGCCCACACTGCGGCATCACCTGGCTGGCGAATTTCAGCCGCTGGGCATGATGGCAGCGCTGATGGAAAGGCGCCTGCAGCAGTCCGACCTGACAGGGCTGCGGGAACACTGCACCTCGCTGGGGCAGCTGTCCAGGCAGGCCGCTGAGCGCAGCATGGCCCTGATGAATTGGGTGGCACCCCGGGCCCTGGCCGATGTGGCCGTGGAAGCAGGGCTGGCCGAGTGCGTCAGCCTGTTGGCCACCGGCCTGCGTTTTCGCGGATTTGCGCTGATTCATGAAGCGGGTCCGCTGAGCGCCAAGGTACCGGGTCACGCGCTTCGCAGTGTGCTGCCGGCGGCGATCTTGCAGCTCAGTGACAGCAGCCCAGGGCCAGCGGATTTGCATCTGCGCGCCCAGCCCTCGGGCGCGCAGGTGAGCATCGAGATCCGACGCGTGCTGGCCGATCGAGTCAACGAGAACCTCATGCCGGCAGACTACCGGCCCCTGCAGTGGGCCGATGTGTGCGTGCTGGCCGAAGCTGAATCGATCGTTCTGCAGCAAAGCGGCAGCAGCGTGCAACTGCTCATGCCACTGAAGAACTGAGGCCGGGGGCCTGCTCCAGAATCAGGGACGCAGCGGGATGGCCAGGGTGCGATCGACGGGCACTGCAGTCACGCTGTTTTGTGGCGAGCCCTCGATCAGGCGATCGGAATAGGTCAGGTAGACCAAGGCGTTGCGCGCTTTATCGACCATGCGCACGATGCGCAGCTTCTTGAACACCAAAGACATGCGCTCGGTAAACACCTCTTCTTGCTGAGGCAAGGGCGAGACAAAGCCGATCGGCCCGACCTGCCGGCAGGCGATCGAGGCCTCGGCCTTGTCTTCGGCCAGACCCAAACCGCCCTTGATGCCACCGGTCTTGGCCCGCGAGACATAGCAGGTCACGCCCTTGACGCGGGGATCGTCATAGGCCTCCACGATCACCTTGTGGTCAGGGCCGATCCACTGAAATGCGGTATCGACCTCGCCGATGCGCTGCTGCGCCACAGCGGCTGCGCCGATACAGCACAAGATCACAAGGACTGCCGTTTGCTTTGGGGGCCAGCGCATGAGAACCTCCGGGTAAAAGTGAACCGTCATCTTAGAGGGGCCACAGTTCAGCCCGACCGCTGCACCAGGCGATAGGCTGCGGCAGAGCCGAGCGGCTCGGGGACCAATTGCCAGCGGCTTTGGTGGAAGGCGGCCAGCGCTGGCCGGTGGGCGATCGAGATCAGGGCACCGCCGGCCTCGCGGGTCAGTGCGCCCAGGCGGGCGTAGAGCGTCTGCTCGGCCTGCTCATCCAGGGCGCTGGTGGCCTCGTCGGCAAACACCCAGCGCGGTTTCTTGAGCAAGACCCGGGCAATGGCCAAGCGCTGCTGCTCGCCACCAGAGAGTGTGTGGGTCCAGGAGTCCTCCTCCTGCAGCCGGCCAAGGAGTTGCGGCAGCAAGGCCTCGCGCAGGGCCTGCTCCAACTGCTGGTCGGTGTAGGCGCTGGCCGGCTGAGGGTAGGCCAGCGCATCGCGCAACGTGCCGTCCGGGAAATAGGGTCGCTGGGGAATGAACATGGCCTGGTCGGGCATCTCGATCTTGCCTCGCACAAACGGCCAGATGCCGGCAAACGCCCGAAACAAGGAAGACTTGCCGCTGCCCGAAGGCCCTTGCAAAAGCACGCTCTCGCCCCGCTGAACCTGCAAGTGCACACCGCTGAGCAGAACCTGCCCACCGGGCAGGGCCAATTCCAGTGCATTGACCCGCATGCCCTCCTGCTCGCCTTGGGCGCGCGCAGGGGCCGATGCACCCCGGTGCGAGGCCATGGCCGCCTCAAAGCTGGTCAGACGGTCAGTGGTCGCACGCCAGGCCGCCAGGCTGGAGTAGTTCTCGACAAACCAGCTCAAAGCATCTTGCACGCGCCCGAAGGCCGATGCGATTTGCATCAGTTGTCCAAGCTGTATCGCTCCGCTGAAAAAACGCGGCGCCGCAACCACGAAAGGAAAAACCGTGGCTGCCTGACCAAAAAAGTTGGTGAACCAAACCAGGTTTTTCTGCTTCCTGAGCAATTGAAGATAGTTCGACAGCACGCGTGAAAACCGCAGGTCAAGACGGTCGCGCTCGACCCCCTGTCCGCCGTCCAGAGCGATGGCTTCGCTGTACTCGCGCACCCGCACCAAATGGTGCCGGAAGTCGGCTTCGTAGCGCTGCTGCAGGAAATTGAGCGCAATTTGGGGTCGGCCGATGTAATGGGTGATCAGGCTGCCGACAGCGCAGTAAAGCACCGCCATCCAGACCATGAAGCCGTCGATCTGGTAGGTCTGCCCGGCCAGGGTGAATTCGAACTCGCCCGACAGGCTCCACAAAATGCCCACAAAGCTGGCCAGGGTCACCACCGCATTGAGCAGTCCCATGCTCAGTGAGATGCTGTAAGAGGTAAACAGCTTGAGGTCTTCCTGAATGCGCTGATCCGGATTGTCCGGCGCCGCACCCGCACCCGCGCCGCTGTAGCGCGCCAGCTCCATCCGGTAAAAGCGCTGATCTTCCAGCCAGCGGGTCAGATAGTGACCGGTCATCCAGGCACGCCAGCGTAGCTCGAGCAGTTGGGTCAGGTAAAAACGGTAAACCGCAATCAGGATGAAGGCAAACGCCAGGTAGGTAAAGCGCAGCAGTTCATGCCAAAACACGGTCTCGTTTTTGTCTTGCAGAGCGTCGTAAAACAGCCGGTTCCAGTCGTTGAGCAAGACCAGCATGTAGACCGCGCTGAGATTGAGTGCGACGATGGCCGCCAGCAAACCACGCGCTTGCCAGCGCTGCTCGGATCGGAAATACGGTACGGCCAGGGCCCAGACGCGGCCCAGGAAGGTTTTGAAGGATGCAAGTGTTTGGATCAAGGCCATGGCAGAAGTCCCGGTGATGCCCCCATGGTAACGGGGACACCCACCGCACAACTGCCGGGCCCCAGCCCTGAACTGATCTTCGCGTGGCCCGCGGCCTCAGGCGCTGGCCAGGGCTTTTTCGCGCCAGCGAAGCACCAGCAGAGCCACGATGCCGCTGACGATCAGCCACATGGAGACATGAATGGCTTTCTGACTGATCGCGTAGGTGATGCTGGAGTAGGTCAGCCATGCACAGGCGCTGCAGAAAACCAGCGGCATCAGGGGGTACAGCGGCACCTTGAAGGGCCGCTCGGTCTGCCCGTCGGTCTGCCGCAGCCAGATCAATGACAGGCCCACCAGGAACAAAAAGCCCCAAAACACCGGCGCGGTGAACTCCACCATGGCAGAAAATCCATCGGCCTCCTGGGTACCCAGCAAGATCAGGGCAATGCTGATGATGGCCTGCATCCAAAGTGCCTGCCGAGGACTGCCCACCTGCAACTGCCATTGTCCGAGCGTGCGCAGCGCATTCCAGTCGCGGCCCACAGCAAAGTTGGTGCGTGAGCCCACGATCATCGTGGCGTTGATGCTGGTCAGCGCTGCAACAGCGACAAACAGGCCCAGGGCCTTGTGGGCCCAGGGACCAAAAGCCAGGCCCAGCAAGTCAGAGGCCGCCGTCTTGCTGCTGGCCAGGCCTTTGAGGCCCAGGCCCATGAGCAGGGCCAGATTGACCAACAGATAGATCACGGTCAGGGCTGCCATGCTGGCCACGATGACCCAGACCATGGTCCGCGTCCCGCCCCGCAACTCGGCCGACACATAAGCCGACTCGTTCCAGCCGCCAAAAGTCAGCAGAACAAAAACCAGGCACAAGCCCCACTGAGCCGGCGCCGGCGCCTGCACAAACCAGCTGATGGCACCCGATGCCGGAGCATCGACCCAAAAGCCGGCAACCACGACAGCCAGCAAGCCGAGCACCTCAAAGACGGTCAGCAGGGTTTGAAGCCGGGAAGACGCGTTGATGCCCGCAATGTTGATCAGGGTGAGCACCACCACAATGCCCAGAGCCCAGATCGCACTGGAGTAGGAACCCAGATTGACCAAGGTGCTCATGTAATCGCCAAACACAAAGGCAAGCAAGGCAATCGAGCCGGTGTTGATGATGGTCGCGCGCGACCATCCGTACATGAACGACAAGTCGCGCCCAAAAGCGCGGTTCAGGAAGTGGTAGTCCCCCCCGGCATGCGGATAGGCCGTGCACAGCTCCGC
>JAJTGH010000140.1 GCA_021299555.1 Comamonadaceae bacterium
CGAGTTGCACGCCCTGAGCAATTTCAGCTTTCAGCGCGGTGCCTCTCACCCTGAAGAGCTGGTCGAGCGCGCCCACGCCCTGGGATATGCCGCGCTGGCCTTAACCGATGAATGTTCGGTCGCCGGTGTGGTGCGCGCCCATGTGGCTGCCAAGGCCCTGGGATTGAAGTTCATACCCGGGGCCGAGTTTCGCGTGAGCATTGGCCCCGGGCAGACCGATCTGTGTCTGGTGGTTTTACCGCACGATGTGCAGGGTTGGGGCAATTTGTGCGAATTCATCAGCGCCGCCCGTCAGGCTGGCCATGGCCTGTCCACTGGCTACCGTGTGGCGCAGGGCGAGTCGGCCTTCGATCAGCTGACCCATTGTCAATTGCTCCTGTGCCCTTTGCCCACCGATGGTCTGGAGCAGGGCGCCTGGCTCGCGCATCTGGCCTGGGCGAGCCAGCTCTGGGGTGAGCGGCTGTGGCTGGGGATCGAACTGCACCAGCGACTCGATGATGCGTGGCGGCTCGATACGCTGCTGCGACTGGGTCAACTCGCCGGTGTGCCTTGCGTGGCTGCCGGTGGCGTGCTCATGCACGTGCGCTCGCGCAAACCCCTGCACGACGTGATGACCGCCGTGGCCCTGGGCTGCACCGTGCACGACTGTGGCTGGGCGCTTCAGGCCAATGCCCAGGCTCATTTGCGCCCGCGCATGCGCTTGGCGGAAATTTATTTGCCCCAATTGCTTGCGGCCACGGTCGAGGTGAGCGGGCGCTGCCATTTCAGTCTGGATGAAATCCGCAACCACTACGCTTATCCGCAGCAAGACACCGTGCCGCCTGGCCATACGCCTTTGCAGTGGCTGCACCAGCTCAGCCGTGAAGGTTTGCGCGAGCGTTACCCGCATGGCGCACCGGCGGCCGTAGAGCAGCAAGTTGCGCACGAGATGGCGCTCATTGCGGAGCTGCGCTATGAGATGTACTTCATCACGGTACACGACATCGTACGCTTTGCCCGATCGCGTGGCATCTTGTGCCAGGGGCGAGGCTCAGCTGCCAATTCGGCCGTGTGTTACTGCCTGGGCATCACGGCCATCGACCCAGCCGAAAGCCAGTTGCTGTTTGAGCGTTTCATCAGCCGCGAGCGGCTTGAGCCGCCGGACATCGATGTGGACTTCGAACACCAGCGGCGCGAAGAGATCATTGCCTACATTTACGGCAAGTACGGCCATGAGCGAGCCGCGATTGCCGCCACGGTCATTCGTTATCGTGACCGCAGCGCGGTGCGCGATGTGGGCAAGGCCCTGGGTCTGAGCAGTGAAACGATCGAGATCCTGGCGCGTGACTCGCGCTGGCTTGATCAGCCCGATGTGCAGTCTGCCGAGCTGGCCACTTTGGACCCACAGCACCCTGGGCTGGCTCAGTGGCTCGAACTTTCACGGCAGCTGCTGGGCATGCCGCGGCACTTGGGCCAACATGTCGGCGGCTTTGTGTTGACCCAGGGCAAACTCACGCGGCTGGTGCCGGTGCAACCTGCTTCCATGCAAGAGCGGTTCATCATCCAGTGGGACAAAGACGACCTGGAGGCCGTCGGCCTGATGAAAGTCGATGTACTGGCTCTGGGCATGCTCTCGGCCATTCGGCGCTGCTTGGACCTGCTCAACAGCTGGCGCGGCAGCCAGTTGCAAATGCATCAGATTCCCGCCGACGACGAACCCACCTACGACATGATCTGTGCGGCCGACACCGTCGGCGTGTTCCAGATTGAAAGCCGCGCCCAGATGGGCATGTTGCCGCGTCTGAAGCCGCGTTGTTACTACGATCTGGTGGTGCAGGTGGCCATCGTGCGACCCGGGCCCATTCAGGGCGGCATGGTGCACCCTTATCTGGAGCGGCGACAGATGCAGCGCCGTGCGGCTGGCTCTGTCTTGGAAGGCGCGCAAAGACTGGCGTCTGCCTCCCCCTTTTCGCAAGTGCGGGACCCAGTATCTACCTTCTCCTTTGGAGAAGGGCTGAGGTGGGGGCAAGCCGAACTTGAGCCAGCCCTTGGTCGCACCCTGGGCGTGCCGATCTTTCAGGAGCAGGTCATGCAAATTGCCATGATTGCCGCTGACTTTACCGCTGGTGAGGCCGATCAGTTGCGCCGGGCCATGGCTGCCTGGAAGCGCAAGGGCGGGCTTGAGGCTTTTCGCCAGCGACTGATCGGTCGCATGGTGGACAAGGGCTATGACCCCGACTTTGCCCAGCGCATCTTCAGCCAGATCGAGGGCTTTGGTGAATACGGCTTTCCGGAAAGTCATGCGGCCAGCTTTGCCAAACTGGTTTATGTGAGTTGCTTGCTCAAGCGGCACGAGCCAGCCTGCTTTCTGGCCGCCATGCTCAATTCGCAGCCCCTGGGCTTTTATTCGCCCTCGCAACTGGTGCAAGACGCCCGCCGTCACAAGGTGTGTGTGCGACCCGTCGACGTCACGCTGAGCCAGTGGGACTGCAGCTTAGAGCCCTCAGAGCCGCCTGCGGCACAACCGGCCGTTCGACTGGGCCTGCGCATGGTGGCGCATCTGTCGCAGGCGGCGGTTTGCCGGATCGAGCAGGCCCGGCGGGTCGCACCTTTCGCCAGTACCGAAGACCTGGCCCGACGTGCCGATCTCGGTCGGCGCGACCTCGACGCCTTGGCCGCGGCCGATGCGCTGGCCAGTCTTGCTGGACATCGGCGCCAGCAAACTTGGGCAGCGGTGGCTTTGCACTCGCCGCCGCCCTTGCTGCGCCAAGTTCCGGTTCACGAGCCAGCGCTGGAGTTGCCGCCCATGCCCGAGGGGCAGGACATCGCCAGCGACTACCGAGCCCTGGGCTTGAGTTTGCGCCGTCACCCACTGGCGCTGTTGCGCCCCCGGTTGGCGCAGCGTGGACTGCTTGCCGCCGGGCAGCTGGATGCTTTGCCTGGTGGTCGGCGGCTGGCAGCCTGTGGCATCGTCACGGTGCGCCAGCAGCCCTCGACGGCCAGAGGCGTGATGTTCATCACTTTGGAAGATGAAACCGGTTCGGTCAATGTGATCGTGGGCCGCCCCTTGCGTCAGCGCCAGCGCAGCGAACTGCTCTATTCCCGGCTGCTGGCCGTCTGGGGCCTGTGGCAGCGCATGGGCGAGCCTGGTCAGCCAGACGGTCATGGCCCGGTGCGCAATCTGGTGGCGCACCACCTGGAAGACCTCAGCCCTTTGCTGGGCGATCTGGTGGTCGGCAGTCGCGACTTTCATTGAGCGCTGACCTGGGGCAGTCTCTTGTGAGACATCAGTTGACTGAAGTTGTCGCCCATTAATCATTGTTTACATCTCAAATCCTGGGGCGCCGCTAAACTTCTGCGCAAATGCCCGGCCCGCAGCCTGGGGTGATTCAATCGGTGTCAGGCGTCCATGACCTGGCGAACATCATCCTCACGTATTGACGCCAGAATGTCGCATCACAGCCTGTTCAAAGAAGCAGCACAGCGCATCGTCCAACGCGCTCAAATGTCCGACAGCCCCAGCCCCTTGCCCCAGCAGGCTGTGCCAGCCCATTCCTCAGTCATGCCCTACCGCGCCGATTTACGTCAGATGAGCGGCAGCGACTTTAGCCTGAGCCACCAGCATCAGCCCAACGCGGACTGTGCAGACTCCAGCGTTTGAGTCACGGCTCACACCCCTGAAGGAAATGTCTCCGGCACTTCGCCGCTGACCCATGTTGAGCCGCGGTCCAGAGGCTCCAGCGCATGGCTGTGATCGATGTGCACAAGCGCATCGAACTGGCGCGCCAGTCGGGTCATGAAATAGTGGCTTTGCCTCTCGCTTTGTGGACGATAGATCACGCCAATGGCGCGTTGCAGCCGCGGCGCGTGTGTGAGCTTTTGCAGCACAGGGTTGTCGCGCAACAGCAGCATGAAGCGCTCGGTGCCGCATTGGTGCAGCAAGTCCTCCCAACTGCCCTCGAGGGCGGGCCGTATCCGCTTGCGCTGTGCCGGCTCATCCCACTGTGAAGCGGCTGTCACTGTGCCGCTGTAGGTGCTCATGCCCACGCTGAACACCGCAGGTCCATAACGCTCGCGAAGCAACTGCCCCAAATTCCACTCGCCACGCTCACCCATATCGGTGGCACTGGCATCGCCCAGGTGAGAGTTGTGCGCCCAAATCGCCATGCGCGGTGGCTGTACGCGGTGTGCCAAATGGTGCTCGAGCGCCTGCACCGTCTCGAGCATGTGGTTGTCGCGCAAATTCCATGACGACACGCGGCTGCGAAACATGCTGCGATAGTAGGCCTCGGCATTGCGCACCAGCCGGGCATTTTGCTGTGCATGAAACAACTCGTCCCGCTCAAAATGGCTGTCCTGTCTCAAATCACCCAGGCGCGAACTGGGGGCACGCAAATTGAGATCGCGCAGCTGCGCAATCACCTCGTCTTCACAGCTGCGGCTAAGCCCCAGGCTGGCCCTGTAGCCGTAGTCCTGACTGTCCTCACGCACGTGGTCGAAGCAGGCATAACGTGACCGCGCCCGCTGTGCCGCTTGTGGGTCTACCCGATCCAGGTAGTCAAGCACTTGAGCCATGGAACGAAACAGGCTGTACAGATCGAGCCCATAAAAGCCCACCTGCGAGCCGGTGCTCAGGTTGTGGTTGCGCAGCCATTGAACGAATGAAGCGACCTCTGTGTTGCGCCACATCCAGGCTGGAAACCGCTCGAAGCCAGCGAGCGCCTGCTCGGCACTGCCTTCGTCGTTGTGTCCGCTGACGTAGCGATGAACCCGTCCCGCATCGGGCCAATCGGCCTCTATGGCCACCGCATCAATGCGCTGCTCCAAAATCAAACGCTTGGTGATTTCGTTGCGCTCGCGGTAAAACTCCCTCGTGCCGTGCGATGCTTCACCAAGCAGTATGAAGCGGGCTGGCCCCATGGCCGTGAGCAAGCGGTCATAGTCAGACGGATGTCCAGACAGGCTTTGCAGATGCTGGCGCAAGCCATGAACGATTTGCAGCCTCTGCGCCTGTGCCTGGGCGCTCGGCGGCATGACTTGTTCGGCAGCGCTGTTCATGGTGGGCTTTCACACGCCGCTGACCGACGGCTTGAGTGGTGTTTGGTCAGGGCCTGCGCTGATCGGCGGCGTGCGTTCTTGTTGCACCTCATGCGCCCGGCGTGCCCAGGCCTTGGCCAGCAGATCGCACACCTCCTCGTCGCTGGCTTGCGTCATTTGGGCGTACCAGCGGCCCACAGCATGAAACGGCTCGGGTGTGAAGGGACAGACCACTTCGTCGGCCACGTCGGCCAGTTCAGCGCAACTCTCGCTGGCGCCTACGGGCACGGCAATGGTCAGGTGCGCCGGTTGTTGTTGACGCACGGCCAGTGCGGCCGCCCGCATGGTCGCCCCGGTGGCCAGCCCATCGTCGACCAAAATCACATGCCGCCCGCGCGGGCTGATGGCTGGGTGATCGCCCCGATAGCGGTGCTCGCGCCGCGTCAACTCGGCCTCTTCCCGGGCCAGGACCTTGGCCACGATCTCTGGCGCTACCGACATGCCTGGTAGAGGATTCATCACGCGCACCCCGCCGCTGGCGATGGCGCCCATGGCGTATTCCTCGTGGCCGGGCAAGCCCAGTTTGCGCACCACCCAAATATCCATGGGCGCATGCAAGGCCATGGCCACCTCATAGCCCACCGCCACGCCGCCGCGCGGCAGCGCCAGAATCAGAAGGTTGGCCTCGTGCAGATGATGTCCGAGCGCCTCGGCCAGTGCCTGGCCGGCATCGGTGCGGTCACGGTAAGGCGGCTTGATGGTGCGCAGTGGTCGCATAAAACCCCCGTCAGTGCACGCCCCAGGCGCGCTGTTCGGTCGATGCTGGGATCTGCCCCATCAACTGAGCCCTGAAATAAAGGCTGAACCTCTCACTGGCCAAGCGTGAGACCTCCTGCAAGGCCCCGGGTTCTTCAAACAGATGCCCTGCAGCGGGCACGATGGCCAGGCGCTTGTCGCACCGCAGGTGCGCCATGGCCTCGGTGTTGATCTGCAGCACCTGTCGATCGGCGCCGCCAACGATCAGCAGCGTTGGCGCGGTCACGCCAGCGAGAGTCACGTCGCCAGCCAGGTCGGGGCGGCCGCCGCGCGAGA
>JAJTGH010000141.1 GCA_021299555.1 Comamonadaceae bacterium
GAACTCATAAACACCTCAGTGGTAATCCTGGTAGTCCACCAGGATGGCATCGCCGTTTTCAAAAGCAAAAGTCAGACGCCAGTTGCCGTTCACGCTGACTGACCAGTGGCCGAAGAGGCCGCCCTTGAGGGGATGCCAGTCCCACCCGGGGCGGTTCATGTCTTCGGGCCTTGTGGCCGCGTCCAACGCAGACAGTTGCCGAGCCAGGCGCGGGGCATGAGCAGATTGGATCCCGGCACGCGAGCCAGACTTGAGGAAGCGCTCAACGCCTTTGTGCCTGAAGCTTTGAATCACTCTGAGAGTGTAGCGCGTAGCGCCACGCGCAGCAAGTGCAGCAGCAATCCGTTGGAGGTTCGAATCCCCGACCCCACCAAAAACAGGCGGTCAGAAAAGTGAGCGAGTTAGTTAAACAATCTCTTCTGCCCCGCCAGTACAAGACCTTCTAACTCGCTCGGCCGGGTGGTCAGGCGCTCAGAGCCTCCATTGCGAAAAGATTTGTCCCAACCCCGCGGGCTATCGGAGGCGGCTGTCAGCAGGCGCGGTGGCCGCCGTACAGGTCGATATCCTCCCGCGTGATCGGCGTGACCCAAACCAGCCTCGGGGGAATCATGGAAGTGAGCGGCCGGTCGAAGTGCAGCGCCAGCATCCCGGTAGCTTCGGCGTCCAGCCCACCCTTGGCCCAGTTCAGTCCTGTGGCGGTGAAAAAGACGGTGGTCTTGTCGCTTCCCACGTTGTAGCCGAAGCAAACGGGGGTAGAGGCACCCAGCACCGCCAGGAGCTGTCTGACGAATAAATGCCGGCGGCTTGGCGGTGGCAGGGTGTCGATGCCCGGGTGAGTGATCCCGGCGCCCTGACGTCCCACCAGATTGGCCAGCCGGACGGGATCCTTCGAGCCCACTGCGGCCGATGCACGCTCGATCAAAGACGTTTCGCCTGCCGCCGCGGCTGCAGTTGCTGCACAAGCCACAAGCGCAAGGGCGAGAACGGCTACGGTTCGCATGCGGGCAATATACCTGAGTGACACAAGGCCAGATTGCTCCCTGGGGCCCGTCTGCGCCGCCGTGATGGATCAGCGGTGCCCGTGCCTGAAAATCGTCTCTAACCCGGTTCGTCTTAGAAGCCCCCGGCTTTTTGTCCTTGGGCTGATAATGCCTCGGAGGAAAAAGCATTTTTCGGGCGAATGCTTGCTACTCCAGCAGGGTCACGATTCAAGCGAGGTGTCGCATGCAACATTGGAAGCGTCAGATCTGCGGCTGGTTGATGGCCGGTTTGGGATTTTTGCCGGCGTGGATCGGAGCTCAGCCCGCTCCCGTGCAGGGCTTTTGGGTGGCGCAAAATTTTCGCTTTCATGAGGGCACCACCTTGCCCGAGTTGAAGCTGGCCTACACCACGCTGGGCGACCCGAAAAACCCTGCCATCGTCATCTTGCATGGCACCAATGGCAGCGGCACGGGCATGTTGAACCCAGCGTTTGGCGGGCAGTTGTTCGGTGCCGGCCAGCCTTTTGATGCGACGAAGTATTTCATCGTGTTGCCCGACTCCATCGGTGCCGGTCGCTCGTCCAAGCCATCCAATGGCATGGCTGCGCGATTTCCGTCGTACAACTACGGTGACATGGTGCGTGCAATTCATTTGTTGTTGACCGAAGGTTTGGGCCTATCGAAGGTGCGATTGATCGTCGGCAACTCGATGGGCGGCATGCACACCTGGATGATGGGTTATTTGTACCCCGACTATGCCGATGTCTTGATCCCCATGGCTTCGATGCCCATTGATATGTCGGGTCGCAACTGGATGACCCGCCGGTTGATCATCGACTCGATCCGAAACGATCCGGATTACCAAGGCGGTTTCTATCGAACCCAGCCCAAGTCGGCCCAGTACGCCAGCACCATGTATGCGATTGCAACCAATGGAGGGGCCAATGGCTTGCAAAAGCGGGCGCCCAACCGTGAGACTGCCGACCAGTTATTGGACCGAGCCTTAAAAGCGCCATTCACCGCCGACGCCAATGACACCCTGTACCAATGGAATGCCTCGCGCGACTTCGCGCCCGAGGCGCATTTGGAAAAAATCAAAGCGACGGTACTCATGATCAACTCAGCCGATGATGAGCGCAACCCGCCCGAATTGGCGCAAGCGCAAAAAGCCTTGACGCGCGTCAAGAACCTGAAGGTCCACCTGATCCCGGGTTCTGAGGAGACCTCCGGACATGGAACCACCGGACAGGCCCGCTGGTGGGCCGGGCAAGCCCAATCCGTGTTGCAGTCGGCCCCGGTGCTGGGCCCGTGAAGTTCAGGCGCGAGCGCATCCGCATCGCTTGGATTCTGAATTCCTTTGTGTCTTACCGCGCCGAGGGCCTCGAGTCGTCCCCCATGCAGGTGCGCGCTGCAAATTGGACTTACCGGACATCATCCAGTAAACTTTTTTTGTTTGCAATTTGTACATGATGGTCGATGTACCGGGTCGGGCGGCGCCGTGATAGGGCACGATCAAGAGCAGAGACAAGCGGCTCGGACATCGGTAACCTTCAGAAAGGAACTGGCGTGACCAAACATTCCATCCGGCTTATTCAGGCAATCCTTTGCGGCTTGCTGGCCAGTGGGGCCCATGCCAACCCCATCGCCTTGATCTCGCCCGTTGAAGCTCCGATGCCCGATGCCAAAGTGCCCATCACACGCGCAATCACGAGAGGTCCCGGAATCCGGGTCCTTAGTCCCACCGATGTCAAAGCCGACGCGTTTGCGCTGAAGATTGGACTGGAGCCGCGCGGGGGTGCAAAAGTCGATCCCAAATCCGTCCGGGTCGAATACCTCAAGGAGCCTGCGGTCGATCTCACCGCCCGCATCCAAACGGCGGTCAAGCCCGATCAAATCGACCTGCCATCCGTGCGGGTGCCCAAAGGCGTTCATCACTTGCGCGTCACGGTGACGGACTCCGAGGGACGAGTCTCAAGCTCAGTCGTTCGCCTGAACGCCGACTGAGGCCCATCTTGAATTGTCCCTTTTGCCAGAACCCGGTCTTGCCCAACGCCTATGTGTGCGGGCATTGCGGACGCGATCTGGTGCCCTGGCTCAGCTTGTTGGGCCAGCTGGAGCACCAAGCGCAGAGAATTGCCCGACTGGAAAAAGCAACGGGACTGCCGCCTCTGACGGCTGGGCAAGCAATCAGCAACCCCGACGCCGCCCTGCCCGATCTCCCCGAACCACCGCCTGTGCGCTATCGCATCGGCCGCCTTGTCAAAGTTGCTCTGGGCACGGCTTTAGGCCTCTGCATGGCCCACTGGTTGCTCCTGTTTATTTACGATGCGCCCGCCCTGATTTTGCGGGTCAGTACGATGCTGCTTCCCCTGGGGCTGTCATTGGCGGCCAATATCAAAGGAGATATTGACTGGCGATCCAATTTGGTGACCGCGATCGCCCTGTCCCTGTTGGGCGTTGGAGGCATGCTGGCGATCACGGCCACGCTAGACGATGTCCGCTGGCTGCCGCAGTCCAAGCGCGAATGGATCGAGACTTTTGAATACGCGGTGGCGATTGGTTTGGCCTGGGTGACCGGTCACTTGGTCGGTCTGTCGCTCAACAAAGGGCACCGGCTGCTCTACGCACGGCGCCAGGCTGCACTGCGGCAGGGCCGGATGATCCTGCCCAAGGTGACCGACATGTCTGAAAAACTGCAGAAACTCGCTGCGGCTGCGGCCCCGCTTGTTTCTGGTCTGGTCGCCGCATACTCGGGTCTGAAATCATTGTGGGGCGAGCCATAGCTCTGGGTTCAGAAGATCGCTCAAGAGTTCGCGTGCCCGGGCTACTAGGGTATCCACTGAATCAATGAGGTGGCGAGGCAGCGGTTCGAAGGGGTGGAGATGACGAACAATGGTGACCCGGGATGCAACCGGGCCCTATGGTGCAAAGGGCAGTCCCGGGACCCGATTTTTACTAGGAGATCTTCATGATGGTGAGCAAGCGCGACTTCCTGAGGTGGAGCGCAGTGGCCGGTGGTGGTGCCGCCACACTGTCCGTATGGGCGCAAGCCAAACCCTTGTTCGAGAACCTGCACATGTTCGTGCCCGCTGCGCCGGGCGGCGGCTGGGACGGCACTGCGCGTGCGCTCGAACGTGCGGCCAAGGCGGCCGGTCTGGTGGGCAACATGCAGTTTGAAAACGTGGGCGGCGCCGGCGGTATGGTGGGTTTGCCGCGCTTCGTCAACCAGCGCAAGGGACAGGGCAACAGCCTGATGATCGGCGGCTCGGTCATGGTCGGGGCGGCGATCGCCAACAAGAGCCCGGTGACGATGAAAGATGTCACGCCCATTGCAAGACTGACCGAAGAAGCCGGGGTTGTGGTGGTGCCGGCCAACGGGAAGATCAAGACCTGGAAGGAACTGACCGACGCCCTCAAGGCCAACCCCAAGGCCGTATCGGTGGCCGGTGGCAGTGCCGGTGGCACCGACCACCTCATCCTGGGCCTGATGATCAAGGCACTCGGGCGCAACCCGCGCGAGGGTGCTTACGTGGCATTTGCAGGCGGTGGACCTGCCAACGCAGCAATTTTGGGCGGGCAGGTCAGTGCCGGCATTTCCGGCTACTCCGAATTTGAGGAGCAAATCAAGGCTGGCCGCATGATCGCCCTGGCCACATCGGGCAGCCAACGAATACCGGGCGTCAACCTGCCTACCATGAGCGAGTTGGGCCTGAATGTGACCATGGCCAACTGGCGCGGCGTGTTTGCTGCCCCCGGCATCAGCGCGGCTCAGCGCGACGCGCTGATCAATCTGGTTACGGCCATCGTCAAATCGCCCGCCTGGCAAAAGGAGCTTGAGACGCGCAAGTGGACCGATGTCTTCATGACAGAGATGCCATTTCAACGCGAACTGGCCTCAGACATCAGCAAGACCGAAGCGGTGATGAAGGAGCTCGGCCTGGCATGACGCCCTTGCGCGTGGCGCTGGCGCTGCTGCTGATCTGCGCGCTGGCCGCCTGGCAAGTCAGCGTGATTCCGCGGTCGCTGATGGAAATGGCCGTCGGCGCCAGCCTGGTACCGGCTGCGGTGGTTGCCGGCCTGTCTCTGGCCAGCGCTGCCTACGCGCTGAGCGCCTGGCGGGGACGCCAGCTCGACGAAAGCCTGGACCCCGAGCAGGCCGCGCTGCCCGGCGCGATGGGCCGCCTGCTCAGCTTGCTGATCGGCGGCGCGCTCTTCATGCTGCTGGTCACACCGATGGGCTTCGTGCTTCCGGCGACCCTGTGCGGCATGTGCATCGCACGCGCTTTTGGCGCGCCGGTGGGGCTCAAATCGCTGCTGATTTGCAGCGCCATCGCCGCGGTGTTCTGGCTGGTCTTTGCACGCCTGCTCGGCGTGGGTCTCGGGCCGGCCTTTGCACCGCTCGGACTCTGAGCCAAGCTTGCCATGGACGCTTTTTCCGCCCTGCTGGCAGGCTTTTCCAACGCGCTGCAGCCCGCCACTTTGCTTTGGGGCTTTGTCGGTTGCCTGGTTGGCACACTGGTCGGCGTGCTGCCGGGGATCGGACCGGCCCTCACGATCGCGCTGCTGCTGCCCCTGACTTATCACGTCCCTGCCACCAGCATGTTCGTGATGTTCGCGGGCATCTACTACGGCGCGGCCTATGGCGGCTCGACCACCTCGATCTTGCTCAACACTCCCGGCGAGTCAGCCTCAGTCGTCACCGCGCTCGAAGGCAATCAGATGGCCCGGCGAGGCCGCGCCGGTCAGACCCTGGCCACTGCGGCCTTTGGCAGCTTTGTCGCGGGCACGATAGGAACGCTGGCCCTGACCTTTGCGGCGCCGGTGGTGGTCGAGGCGGCACTGGCCTTCGGGCCGGCCGAGTACTTCAGCCTCATGGTGTTGTCTCTGGTGGCTGTCTCGGCCGTGCTCGGTCGATCGCTGCTGCGAGGTCTGATCAGCCTCTCGGCCGGCCTTCTGCTGGGCATGGTGGGCATCGACCTGCAAACCGGACAGCCGCGCTTTACCTTTGGCAGGCCCGAGTTGCTCGATGGCATCGAAGTCACTGTTGCCGCGGTCGGTCTGTTTGCGGTCGGCGA